>JAUHZF010000561.1 GCA_030426145.1 Polyangia bacterium
GCGCCAGCTCCTGCGCCTCGGCCTGCACCAGCGCCGGCGTCGTGGCCACGTGCACTTCCCGGACGCGGCTGCCCGCCGGCAGCGCAATGATGCGCCGCGCCACGAGCTCGCGCACGAGGGCGCGCTCGAACACGAGGTCGACGCCGACCTCACCGCGGTGCGTTTTCCCCACGCGGGTGTCCGCTTCATCTGGGAAGGGTGGGGTGCGCTCGGCGTGACCTACCGCGGTCAGAGCAACCTCGACTTGCAGCTCGATGCCCTGCTCGACGGGGTGGTGGAGTTCGCGGGCATCGAGATCCCACTCCTCTACGAGCTCGAGGCCAAGACCATCGCCGCCTTCACGCCGCAGCAGCTCGCGATGGGGGTGTCGTTCTCCCACTTCGAGGGCTTCACCGCGAACCTCGACGTGACCTGGATGAACTGGTCGGCTTACAAGAGCCCCACCGCGCAGATCGCGGCGAGCCTCGACCTCGATCCGCCGCCCGGAACCCCGGTGGAGCTGCCCGAAGAGCCTGCGCCGACCATCCCCGTGCCGCCGAACTTCCGTGATACCTGGGTGCCACGCGTCGGCTTCGAGGTCCGGAAGATCGGCGCCGGTGCGGTGCGCGAGGTGCACGGCAAGGACCGGCCCCTCTTCGAGCTCCCGCTCCGAACCGGCTATGCCTACGAGCGCAGCCCAGTGCCCGATCAGACGGGGGTGACGAACCTCATCGACACCGATCGCCACGTCATCTCGCTCGGGTTCGGTGCCATCCTCAACCGACCCTTCGACGAGCTACCCGGCAGCCTTCACTTCGACGCGCACGCCGCGCTCTCCCTCTTGCCGGAACGGGTGACCCTCAAGGACAACCCGGCCGACTTCGTGGGCGACTACCGCGCCGACGGCATGATGGTCGCAGGCGGCGGCACACTGCGGGTGGTGTTCTAGAGCCGAGGTCGGTCTCGGGTCTCGTGCTCGGTCTCGTGCTCGGTCTCGTGCTCGGTCTCGTGCTCGTGCTCGTGCTCGTGCTCGTGCTCGTGCTCGTGCTCGTGCTCGTGCTCGTGCTCGTGCTCGTGCTCGTGCTCGCGCGGCTCAGGCGCTGGCGAGCGAGAAGTCGAAGTGGCCCTCCCGGCGACCTCGGCTCTGGTCCACCGCCATCACGAGCGAGTCGACGATGAAAGGATCACCTTCGTTGTAGGGATCCTCGGGGAAGTAGAGCTGGGTCGTGAGCGGCGAGAAGCCTGGCGCGAACAGCTTCACGTGAATGTGCGCCGGTCGGTAGGTAGGCCCGTTGAGGTAGTGGCCGGGCACGATGGTCTCGAGGCGATAGCGCCCCCCGCGGTCCGCGCGGAGGCGTCCGCGAAGTCCAAACCCGTCGTTGTCGTAGGCACCGTCGTGGTCGGCGTGCCACACGTCGAGCCAAGCACCGGGAATGGGCTGACAGTCGGCATCCCGCACCACCCCTTCGATCACCAGAGGCACGCCACGCTGTCGTTGCACCAGGCGGGCACGCTCCGGAGCTCCTGCCTTGTAGAAGGGCCCTTCGATGTTGGCCGCCGTCACATGGCAGCTCGGGGTCGGCGCAGGCCCAGCCGCTGGCCTTGCGGTGAGCACGCTCGGGGCAGCGGGCTTGGCGGCATAAGCCGTGCGCGTCACCGGGGGACCGCCGCTGGCGCTTCGCTGGCAGCCGACGAGCAGGCCCGCAGAGGCGAGCAGGAGGTTACGGCGAGACAGATCGAGTCGGGTCATGACCTGCCAACGCGAGACGGTCCGCACTGGCGCACACTTTCTTGTGAAAAGCGGCAGTTTTCTCTGTGTGGTCTCGTGCTCGGTCTCGTGCTCGTGCTCGGTCTCAAACCTCGAACCTGGAACCTCGAACCTGGAACCTGGAACCTCGAACCTGGAACCTCGGCTTCGCTCCTCAGTCCCAGGCTTGCCCCGGCATGTAACTCCCGCCAACGGGCGGAGGCGCGACGGGAGGTGGCTTGGGGGCCGGGGGGCGCGGCTTGGGTGCTGGGGCGACCGACGGCGGGGGCGGCGCCTTGGAAGCGGAGAGGGGCATCACCGGTGCGGCCGGGACGACCGAGGGCCTGAGTGCGGCCGAAGGCCGAGATGGCGCGGGAGCGGGCGCCACGCGGTGGGCGGCGGTCGTGTTCTCGGGCTTCGTGGATGCGAGGCGATCGAGGTTGTCGCGAGCGACGTCTGCGTCTCGCGGGCGGGACGGGCTCAGCAGATCGATGGCGCGGCGGTAGTGACGGCGCGCGCGTTCGGCGTCGCCGATGTGCGCGTAGAGCAGTCCCAGGCTGTTGTGGGTGAGGCCGGCCTCCGGGTGCTGGGCGCCGAGGGCCTTCTCCTTGCGGCGCAAGGCCTCCAAGTAGAGCTGCTCGGCGCGCTTTGCGTCGCCTTCGAGAAGGGTCAGCCGCGCCAGGTTGTGCAGGTGGCGAGCCTCGTTGGGGTGGTCTTCACCGAGGCGCGCCCGGTCGATCGCCCGAGCGCGCTCGTGGTAGCGGCGGGCCGCGAGCAGATCGCCCCGGCTACGTGCGAGGTTGCCCAGATTGGTGAGGGTGCGCGCCACTTCGGAGTGGTCCGGGCCGTGGACCTCGGTGCGGAGCCGAAGCGCTGCATCCAGCTCTCGCTTCGCCTCGTCGTAGCGACCCAGGTTCGTGTAGAGCACGCCGAGGGCGTTGTGGATCCGGGCCTCCACCCGCGGGCGCCCCAGACGGGACGCGACCGCGGCCGCGTGCTGACACGCCTCCTCGGTGAAGGTGTCGCGCCCCGAGGTCCCGGCGATGGCAGCCCGTTGCAGCCAGGCGAGGGCAGCGGTCGGCTCGTCGCCGGCACGTCGCGCAGCCCACAGCGCGTCCAAGGTCGTGCGCTCGGCTTCGTCATAGCGCCCGAGCCGTAGCTCGGCTTCGCCGAGCGCGAGGGCCGCTTGGGCGCGGGACGCGTCGTGCTCGGCCCGCGCCGCCTGCGCAAGCATGCGCGACGATGATGACTCGGCCTCTGCGTAGTCACCCGTCGCGAGCGCAGCTCTCGCTTGCGCCATACCCTCCTCGAAGCCGTCGAGCGCAGCAGCCTCGCTCGACGAGAGCGCCGCCTCGGTTCCGTCGCAGGCTTCGGGCAAGGGAAGCGCTGCGAGCGCTTCGGGGACCCGTGCCACCGTGCTCGGACCTCCTCGCGAAAAGGCGTCGAGGAGCGCGTCGACCTCACGGCGTTGGCGCCGCAAGCAGGTCTGGGTGGCGAGGGCGACCTGGGCGTCGCCGCCGTCGCGCTCTGCCAGGCACTGCTCGCGATGCCGACCGGTCCAACGGACGCGCCAGTCGTCGAGTGTTCGCGTGAGCTCGGCCATGGTGCCGTCGGCCAGCGCTGAAGCCTCGGCGCTGAAGCGCTGCTGGAGCTGATGACGGCGCGCATCGTTCCAGGTCTCTGCGGCCAGGGTATCCCCGGCCCGGCACGGTTCCGGTTGGCCCGCGATGGCCATGGCCAACGCGGCGACCCCTGCCGCGAGCCCAAACCCGATCGCGACGGGGCGATGGGCACGGGGCTGGACCCGCAGCGCGTCGAGGAGCGCCTCCATCGACCCGAAGCGGCCGTCGGGCGTGTTGGCCAAACCTCGAGCCAAGGCCTGGGCGCGCGCGCGGGGCCACCCCGTCGGAGCCGTCCAACGTCGCTCGGGGGCTTCGGCGACCAAGTCCTCCAAGCTGTCGGCGCTGAAGGGTCGTGTGCCGGTCAGCGCTTCCACCAGCGCGACGCAGAAGGCGTACTGGTCGCTGCTTGGTGTCGCTGCCGCCCCGGCCAGCTGTTCTGGCGCCATGTAGGCCGGCGTTCCAACGATGCGACCGTCGAGCACGACGCTCGCACCTTCGGTCAGGTCGGCGCGGCCGGCGATGTCATCTCCGCCGCTGCGCGCCAGCCCGAAGTCGGTGACGCGCGCGCGGCCGTCGTCTCCGAGCAGCACGTTCGCGGGCTTGACGTCTCCGTGCACGATGCCCGCCGCGTGGGCCGCCGACAGCCCCTTTCCGACCTGCTCGAAGACGGCGAGGACCTCGGCCTCGGTGCGCTCCTCGTCGAGCCAGTCGCGCAGCGTCCGGCCCTCCACGAGCTCCATGGCGATGAATAGCGCCCCGCCGTGAGAGCCC
>JAUHZF010000177.1 GCA_030426145.1 Polyangia bacterium
CTTCGACGGCTATGGACCGCGGGTCGCGCGGGCCCTCGACGGGGACGACCTCGACCTCGTGATCGCGCAGATACTGGACGCCGTTTTCACCCGCGTAGCCACCGTCGACCACGAGCACGCGGGCGATTCCCGCGTGGTGAATGAGCTTGGCGCACATGAGGCAGGGCTCGCCGGTGACGATCATCCAGCCGCCCTTGGTGGCCACTCCATTCGCGGCGGCATTGCAGATGACGTTCATCTCTGCGTGATGGCAGCCGATCTCCATGCGGGTGCCCGACTTGATCCCCATGGTGTCTCGCAAGCACGCGTCTCCGCCGCAGAGGTGGCCTCCCCCGCGCGGCCCTCCGTTGTAGCCGTCCATGAGGATCACGTTGCGGCTTGGATCGAGCAGCAGTGCACCGAACTTGCGGCGAGGACAGTTGGAGGCCTTGGCCAAGGCGAGGCACTGCTCGATGCGGATGCGGACGTGCTTTTCCTTCACCCAAATGACCTAGCCGGAACCCACGCCGGCTCATAGAGGCGCGTCGCTACGTCACCGAGGTCAATCGCTGAGGGTTGGGTAGGCCTCGGGGAAGGCCTGATGCACGAGGGGGCCGGGGGCGACGAGGGCGTCGAGGTAGCGACATCGCTCGGGCTCGGTGGTCGCGTCGCAGGCCTCGTGCTCTTGCTGGAGGCGCTCGATGGGGACCAGGGTCTCGGGCATGGGGCGCAGCGCGAGCGACGAGAAGCCCGCGCCGTCGTAGAGGGAAGAGGTGGTCTCTTCGCGATGGCAGAAACCGCAGCTCGTGGCCGGCGGCCCAGGTTCGAGCGCCACCTGGTCGAAGGCATCCTGAAGCGTGACGGCCCCTTCGATGGGAAATGCGATCTCGCCCTTGGTGGTGTGGTTGCTCACCGTGGCCTCGCTCAGCTCGACCAGGTCGCGGCCCTCGCCATCGACGGTGAACGACAGGATGAGCGGCCCGTGGAAGGTGAACACACGGGGGCTACGCCGGCCCGCGGCCGGTTGGGCGCTGACGATGCTGGACGTCGCCTCTGCGTAGAGCGGCCGGTTGAGGCTCTCGATGAAGCACTCGACCGGCGTCGGCTTGGGGAGCGAGTCCATGAGCGCCACCGCCTCGGCCATCGTGCGGGGCGATCCGGTGACGCCGATGCCGGGACGACAGCGCTCGACCGGAGGCTCCTCGGCCGTGCAGCCCCCGCTCGCGCAAGCGGCAGCGAAGATCCATCGCCGTTGTCGACGCGTCCACACGCGGCGATGGTAGCTCGATTTGGTGCGCGGTCGAGCCCGGTCCGGGCGCGACCGCGAAGGGACTCAGGCGCGTCGTCGACGGCGCAGTGCCGCGGCGAGCATGAGCCCGAAGGCGGCCAGTCCCCCGGGCGCCGTCGGGGCGGGGCCACCACCGTAGCTGCAGGTGGCAGCGCTCTCGTTCGTGCCGCTGCGGCGCGGGGCGTCGTTGCCGTTGAGCTCGGGGTTCTCACCCTCGGGGTCGTGGCCTTCGGGCTTCTCCGTCTCCGGGTCACGCCCCTCGCCGGGCGTCGGCGGCTCGGGGTTGCGGCCACCGCCCATGCCACCCTCACCCTGGCCACCCGGGGGGGGCTCGTCGTCGCTCTTGCGGCATTCGCTGGGCTCGCCGTTGCAGCTGTAACCCGTCTCGACACGGCAGGTCTGGCTGCAGCCGTCGAAGCTGGAGAGGTTGTCGTCGTCGCATTCTTCGTCGCCGACGATCTGGCCGTCACCGCAGACGGCCGAGCAGCTCGACGGCGCGGCCCCTCCGCACTCGAAGCCGGGCTCGACCTGGCAGCTTGCGCTGCAGCCGTCGCCGCTCACCTCGTTGGCGTCGTCGCACGCCTCGATGCCTTCGGCGACCACTCCATCACCGCACTTGGGGCCGCAGACGCTCGGCTGACCCGAGCAGGCGTAACCATCTTCGATGCCGCAGCCGGCATCACAACCGTCACCGTTCTGCACGTTGGCGTCGTCGCATTCTTCGTCGCCGTTGACCTGGCCGTCGCCGCACTCGGTGACGCAGACACTCGGGTCGCCGCCGCAGGTGTAGCCGGGCTCGACCTGGCAGCTGGCGCTACAGCCGTCGCCGCTCGCGGTGTTGCCGTCGTCGCAGCCCTCGTCCCCTGCGGCCACGTCGCCGTCGCCGCAGGTGGAGCTGCAGCTGCTCGGGGTGCCAGAGCAGGCGTAGCCGGTTTCGATCTGGCAGCCAGCGCTACAGCCGTCGTTCGCGGACGTGTTGCCGTCGTCGCAGGCTTCGCTGCCGGCCGAGATCACGCCGTCGCCGCAGACCGTGGTGCAGATGCTCGGCTCGTACTGACAGGTGTAGCCGGTCTCGACGGTGCAGTTCTCATCGCAGCCATCGCCGGAGGTGGTGTTGCCGTCGTCGCAGGTCTCGTCGCCCCGCACCATGCTGTCGCCACAGGTGAAGCCGTCGAGGGCCGAGGTGCGGCCGAGGATGCCGGCGAAGTCGATGTCCGCCACGTCGGGGAGGGCCGTGGCGTAGTCGACGGTGAGCTTCTTGTCGTCGATCTCCCAGGTGTACCAACGGTTGAAGTCGGCATCGGCGTCGGTGCGGTCCTCGACCCAGCGGCAGACGTCGCTGTCCGAGCCTCCGTCGTAGATGGAGAATGCGGAGCGCGCGATGTTGAGCAGGTAGTCTTCGCTGCCCACCTCGCCCGTGATGCAAGGGGCTTCGTCGGCCTTGCGCACGGCAAGCGCCCAACTCTGCTGGAAGAGGGCGGCGCCGAAGTCGATGTTGTGCACGAGATCCCAGCCCACGGGACTGTCGAAGACCTCGGTCGAGAAGGTCTCGTCTGGGATGTGCATGATCCCGTGGTGACGGCCGTCGGCGGAGCGCCGAAGGTAGAGCTTGTCGTCGATGAGCTTGTACTGGCCCATCTTGCTGGTGGCGCCGGCGAGCGCGACCATGCTGCGCGTGAAGGCGGCGACCTCGGCCTCGTCGAAGGCTTCGAGCTGGCCGGTCTCCTCCAGGCTCAGCTGTGCACCGACCGTGATGACCTTGGCGAGCTTCTTGACGATGGCTTTGCGGTGGAACAGCCAAGTGGTGCTCTTCCCGTCGACCACGAGACCCGGGTAGCGGTCCTCGACCACATTGACGGTGTCGCCGTCGAGCGCGACCGCGTCGCACCAGATGCCGTTCTCGGCCCACTTGTACCAGAACTCGCTGGTGTTATCGTACCCTTCCCCACACTGAAGATACGTCGACGCCTCGATGAACTCGGTCTGGCTTTCGCTGTCGTCTTGGCAGGCGGCCATCCCCAACAGAGCGGCGAGACTGGTGAGGGCGGCGAGGCGTGGGAGGCGGCTGGCAGTCATGGTGATCCTGTTCTCTCGCCCGCCTTGTATTCA
Source organism: Polyangia bacterium (assembly GCA_030426145.1). GTDB lineage: Bacteria > Myxococcota_A > Polyangia > Polyangiales > Polyangiaceae > JAPYTK01. Next base: position 3,377 of record JAUHZF010000177.1, read on the forward strand.
CACACCATGCCACCATGTAGGAAAAGCTAAGTGCCCAGACTCCATGAAGCGCAGGGCGTCGATAGATGGATCATCTGATCTCCACCCGGATCCCTGGACAAAATCCTGCCGTGGCCGCGTCACCGCGGCGTCGCCGACGGGGTATGGTCCCCGGGTGCGTGGCGCGGGAGGAAACATGACGCTGGAGCGACGAGCGACGGCCCTGGCGATGGTTCTGGCCACGCTGGCGGCGCCTGGGTGCAAGGGCAAGTGCAACAACCCAGGCCCCACCGAGACGTGCCGCGCACCCGATGGGGGCGCTTGTTTCGACATCGAGCTCGTCGGGCTGTGGACGGCGGAGCGCCAAGGCGTCGCCGTGCCCGAGCCGGCCCACTTCAGCACCCTCTACGGGGCGGTGCACGACGACCGCTACCGCATCTTCGCCCAAGGGGGGCTCGCGTCGGAGGGCATGGAGCTGCTCGCAGAGGAGGGCGACATCGGCATCGTGCAGAACGACGTCGCGGATCGGCTCAGGACGGGCGTGGCGGCCGATGAGGTCTGCGGCGCCGAGTCCATCGACCCCACGGGCTCGGTCACGACCAGCATCGTGACCGACACCGACCACACCAAGCTGAGCTTTGCGAGCATGGTGGCGCCGAGCCCGGATTGGTTCGTGGGCATCGACGGGGTGGAGCTCTGGGACGAGGGCCAGAACGCCTGGCACGACCTCATCGAGCTCGACCTCTTCGTCTACGACGCGGGAACCGAGCGAGACGATGTAGCGTTCAGTCCAGACAACGATGAGCAATCCCCGCTCGAACCCATCGCCGTGGCGCACGACCGTATCTTCCCGGGAGGCCCGGCGGTGGCCAGGGTGCGCATCCAGCGGATCCGCTGACGCTGCCTTGCTATCGCGGGCCAAGTCGCGCCACGGTGGCTATGTTTCGGGCGGGCACATGGCGCGCGGCACCTCCACATGGCTGATCATCGGAGCTACGCTCCTCGGCGTCGGTTGCGGTCCCTTCCTCACGCCCATCCCCACCTACTGGGATCCGGTGCTACGAGAGCGCCCGGCCCTGCCGCCACCGCCTCCGGCCGAAGTCGAGGCCACGGTGGGGGCCGAGTTCCAGCCGCCGAAGCCGGTCCCGTCGGATCCCGAGCCCGAGCCGGAGAAGGACTTCGAGGTCGAGGAGGCGCCCGAGGAGTGCAACGCCATCTACCTGGTGACGGCGGAGAACAACATCGTCGCCTACCAGCCGCAGAAGAACACCTTCGAGGTTCGCGGCCGGCTCAACTGCCCGGCGCCGAGCTGGGCGACCCCCTTCTCGATGGCGGTCGACACCAAGGGCTCGGCCCAGGTGCTGCTGCAGAACGGGCAGCTCGCCGAGGTGAGCCTCAACGACGCGAGCTGCAAGCTCACCCCCTTCAAACCGGGACAGCATGGCTTCTGGCTCTTCGGTATGGGGTACGCCAAGAACGGCGACGGTGAGTCGCTCTACGTGACCCACATTCCCGCGTCGGGCCCTTCAGCTGGCTTGGCTCGAATCGACACCAACACCTGGAAGCTCGAGCGGGTCAGTGCCTACCACGAGAGCCCCGGCAGCAGCATGGAGCTCACCCCGACCGGTGACGGACCGCTCTACGGCTACGCCTTCAATCACAGTGGGGTAGGCGGCACGCTCCTTCAGATCGACGGCACGAATGCCAAGTTCGTCGAGCGCACGCCGCTCCGCGCGGGCACCGGCTCATCGTCGCTGGCTGTCGCGTGGTGGGGCGGCCGGTTCTTCATCTTCACCGGCGAGCCAGGCTTTCGCCGCGGCACCAAGGTGCACCGCTACGACCCCGACTCCAACGAGACCAAGGTCGTAGCGCTCCACCCCCAGACCATCGTGGGCGCGGGGGTGTCGACCTGCGCCCCCGACCGCAAGCGCTAGCGCGCGCCCACGCTTGCCATCATCGTGGGCGATCGACTTCGCGAGCAGCTGGTTGCCACTCGAACGCGAAAGCTGCGCCGGGCTCCTCGCACTGGCTCGATCCGACCGGTGCGACCAAGCGACCCGAGGTGCGGCCGAAGCCTGCGTAGTCGGGAGGCGAGCCGCCGACACTCGCGGCGGCACAAGCGTCGGAAACGGTGTGCACGGCGGTTGGCTTCCCTGCCGTAGCGCTCAGCTCGAGCACCACGGCGCCCCGGGCTGCGCCCGCGAGCACGCCGGCGGGCTCGAGGTCGAGCCCCGCCAGCGACGCCTCATCGTCCCCGTGGGTGAAGAGGGTCAGCACGCGATCCCCCTGCACAGCCATGTGCGACATCTCGAGGCTGTAACTCTTGGAGCTCATGGGGCCGAGCGTCGTCTCCCAGCGCCACATGATGCGTCCGGTCGGCGACACGCGAAACCACCTCGCGAACCGGTCCGGGCTCGCCTCGGTGCCAGCTAGGTAGACGTCGCCCGCATGCGCCACCATGCACCATCCGGGGGAGACGGGGATTGTCGTTTCACCGAGGCTGGTGGTCGTCGGCTTCGTGGCGCCCCACGCGTAGCGCAGCAACTGGGCCTCGGTCATCTTTCCTGCTCGCTTGCTCTGGAGGACCCATAGGCCTGCGGGGTCGAGTCTCAGCTCGTCGGAACCGACAGTGCCCGACGCGCGGCGTGCCTCCGCGAGGTCGAGCTCGAGAAGCGTCTCGGGTCCCGGTTTGTCGAAGGGGAACCGAAGGACCTTGCCTGATTGAAAGGCGAGGAGTACGCCGCGGTCGGTCGCGAGCAGGTCGGCTGGCCTATCCTGCGCGTCCTTCACCCACTCGATCTCACCCGCCGGGGTGAGCTTGGCGATGATGGGTCGCTCGTCATCACCGGCGCCGGACGGGTCAGGGCGTCGCGGGAGGGTGGGATGAAAGCCATTGGCCGCGATTCCCGTTGCCCATATCGAGCCGTCCGATCCAACTTCCACGTGGTCGAACTGGTTGTGCCATGCGCGTCCGTAGGACCGGGCCCACGCGACCGCGCCGCTCCTATCGAGCCGCACGACGAGCGCCGCCGACATATCTCTCGATACCAACGTGTGGCTCCCGACCCGCACGCTGCCCCACACCTCTCCCGCGATGATCGTGCCGCCGTCGGGCGTCGGTGACTGGTCGTGCACGTTGCAATGGCTGCTATCTGGAGCCGCCGGCGACGACTTCTCACAGGGCAACTTCCAGGCGAGCGCCAGGTCGCTCCGTGAGGGAGCTGCTTCGACGGCTGTCGTGGCAGCAGGCCGCTCCGCGGTCGCTGGCGCGGGGGACGGCGAATGGCCCCTCGGGGCTGGGCTCGACCCGCCACATGCCGAGACGAGGATGGCCATCGCGACAGAGTTCGCCCATCGCCGCCCTTCGACGGGGCGCCGGACGATACGGGGCCGAGCATCGCTGATCATACGCCGAGGGTGCCACGCGATGGTTCCCGTTGCGAAAGCTGTAGGGGGGACGCGCACGCTTTTGTCGATCGGAGCCCGGCTGGCCGAGAGCCGTCGGAGGGAGCCTGTCGGTTGTTGTCCGATTCGGCTCCTAGGCGGGGGTGCGCCCTCCATGCGACAGTACGGGCCGGACGACGAGCTGGTACTGGGCTGGCGCGCACTCGTGCGAAACTGAGGCCTCGAATGCCGCGACCCAAAGAGGCCGACTCGGCCGAGACCTACGAGCGCATCCTCAGCGCAACCCTCCGCGTGCTCGAGGAACAACGAGATCCCAAGATGCCTTCTCTCCGCACGGTTGCCGAACGGGCGGGGGTGAGCCTGGGCACGTTGCACTACTACTTCGCCACCAAGGACGACCTCGTCGAGGCGAGTCTCGACGGGTACTACGAGCGGCTCGGCGAGCTGGGATCTCGGTTGATCGACGACGTAGGTCGGTACGAGGGCCGCGAGCTCGTCGAGCGAGCCGTGGACCAGATGTTTCGTTTCGCCCGTCAGGAGCGAGGACTGCTTCGGCTGCGGGTCGCGTCCACCTCGAAACGCGGCGAGCTCCACCCGACGCGACAACGAGAGTTCATGGGAAGCATGGCCGAGCACGCGGTGGAAGCGCTCCGCCCACACCTGCAGGTCGCAGAGGGGGACGCGCGCCTCGCGATTCACGCGATGTCGGCCCTGGTGGCGCGCTTCGCCCTCATGAGCGACTCGGAGATGAGCCTGGCCACCGGCAAGAGCGGCGCCGCCGCCGCCGACGCCATCGCCGACTACGTCGTGCGGGCAGGCCGACGACTTGTGCGCCCCATGGACGGGTGACGATACGACGACAGGAGACAATGAGATGAGCCTTCGCTTTCGAACCCTTTATGGTCTTGGACTCGCCACCTTCGCCGTGGCCGCGCTCGCCTTCACCGCCTGCGGCTCCGATGAGGCCACCGGGACGACAGCCGGTGCGGTTGCAGGGGCCGGGGGACAGAGCGCAACGAGCACCGGCGGCTCGACGTCGACGGAGAGCGGCACCGGAGGCACGACGTCGTCGGGCGGGGGCACACCGCTCGACTGCAACCCCGTGCACGACGAGGTCTTCGCCTTTCCCGGCGCGGAGGGTTTCGGCCGGGGCGCGACCGGAGCGCGCGGACAAGGCGAAGTGCGAAAGGTCACCAACCTCGACGACGACGGTCCGGGAAGCTTCCGGGCGGCGGTTGAAGCCGACGGCCCCGCCTACGTGATCTTCGAGGTCGCGGGCACGATCAACCTGCAGAGCGTCGTCGACATCGATTCGGACAAGACCATCGCCGGCGAGACGGCCTTCAGGAATGGTGGCGGGGGCATCACCCTCAAGATCAATGAAGGTACGACCCGCGACACCCTGGTGCGGGTCGTCGGCAGCAACGTCATCATTCGCCACCTGCGCTTCCGGAGGGGGCCCGGCCAGGCGCCGGAGGTCAACGGGGACAACCTTCTCCTCCTCAACACGGGGTCGAGCTTCATCTTCGACCACTGCAGCTTCTCGTGGAGCACCGACGAACTCATCAACCCCTACGGGCCGACGGACATGACGTTCCAGAGCTGCATTCTCTCCGAGGCCCTCTACAACAGCACCCACGCTTACACCACCGACCCGAACAGCGCCGGCTACCCTGGCCCCCACTCCATGGGTCCGCTCATCGGGAACGGGACCACGAGGGTGACCTTCTACAACACGCTCTTCGCTCACAACAACCAGCGCAACCCGCTCATCGGGGGCAGCGTCGGTGGGGGCTCCGAGTTCGAGCTGGTCAACAACGTCGTCTACAATTACGGCGCCTTCGGCAGCAACATCGGATTCGACGGCACGCCGGTGCGGGTGAACTTCATCAACAACCTGCACTTGACCGGCCCCGACTCGTCGACCACCCGGTACCCGATCGCCATCATCGACGGCATCACCGCCTACGCGCGAGGCAACATCAACCTCAAGCGAATGTCGAGCACCGATCCCGAGTGGGACGCCATCGGATGTTCGAGCGGATGTGGCAACTACATGACGGAGCCGGCCCCCGTGAGCTGGCAGTCGACGGAGCCCTTCGATTACCCGTTGAAAGGGATTCCAACGATGTCGGCGAGCGACGTCAGAGCCGGCGTTCTCGACAACGCTGGGGCGAGCCTGGCACGAGACGCCGTCGACGCGCGCGTGGTGAACGACGTCATCGCCGGAACCGGCGGCTTCGTCGACCACCCCAACGACGTTGGTGGCTGGCCGAGCCTCGCCGCCATGAGCTCGGTGCCCATCGATGCCGACGGTGACGGCATGGCCGACGACTGGGAGAGTACCATGTTCGGGGGCGTCGAGACCGGAGCCAACGACGACACCGACGGCGACGGCTATACCAACCTCGAAGAATACCTGCACTGCGTCGTCGCCGAGCTCGATTGAGCCGGCCAACCTCGTCACGCGAGCGCTGTGCCGGTCGACGGTCAAGTCGCGACAGCCATCACGGACGGCGTGCTAGAATCTCCTCATGGGCACTGCTCTTCGCCCCCGCTACACGGTGCGGGAATACACAGAGCTCGAGGCGGCTAGCATCGGCGTGAAGCACGAGTACGTGAGCGGCGAGATCTATGCGATGGCCGGCGGGTCACCTGAGCATGCGGCGCTCACCAACGCATTGGCGATGCTCATTGGAAGTCACCTACGTGGTCAGCCATGCCGTACCTATTCCTCGGACCTGCAGATCGCGATCGAAGCGGCGGATGTCTACACCTATGCCGATCTCACGGTGCTCTGCGATCCGGTCGAGCGTGCAGACTCGGCCCCAGGCCACATCGTTAATCCTCTCATCGTGGTGGAGGTGCTGAGCCCCAGTACTGAACGCTACGACCGCGAGCAGAAGCGTCTCTACTACCAACAGCTCGCGTCGCTGCAGGAGTACGTGCTGGTCGCTCAGGATCGGAAGCTCGTGGAGGTCTGGCGAAGGTCTGGGGACAACTGGCAGAACGAGACCTTCCAGGCGGGGAACCACGCGTGCCTCACCTCCATCGACTACCAACTCTCTGTCGACGAGCTCTACGCCGAAGCCGGACTTGACCGCTGAGGCTGCTGCGAGCAATCGGCGACGGGCGGGTTCGCGTGGTCACCCCGGACGAGCCCGAGGAGAACGCCGTCCCGAGCGCGGGCAGGATCCGGTGACGACCACGGGAGGCCACGCAAGAGGCCCTTGGTTCGGCGTATTGGCGCCTGGAGCCAGAGACTTCAGCGTGCCCAGAGCGCAGACACATCCAGCTCGATGGCATCAAAAGGGCGCACCCGCGCGGGGGCATCGCCGACGTAACGCTCGACGATCCGGTAGGTGTCGCCATCGAGAGCCAACACCTCCAGCAGCCGATCGAGCGGCTCGACCATCCAGATCCAGGGCACGCCCTCGCGCTCGTAGACCTCGAGCTTGGCGCCGCGGTCAAGCGACCGTGTGGACGGCGACGCCACCTCGCAGACCCAGTCGGGCACGACGGTGAGGTACGGCGCATCGGGCACTTCAGGCAGGGTTTCCCGCCGCCACCCTGCGAGGTCCGGAACCACGATGTCGGCTGCGAGGTGTAGCTCTGGCTCGTCCAGGAGCATCCACCCGCCGGGTCCACCCTTGCCCCGTTTGAACGGCGGGCCCAGTTCCTCACCGATCGCCGCGGAAGCGATCGCGTGGGGCATAGCCGGCCGTGGGCTCTGGTAGAGCACCCCGGATATGATCTCGGCCACCAGGTGAGGCGGGCTGGCGAGGACGTCCTCGTAGGTCGCTTTGGCCTGGGCCGGCTGGGTCATGACCCTCTAGATGTAGCATGCCGAGCGGTCCGATCCCTCATCTGAGGGTTCTCGAGGATGGCAGGCTGGCCCAACCCTCCACGGTCTGCTTCGCGCTCTGAGGTCGGCACGGAAGATACCGCAAGACCGGTCAGGCCGGCCATCGCGCGATGGCTTAGGGTTCATCCGGTGAGCGAGAACCTGCTGCCCATCGAACCCTACCTGGCGCGCATGCGGCGTGCCGTCGCCTACATCGAGGCACACCTCGACGAGGCGCCAAGCCTCGACCAGCTCAGCGCACTAACGGGCGTCTCGAAGTACCACTTTCATCGGCAGTTCTCGGCCATCTTCGGCATCGGGGTTGCGCGATTCGCCCAACTCCTGCGCCTCAAGCGCGCTTCGATGCAACTGCTGTTTCACGACGACCGGGTCCTCGATGTGGCCTTGGCCAATGGCTACGGCAGCCACGAAGCCTTTGCTCGCGCCTTCAAGTCGGCCATGGGCCAAACGCCGTCGGCGTTCCGTGCAGAACCGGATTGGCCGCAATGGCACCAGTGCTTCGAAGAACCCCTGAACCAAGTGAGGAGAAGAACCATGAAGAACGACCTCGTCGTCACGATTGAAACGTTTCCCGAAACCGCCACGGCAGAGCTCATGCACGTGGGTCCCCAGCATCTCGTCATCCAGTCGGTGCGGACGTTCATCGCTTGGCGAAAAGCCGTCGGCTTCACACCTGCACAGTCTCGAACCTTCAACCTGCTGTACGACGACGCACGCGAGGTGCCCCCAGAAGACTACCGATTCGGACTGGCCGTCTCGCGAGGCACGCGCTCCGTTCCCGACAACGCCCATGGCATCGTCGAGGCCACCATCCCGGGCGGACGTGTGGCCAAGGTCGATCACGTCGGGTCGGATGCGGAGATGTTCGCGACCGTGGGTCGACTCTACGCCGACTGGCTGCCGCGGAGCGGCGAGACGCTGAGGGATGCCCCCCTGGTCATCGAGCGGCTCGACGTCGCCTCGGGCAAGCCCGAGCACGCTTCCCGCTGCTGCATCTACATGCCGCTGCAATAGTAGGCACCGCGGCGTTGATGAGGGCGGCGACCTCGTGGCCCAATCCGCGTCGAGGGCAGCGTGGACCTCAGCTGCTTGCGGCCGCTCCCGTACTTCACTGTGCGAGCTTGACCTAGAACGGGGCAAGCGGGACGCTAGGGTGTGCGGTGGTGGTCGACGGTTCTCGCGGCGTTGCTTCTGACGGGGTGTGAGAGGGATTCAGAGACGAGGCCGTTCCTTGCTGCGGAGCCGTCGCCGACGGTCATACCCTCGGTTTCAGGAGTCCCGGCGCCGCCGCTGACGGCCTCCGGACCAGCACGGGTGGTACCTGAGTTTGCCCCACTTCTTCCCGACTCGGCCTTCCATCGCGGGGAGCCTACCGTGCTCGAAGACTTCTTGGGTCGGCTCCCTCAGATCCTCCGCTCGACGCGACTGCAGAAGAGCTTCTCGTCTCGCGTTCGTCGCATGATGGAAGAGGCGGACGAGGTCACGCTCTTCTCCGTGGATTGGCGAGCAGACGACGGTCTTGATTGGCTCCTCGGCGGCGCCGACGGCAGCCGGCCCGATGTGATGGGTCGATTGAAGCTGCGGGCGCGGCATCGCCGCGCGGTGAACGCATTTCTCTTCGAGGGGGCAAGTCGTGCGGCGGGGTTCGGCATGAAGTGCGACCAGCCTCACCACGCCTTTCTCTTCACCAAGGGCGACGTGAAGCTGGCTGTCTCGGTTTGCTTCGAATGCGGCCGGCTCCACGTCAAAGGGACCGACCGCTCTGTAGACGCGGATGTCTACTGGCATCCGGCCTTTCGGAACTACTTGCGCACCCACCTGCTCGCGGTCCACATCGAGGACCTCAGTTCAGACCTACGTCCCTGAGCTCGAGCCACAACTGCCGGTGCCTTCTCGAGGTTGTAACCGGGCTCTCGCCTTGCCGGAAGAACGTCTCGCGATACGATAGGGCTTCATTGCTTACCGTATCGCGCCGCTCGGCTCTTCTAGGCCTTCTTCCCTCCGTGCTCGCCCTCGTCGGCTGCACCAGCAGCTCAGGCAGCACGTCGGGGCTGCCACGGTCCTTCGAGCTTCGCGTGTCGCGCGTCGCCGAGGACGCACGCTACCGCATCACGTTCGCCGCCGACGGCCTCGCAGAGTTCCCCTACGAAGGAACCCTTCCCAGCGACGAGTCCACGCTGCTCACCTCACTCGACTACCTCGAGAGTCGGTTCGACGGAGGCAGCGTTTCGGTGGTCCTCCTCGCGGCCGACGACAATCCCGAAGAGAAGGCCGAAGGTAACTTCTACCTGGAGCTGATCGACGTCGACGAAGGTCGCATCGGTACCAGCGAGCTCATCGCCACGAAGCTCGCTGCCGAGAGCGTAGCGTCCGATCTCACCACGATTCTGCCGCGACCCGTCGGTCGGGACTTTTGGGTCGGGCTTTGCGGCTTCGACATCCTCGAGGGCCGCGGCGGCTATCGCTTGGCGCGCCTGTCGGACGCTCTGGAACTCGATTACGCCACCGACCCCTACTCCACGCCCGAGAGCGCAAAGCTCAACGTCGAATACGTGACGCGACGCGCGCATGACGCAGAGAACTGGGCCATGTTCGAGCAGCGCGACGGACGCGTCGCACTTGGAGTTCTGGATGTCGACGGCAGCGCGCTCCTGCTCGGCACCGCCCGCTACGATCGAGCCGAGCATGCCGTCTTCGCCTCGAGCCGGGCCCCCGCCGCCTTCGACGACGTGCCCCGAGGATGCCGCGTGCCCTGAGGGAGCCGAACCGCCGGGCCGCGCGCTTCACAGCGAAGAGCGCGAGCGCGACGGGTGAGTGTGTAGGGCCAATGCCGTTCGGATAGCACCGGCTCGGTTGACCTCGACCTCGCCGTCGAGGAGGCAGCTCAATTGAAGGTCATCGGATAGACGACGCCCTGGGGCGGTCCGCTATGGGGCCGAAACGTGAGGCGCTGCATCACCTCGAGAACACAACGATTCATGGGCTCAGCCATGGTCGATTGCTGGATCTGTACCGAGGAGACCCGGCCCGCGGGCTCGATCACGAACCGCACCACCACCCGTCCCGTCGCACCACGCTGGTCCATCATCGTGCGGGCGAAGCAGGTGTGGATCTCGGGCTGGACCCGCTTCACGCCGGCCTGGATCTCCGGCTGCGTGAGCGGCGGTCCCGCAGGGGCGGGAGGCGGCAGCGCACCGTAGTGCGGTCGTGGAGCATAGCCATACCCTGGGGGCGGCGGCCGTCGCGTCGAGGACGACGAGCAGGCGAGGGCGAGGGTCGCGCATCCGAGGGGCACCAGTCGTCGCAACATCGCTTCGAGGCTACCCGCACGCCGCGCCGGGGGAAACGAAGCTCGGCGCCTACGCCGGCATGGGTCGGGGCAGCCGGCCTATCGTATGAGGCCGGAGCCGCAGAGACGCATACCGGACCAGGGTTCGTCGAGGTTCGGCTCCTCTGTCGAGGATCTAGCTCGTGGTGCCGTAGATCTCTCGGTACGAAGGCCTTTCGGTGCATTGGCCGAGCCAGGCGGAAATGCGGGGCAGGCCTTCGAGGTCGACACCGATCGAGATGCCCCAGCCCAGCAGGCTGGCCAGCGTGAGGTCGACGAGCGAGTAGCGGTCGCCGACGATGTAGTCGCGGCCGTCGAGGTGCGCCTCGAGAACTTCGAGGCGCTCGCGCTGAAGCTTGCGGGCGTGCTTCTCGAGCGGGGCGTGGTGCAGCTCTGCGGGCACCATGGGGTGGCCGGCGAACATCATGAGCCGGATCGCCCACTGGAGGTGCGCGTAGGCCCACGTGGTCCACGAGAGCGCCTGCAGTCGCTCCGCGGTATCGGGCGCGGGCCAGAGGCCGCGTTCGACGCCATCGCGGTCTCCGAGGTACTGGATGATGGCGAGGCCTTCGAAGAGCGGCTGGTCGTCGACGACCAGGGTGGGCACGAGGCCGTTGGGGTTGAGAGCGAGGAAAGCGGGGTCGTGCTGCTCGCCCGCTTCGAGGTCGAGACGCTTCGTCTGGTGGGGGATCCCCAGCTCGATGAAGGCCTGCTCGACGGGGGTGGCGCTGGAGGGGCGGGTGGCGGCGTATAGCGTGGTGGTCATGGGATTCCTTTGGTTGTGGGTCCCTTGCGGGGACGAGAGCGACCCTACGACCTGTCGAGGACAGGTTCTGTCCTCGATGAGCTGCTATGGAGAACCATGCTCGACACCTCGGCGCGGTTGCTTCGGCTGTTGGCCTTGCTCCAGTCGCGTCGCTACTGGCCTGGGGCCGAGCTCGCCGAACGCCTCGAGGTGACGACCCGCACGGTGCGCCGGGACGTGGAGCGGCTCCGCACGCTGGGCTACCCGGTGTCGTCCAGCGCTGGGGTCGCCGGGGGCTATCAGCTCGACCGGGGCGCTGAGCTTCCCCCCCTCCTGCTCGACGACGATGAGGCGCTCGCGATGTCGGTGGGTCTGCGCGGCGCGGTCGCAGCCGGCATCGATGGCCTGGAAGAGGCCTGCCTACGCGCGATGACCAAGTTGGAGCAGGTGATGCCTCGTCGACTGCGCGGTCGACTCGGGGGGCTGCATGGGGCCATCGCTCAGGGCATGTTGGCCGGGCCGACGGTGTCCGCCTCGGTGCTCGGCGCGCTCGCCCAAGCGGCGTGGTCGGACCGCACCGCGAGGTTCGGCTACACCGACCTCTCGGGCAAGGCCACGGAGCGCCAGGTCGAGCCCCACGGGCTCGTGCATCTTCAGGGACGCTGGTACCTCGGCGCCTACGACCTCGAGCGGCTCGCCTGGAGGACCTTTCGCGTCGACCGCATCACGGGCGAGGTCAGCGAGGGCCTGCCGTTCATGCGACGCGAGGTGCCCGAGGGCACGCTGACCGACCTGGTCACGCGCTCGGTCAGTCGCGCGCGGGGGAGGTTGACGGCTCGGGTCCTCATCCACGCTCCGTACGAACGCGTGCGGGCCAAGGTCCCCGCCCTCGCCGCGCACATCGTACCCTTCGCGGACGGGTGCCGCTTGGAGACGGGGATCGGCTCCATGACCCACGTGGCCCTGCATCTCGGGCTCCTGGACGAGGAGTTCGAGGTGGAAGCACCAGCGGAGCTGCAACAGCTCGTCGAGCGGCTCGCTGGCCGTTTTCAGCGCGCAGCCGACCGACGTCGGTAGCCGTCGAGGCGGGGCGCCAAAGAACTATCGAACGAGCGTCCGTTTTTTTATGGTAACCCGGCATGGTGGCACCGTTGCCCGTCGCGCTCGTTCAGATCGCCCCGGTCTACTTCGACCTGGTGGCGACGCTCGACGTGCTGGAGGCGCGAACGGCCGAAGCCGCCGCGCATGGGGCCAAGCTCGTGGTCTTCGGGGAGTCGTGGCTCGGGGGGTACCCGGCGTGGCTCGATCTCTGTCCCGAGGCGGCCCTTTGGGACCATCCCGCCACCAAGCAGACCTACGCCCGCCACGTGGAGTCGGCCATCACCGTGCCGGGGCCGGAGACGGAACGTATCGCCGCCGTGGCGGCGCAGCACGGGGTCGCGATCGTGGTGGGGGCCCACGAGCGACAGTCGACCGGGCGTGGCGTCGGCACGCTCTACAACGTGCTCCTCACCTTTCACCCCCGAGGCGGGCTCGAGGTGCACCATCGCAAGCTCGTGCCGACCCACACCGAGCGCCTCATCTGGGGCCCCGGTGATGGCGTCGGACTGCGGTCGATGGCGCTCGAGACCGAAGGCGGCGAAGCCAGGGTCGGGGGGCTCATCTGCTGGGAGCATTGGATGCCGCTCGCGCGCCAGGCCATGCACGAGGCCGGCGAAGACGTGCACGTCGCCGTCTGGCCCTGGGTCCACGAGGCCCACCAAATCGCGAGTCGGAGCTATGCGTTCGAAGGCCGCTGCCACGTGCTCGCGGTTGGTTCGATCATGCGGCGCCGTGATCTCCCAGAGGGACTCGCGCCGAAAGAGGGTTCTCCCGATGACCTGGTGCTGCGGGGGGGCAGCGCGGTCATCGGACCCGACGGGCGTTTTCTCGTCGAGCCGGTGCTCGACGAGGAGCGCATCGTCTACGCCGAGGTGGACACGGTCCGAAACGTCGAGGAGCGCATGACGCTCGACGTGACGGGTCACTACGCCCGCCCCGACGTGTTCGAGCTCGAGATCCACCGGAAACGGCCGTCCATCGAGGAGGCGGACTCCCCCCAATGACCACCCATCTATCCGACCGCTACGTGCTCGAAGAAGCGCTGAGTCGCCGCGGGTCCATCGTCGTCTATCGCGCTTTCGACCAGCGGTTGTCGCGACCGGTGGCGGTCAAGGTCGCGCAGCTATCCACCGCAGATGATGGTCAGCGCCGTCGGTTCGAACGAGAGGCCGCGCTCGTGGCGAAGCTCGATCATCCAGGCGTGGTGCCCGTCTTCGACTTCGCCGTCGCGGGAGAGCTCGCCTACATGGTCATGCCCCTGCTCGAAGGTGAGCTCCTCAGCGCCTTCCTCTACCGGCACGATGTCATCCCGCGCAGCGATCTGCGCACCCTGGGGGCGCAGCTCGCGGAGGCCATCGCCGAGTGTCATCGCGCGGGCATCGTTCACGCCGACGTGCAGCCGGAGAACGTGATGGTGACCCAGGGCGCCGATGGCCTTCGAGCCCGGCTCATGGACTTCGGCTTCGCCAGGGCGGTGGACGGCGAAGGCACGGCGGGGTCGAATCCTCCCCCAGAGGCAGAGTCGTTCATCAGTCCCGAGCAACGCGACGGCCGCGGCGTGACGCCTGCGTCAGACGTCTACATGCTCGGCGCCGTGCTCGACCACGTGCTGCAACGGGTCGAATCGAAGGCCGAGGGGCCGGACCCGGGTTTGGTCGCCCTTGCAGAGCTCGTGCAGCATTGCATGGCTTGGGCCCCCGAGGCGCGACCCACGGCCGAAGGGGTCGGCGTCGCTTTGCGTCGCGCGGCGGAACAACGCGACGACCTTCGAGACACGCTCGCGGTTGGTTCGCGGCGGCTCATCGCAGGCGACTACGAAGCCGCGCGGCGACTCTTCGACGACGCCGCGCTCGCGGCGACGTCACTTCCGGCCGAGCAGCGCGCACACGTCGCCCTCGCTCAGGCCCGTGTCGCCTACCACCAAGGGCGACTCGAGTCGGCCATGGCCGCGTGCCGCCAGGCCATGGAGTGGCTCGGTCCTGACGAGGCACCGGCGACGCAGTCACTCTTGGCTTCATGGGTGGCTCTCATCGCGGTCAGCGCCGGTGACCTGGGGCGCGCCGAAGACTGGCTCGGGCGCAGCGAGCACTTCCTCGCGGGGGGGCCCGACATCGGCCCGCTTCATCGCCTCGCCGTCGCGCTCCACCACCGAGCCCATGGCAATCTCGCGGTGGCTCAGGGGCGGGCCGCGGCCGCCATCAACCACTACGAAGCGTCGCTCTCCTCGTGCCGTCCCGACGAGCACCCGTGGGAGCACAGCATCGCGATCTACAACGTCGGTGAGGCCTACGTTCGCGCAGGTCGATTCGACGAAGCCGAGTCGTTGCTCGCCGACGCCTTCGCGGTGAAGGCCACGATCGGCGATCGCTGGGGCATGGCCTACGCCTACCACGCGCGTGCTCAGATCCTCCGCCAGCGCGGCGACGCAGACCGTGCGCGTCTCGATGCCGAGGCGGGGCTGATGATCGCCGAGGCCATCGGCGACCCCAAGTCAGCGAGCGCACTGAGGACCGAGCTCGCGTGGCTGGCCCTCGATAGCCACGATCTCGACCGGGCAGAGCATCTGCTCGCCCGGGCCCTCAAGGGAGCCGAGAGCTGCTTCGCGGTGCTCACTCAGCTCGAGGTTCGGCTCGCGCGGGCCGAGTTGGCCCGTCTGCGTGGCATGCCCGGTGTGGCCGAAGATGAAGCCGAAGCGGCGCTCAAGCTCGCCGACCGCGCCGGAGCAGATCACGGCCGCGCGAAGGCCAAGCTCGTGCTCGCCCGAGCCCGCCACGAGCGAGGCGACGCCACCGGCGCCCGGTCGAGCCTCGATGCGGCTGAAGATGCACTGGAGCGCGCGCCGCATCCCATCCTCGCCATCGAAGCTCGCGCGCTTCGAGCTCGGGTCGACGACGACCCACCCGACAGCATGCGCAAGCTGGTCGAGCAGGCCTTCGCGCTTGGCGCCCGGCACCTCGCCCGCCGCATACGCATGTGAGCTCGGCTACGCCAGAGGTGGAACACCCGCGTCCAGCCTCTGAACAGTGGGCGTCACGAGATGTGCCCCCACAACGCGATTTCGAGGGGCGAATCCAGGGATTCGTGCACGGTGCGCATCTTGCTCTACGATGCGGGTATGCGACTTGGCAGTCTTCCTTCGTTTCTCCTGACCACGGCGCTCGTCAGCTCGGCTGCGGCGGCTCCGACGCTGCGGGTCACCGTCGATCAGCGGGGTGACTTCGTCCTCATCGGCAATACGCTGGGATGGGACTGCGGCACGGGGGTGCCAGCACCGGTCGTGGGTACGGTGCCCATCAACAATCAGCAGTGCGGGGGAAGCGTTGGCGACTCTTCGCCCGACGTGTTCTGGCGTTCCAACGACAATGGGACCGACGCCAGCGCGGCGACGATGTGGGGACCGGCCGATGCTCGGTCTCAGGCGGTCCTCAGCCTTCCCGCCGGAGCCACCGTCACGCACGCCTTCCTCTACTGGAGCGGCGATACGACCCAGCTCGCCAACGACGCCGACGACATGGTGATTCTCGACCGGCCAGATGGCATGGGCGGCACCGTCTTTACGCAGAACATCACGGCCAACATGGCCGACATCGTGACCGTCACGAGCAACAACAACCTCCGCCGCTTCCAGGCGGTCGCCGACGTGACGGCTCTCGTGCAGGCCCAGGGCAATGGAGCCTACCGGTTCACGGGCATCGACGAGACCGTGGATCTGGTCGGCCTCAATCGCAACGTCACCTACGCGGCCTGGAGTCTCGTGGTCCTCTACCAGGACCCGAGTGAGCCCGCGCGAAACCTGACGATCTTCGATGGGCTCGACGTGGTCGACGGCAACAACAGCGTCACCGCCAACCTCTCGGGCTTCCTCGTTCCTCAGGCCGGCTTCGACGCCAAGCTCGGGGTGATCAGCTACGAGGGCGACGACCAGGCGGGGGGCGACCGACTACTCTTCGGCACGGCACCGCTCAACAACGGCGATTCGCTCTCCGACCCCGAGAACCCGGCGGCCGATTTCTTCAACTCGTCTCGCAGCTTCCTCGGGATGCCGGTTTCCAATGCCGGCGACCTGCCTCAGCTCACCGGAACCGCGCGATCCATGGGCAGCTTCGACATCGACGTCGTCGACATCACCAACCGCCTCTCGGCCGGCCAGACGATGGCCGATATCGAGGCGACCACCAACGGCGACGTCTACTATCTCGGCGCCTTCATCACCT
>JAUHZF010000178.1 GCA_030426145.1 Polyangia bacterium
GGTTCGAGCGCCGCGAGCTCCTTGGCGACGCTGACCAAGCCATCGTAGTCGGCGGTGGCTCGACACGCGACCGCGAGGTTGCCCATCGCCTTGCACCAGCGTGCGCTTCCCGTCTCGAGGCTTTCGGCCGCCACCTCGACCCGGGCACGCATCTCGGCGAACTCTCCCCGCCATCGGTGGGCATTGGCTTGCAGCAACCGCAGCTCACCGAGCGCGGTGCCTTCCGCGCCGCAGGCCACACCGCGCTCGGCGCGCGCCATCGCGCCATCGAGGTCGTCGCCTTCTAGCGCCTGCTCCGCCGCCTTCATGTACCACCTCGTGGCGTGAGCCGCGTCGCCCCCGCGCTCGAAGTGCTCCGCGAGCACCACTGGTTCCTCGTCGCCCACGCTTTCGAGCCAGCCGCCCGCGAGGCGATGGCCCAACGCACGATCGTTTTCGGTGAGGGCGGCGTAGGCCGCTTCGCGTAGCAGCGCGTGCCGGAAGACGTACTCGGTTTGGCCGCCGAAACGCGAGTCGGGCCGCCGCGTGACCATCTCACGCTCTTCGAGATCACTCAGCCAATGGTCGAGGTCGCCGCTTGCCTCTTGCCCCACGAGGGCCGCTACGGCGTCGCGCCAGAAGACCTGCCCGAAGACGCTCGCCCCCCGCAGAATGCGCCGCGCCTGACCATCGAGCGCGTCGAGACGCGACTGCACCATGGCGAGCACCGACTCGGGCAGACGGTCTCCGCGCCCTTCGGCGGCCGCACGAATGAGCTCCTCGAGGTAGAAGGCGTTGCCCTCCGCGCGCTCGACCACCCGCTCCACCAGATTGTCGTCCGCGTCATCGCCCAGGACCTGTCGCACGAGCTTGGCGCAGGCCTTCGGCGTGAGGCGCGCCAGGCGTACCTCCTGTAGGTCGCGTTCCGCCCACAGACCGGGGAAGCTCTGGTGGATCTCGGGGCGGGCGAAGGCGAGCACCATGAAGGGGCGCTCCTGAAGATTGCGCAGCGCCGCGTCGAGGATCGACAGCGAAGGTCGGTCTCCCCAGTGCAGGTCCTCGAGCACGATGAGCACCGGACGCTGCGCTGTCTCCGCCCGCAAGAAGTCCTCGAAGGCCCGCCGCATCTGATCGCCCATGACGACCGGGTCTTGCCGAGCCGCGCGGAGCTGAACACTGGTGGCGTCGTCGAACGGGGTGCCGATGAGCTCGCCCACGAACTCGGCCACCCGCTGCGCATCGCTCGACGGCAGCGCACGACGGATGCGGGCGAGCAGCCTTCGGCGACGTCGCTCGATGGGTTCTCCAAGCCTCACCCCCATGACCCGGCGCAGGGCCCCCGCCACCATGCCGAAGGCCGCGCCCGCGCTCATCGGGTCGCCACGCCCCATCCAGATCTGGAACGGCCGCTCGTCGCCGTCTTCGTCGATGACCACCCCTCGCTGGGCGAGACGGCGAAGGAACGCGTAGCGAAGACGGGACTTCCCTACCCCCGCGGGTGCCGTGACCAGAACTGCGCGCGACACGGGCTCGGAGACGCACTCCTCGAAGAGCGCTTCCAAGTTGCGCAGCTCGCGGTTTCGTCCCACGAGCTTGGTGGGCCGACCGAGGAGCTTTCGGGTGTAGTCGTCTTCGCCCTGAACGCCGCGAAGGAAGTGGCCGTGCCGGTCGCGGCCCACATCGAACCGGTCGCGCATGAGGGCGGCGGCGGCCTCGTCGATCCGGACGCGGTCCTCCTGGCCCAGCGAAAGCAGGTCGGCCGCGCGGTCGATGGCCTCCCCGAGCACCCCCCCTTGGGTCTTGAGTCCCCGTCCCGCAGCGAGCGCGATGGGCACGGCCCCGAGGATGGTCCTCAGCGCGAGCGCGCACCGCCCCGCACGCGCCGCCTGCTCGGCCGGCCGCCCGACGGCCACCGTGACGATGAGCGAGCCGTCGATGAGCCGGTCGAGCGAGCCTCCATAGGGTTCGACCGCCGTGCGAAGGGCGCGCATGCGCTCCGCCGCCTGCGCGTCGGCCACATCGAGCCGCGCGAGGACCAACGACATGATCCGCTGCTCCTTGACGGTGATCGACGGGAGGGGCTCGAGGCTGGAGCTCGACTTGCTCGAGGGGTCGACTTTGGCCCCGACGACCGCGTCGCGCATGGGTTGCAGCTCGTGCAACACCGCAGCGCCGTCGCGGGGCCGGTCATCACGCACCTTGGCAAGCATGCGGGCCACCAGGGAATCGAGACCGGGGGGCAACCCCGGTCGTACCTCGCCGATTCGGGGCGGACTCTCGAGCACCAACTTGGCCAAGACCGCGAGCGCGTCGTCGCCGGTGAAGGCGCGCCGCCCGGAGAAGCAGAGGTAGAAGACGGCGCCGAGCGAGAAGACGTCGGCGCGAGGGTCGATGTCTCGGCTCCCCCGAGCCTGCTCGGGCGCGATGTAGCCCGGCGTGCCCAAGAGCTCTCCGGTGTGGGTGAGGGCCTCTCGCCCCGTGCCGCCGCGCGCCAAACCGAAGTCGAGCAGTTTGATGTGCGACGGCTCGCCGTCGACGAGCCAGATGTTCCCCGGCTTGATGTCCCGATGGAGAATCCCCGCATGGTGCGCCACCGCCACCGCTTCGGAAAGGGCGAGTGCGACGCGGTAGGCCTCGGGGAGGCTGAGGGCCTTGGCCTTCATACGCTGGGACAGCGTCTGCCCGGAAAGCCACTCCATCGCGATGTAGAGCTTGCCGTCCGCCGTTTGGCCGTGGGCCACGTAGCGAACGATGCGAGGGTGGCGCAGCTGGTAGAGGATCTCGGCCTCTTTGCCGAACCGCTTGATGTTGTCGTCGGTGACGTCGCGCAGCACCTTGAGCGCGACCGTGTCCCCCGAATGGAGGTCGGCCGCCCGGTAGACCGTTCCCATTCCGCCCGATCCAGCGGATTGCTCGACCCGGAAGCGGTCGGCCACGACGTCGCCTGGACGCATGCCGAGTCAGTATGGCACGGGCGGTCCAGCACGTCGCCCGCAACCCGGAGCCGGCTTCGCCTATGATGCCGGCCACCATGCCCTCTCTCCGCGCGCTGCCCCCTCTCGCCACGGTCGTCGCCATGTTCATGCTCGGATGTAGCCCTCCCCCTGCGGATTCGGCCGACGACGCGGAGGCCGACTGGGTCAAGATCCAGACCGGCCGCGCGTGCGCCGGCGCCGAAGTGAACTGCGGGCCGGGAGAATGTGCCGCCGCCCTCGACAACCAGTGCGACACCCCCGTCACCTGCGATCTCTCCATCGAGTGCATCTGCCGCACCCCGACCGGGGAAGAAGGACCCGCCAGCGCCACGAGCGGCCAGATGACCATCCTGTCCGGCAACCGCGAGCCCCTCGAGGCGAGGGTCGTGTGCGAGCGAGGCGACGTCATCGCGACCATCGCCCGCACGGTCACCTGTTTCTAGCTACGTGGCGGGTCGGGCCGCGGTTGTTTATAGTCAGAGCATGCTTCGCACGCTTTCCATCGGGACCACGCTCGCGCTCGCGTGGGTTGGCGCCGCGCTCACGGGAGCTGCTGCCTGTGGCGACGGCGTCGACGGTGTCGCCTCCACCACCACCGGTGGGCAAGGTGGCACCGGCGCCACCAGCGGCCAGGGCGGTCTGGGCCAAGGCGGTCAAGGCCTCGGCCCCGTACCCGACTTCAGCCTGCTCGACGTCAATGAGACGTCGCCTACCCACGACACCCGCGTATCCCCGCGCGACTACCTCGACCAAGTGTCCGCCTGGTACTTCGCAGAAGCCACGTGAAGCTACTGCAGTAGCCAGTTTGGCTACCTCCAGCGCGTTCAGGACACCGTCGACGATGCGGCGCCCATGCTCCCCGTCCAGATCGTCGGGGTCAATCGGCGCAACACGATCGTCGACGACTACAACTCCGTGGGCGCGTTCTGCAACGGGCGCGACCTGCCATTTCTCGAGCAACCTGCCGACGGCACGGTGTGGCAGGAGTGGGGGATCCGATACCGCGACGTGGTCATCCTCGATGAGGCCAACGAGGTGGCGGCGGTCTACAACCTCACCGACAACTCTCTCAGCCTCCAGGAGAACCAGGATGCCCTCGTGGAGCTCATCCTCGACGTCGCCAACCCCGACGGCACGGGCGGTGCCGGGGGCGCAGGAGGCGCGGGCGGCGCAGGCGGTGCGGGGGGCGCAGGCGGCGCAGGCGGTGGCTGACTCACGCCGCGTCGAGCCGCTCGGTCACCCCGCGAACGATGGCGTCGACCATGCGTGATGTGAGCGCTCGAACGCCGATGGTGATCCGGTCGGCAACGGTCTTGGGTCGCTCGAGCCATACCCGGTAGACGTCGCGCTCGCCGAGATGGGCGAGCACCACCTCGTCGCTGGTCTTGATCTCGTCCGCGAGTCCGAGCTCGAGCGCGCGCGGCCCAACCCAAGCCTCGCCTGTGGCCACCCGCTCGATGTCGAGAGACGGTCGGTGCTCGTGCACGAACCCTTTGAACAGCGCGTGCATCTCATCGAGCTGCTCTTGGAACTTTGCGCGCCCCTCTTCCGTCACCTCGGCGAGTGGACTCACCGTGCGCTTGTACTGCCCGGCGGTCGCGTCTTCGTAGTCGACGCCGAGCCGCTGTAGCAGCTTGTGCACGTTGGGCAGCGGCGCGGCGACGCCGATCGAACCGAGGATGGCAAAAGGCGCCGCGACGATGTGGTCCGCCACGCAGGCCATCATGTAGCCCCCACTCGCGGCGACGCGGTCGACGCACACGGTGAGCCGAAGCTGATGAGGCCGGAGCCGGGCCAGCTGTGCGGCCGCGAGTCCGTAGCTGTGCGCAGCGCCGCCGGGGCTCTCGACCCTGACCACGACCTCGTCACCGGCCTCCGCCACGCCGAGCACGGCGGTGATCTCGTCGCGCAACTCGTCGACGCGACTCGCCATGATGTCGCCCTTGAAGTCGAGCACGAAGACGTTGCTGGCAGACCGGTCCTCGGCCTTGTCCCGCTCCTTCACCTCTTTGAGGAAGCGTTTGGCCTCCTGCCGGCTCAGCATGCCGAAGCGCAGCCGATCGATGCGACGACGGAGCTTGTCGTTGAGCCGCTCGATCTTGATCTCGGGCTCGGACTCCCCCCGGCCAGCGCGAGCGCGCGCGATGACGATGATGACGCAAGCGAAGGTGACGAAGACCACGATCGCCTTCACGACGAAAGCGAGGGTCTCCCAGAGCACGGCTTCCATGGCCCTGTCGGATAGTCCTCGCCGAGCGCCTGGGCAAGCGACGATCAGCGCATCGTGACCACGAGCTTGCCCTTGGCCTTTCGATCCATGAGCGCGCGGATGGCCGCCGGAGCCTCCTCGAGGGGATAACGATGGTCGAGGTGGGGCTCGATCTTGCCCTCTTTCAACCACGCGTAGAGCTGCGCGACGTGTTCGGCGTGACGCGCCGGATCACGCACGATGGCCATACCCCAGAAGACGCCGACGATCTGGCAGCTCTTCAGCAAGACGAGGTTGAGCGGGACCTTCGGGATGTCGCCAGCGGCAAAGCCGATGACCAAGAACCTGCCCCCCCAGCCCATGGCGCGGAGGGCCTGCTCGGAGAGCGCTCCCCCAACCGGGTCGTAGAGCACGTCGACCCCGCCCCCACTGAGCGCCTTGAGCCGCTGCTTCAGGTCCTCCTCACGGTAGTTGATGGTCTCGTCGGCCCCGTGCTCCCGGCACAGCGCGAGCTTCTCGTCGGTCGATGCACACGCGATGACCTTCGCCCCCATGGCCTTGCCGAGCTGCACCGCAGCCAGGCCCACGCCACCCGCCGCTCCGAGAACGGCGAGCGTTTCGCCCTTCTTCAGGCCCGCGCGATCGTCCAAGGCGTAGAGCGAGGTCGCGTAGGCGAGGAAGAAGGAGGCCGCCACGGCCATGTCGACGCCGTCCGGGACCTTGATCACCTTGTCTGCGGGCGCCACGACCTTCTCGGCGAAGCCGCCCCAAGCGAGCCCCGCGACCACCCTATCGCCAATCGCGAAGCCCTCGACGCCCTCGCCGACGGCAGCGATGGTCCCGCTCACCTCGCCCCCAGGACTGAAGGGAGGGCTCGGCTTGAACTGGTAGAGCCCTTGGATGATGAGCGCGTCGGGGAAGTTCACCCCCGCCGCGGCGACATCGATCAAGACCTCTCCTTTGCCCGGCTCCGGGTCGGGAAGCTCGACGACCTGGAGATTCTCGGGGGGACCCAGCTCTTTGCAAACGACGGCGCGCATGCCGGCGACGGTAGCACTTCAGGCGAAGAGCGCGTCGATGCGGTCGGTGCCGTGGTGGCCGAAGCGGTCGAGGTCGGTGGCCCCGAGGAGCTGCGTGAGGCTGAAGAGGAAATGCTGATAGTCGACGCCACCGAGGTCGAAGTAGGCGCCGTTGCGAAGGCCAGCCCGGGCTCCACCCGCGAGCAGAACGTGCTGGTTGCTGCGGGAGTGGTGGTTGAAATCGCCGAGACCGAGCTCGTTGACCCAGACCACCACCGTATGGTCGAGGAGGGTGCCGTCGCCCTCGGGCACTGCGTCCAGCTGCTCGAGCAGATATGCGAGCTGCTCGGCGTGGAACCGGTTGATCCCCAGGAGCGCATCGCCCGGCCCGCTGTGGGCCGCCGAATGGTGCCCGGCCGAGATGCCGATCTCGTCGTACGCCCCCGATTCGATGCCCCCCCAGCCGCCCGCGCGGAGACTGGCCACCCGGGTGATGTCGCACCGGAAGGCGGCCACCACGTTGTCGTGCTGGGCCCGCCACGTGTCCACGAGGCCGAGGTCGCTCCCCGGCGCGGTGGGGAGCGCGCAGTCGATGGGCATGTAGGGCCGACGCAGGGCCTCCTCTTGCCCCTCCACGAGGGTGAGGTGCTCGTCGAGTAGCGCCCGGGCGGCGGGCCCGATGCGATCGCGAATGGACCGAATGTCGCCCGCGACGTGGTCGAGCACCCGCGCGTGGCGCGCGCGCTCGGCATCGGCCACCGCCGGGTCGAGGTTGGTCACGTCGAACAGGCGCTGAAACACGCCGAGAGGAGACCCCAGAGCCGGCACGGGCAAGCCGCTGGCGGAGTAAAAGGTCTGGTCATTCAGATCGTTGGCCGGCATGACCCCGAGCTCCATCGAAGGGAGGGGGGTGGCCTGCGACCAGCGGGCCGCGAAGAGCTGGTCGATGCTCGGACCGTTGGTGGGGATGGCATCACCATGGGTGGAGGGCCAACCGGTGGTGGTTTCGCTCATGCCACCGCTGTGACCCTTCACGCCGTTCAGGCCGTGCACGAGGAGCAACTTCTCCCTCAGCGGTGCGAGCGGCTCGAGCACGGGACCCAGCGTGAAGTCGGTCTCACCACCACTCGACGGAAGCCAATGCGAAGGCAGCTGACCGTTGCCGGTGAACATCAGAAAGAAGCGCAGCGGACGGCCGCTGTCTTGGGCGAGCGTAGAGCGCTCGACCAGCGCGCTCAGCAACGGCACGGAGAGCGCAGCTCCGCCCAGACCGCGGAGCAAGCTGCGCCGTGAGATGCGATGGATCATTCCGCCTCCTCCCGCCGCTCGACGAAGGAGCGCGTCGTCACCGCCGCGATGAAGGCGCTGCGAAGGCTTTCGGAACCGAGACGACCGGCGAGGGCCTCGAGGTCGGCGCGGTCGCTTTCGACCTCGAGCCGACCGGTGGCGAATCGCAACCACTGGGCGGCCGCACATACGCGAAGCTCCTCGGCGTCGGCGAGCGCACGACTGAGCTCGGCCCCCCCGAAGAGGTCGCCATCGGCGATGCCGATGGACGGAACGCCGCCCGCCGCATCGACGGGCAGACCATTCTCTTCGGTGCGGTGTCGCCCGATGCCGTCGAAGTCCTCGAGGGCGAAGCCGATGGGGTCGATGGTGGAATGGCAGCTGCGACAGGCCCCGTCGGCGCTGTGCTGGGCCCAACGCTCGCGGGTGGTGGCGTTGGGATCGGGCAGCGGAGGCACGATGGTGAGCTCGGCGGGCGGCGGCGGCGGGTGTTGGCAGAGAAGCTGCTCGAGCACGAAGACACCACGGCGAACCGGCGAGGTGCCCTCGAACGATCCTGTGACCGCGAGCGTGCCGGGTAGCGTGAGGACCCCGGCCCGGTTGGGGGGCAAGCTCACCGGCGCGGTGCCGGCGGCCTCCACGCCGTCGCCGTACAGGAAGGCGCTGCGTGCGTCGGGCCACGCGTAGTCTGCGGAGAACATCGTGCGCAGCGTGGCATCCTGCTCGTAGAACAGCGCTTCGATGAAGCGCTCGGTCTCCGTCACCAAGCCTTCCCGAACCTCGTCGGTATAGGCGGGGAAGTCGGTCTGGCTCTTGTTGAGCGACGGCAGACGGTTGAGCCAGAGCCACTGGGCGAAGAAGCGCTGCACGCTCGCCCGCGCACAAGGCAGCCCGAAGAGGCGCTCGGCCTGTGCTCGACGGGTGTTGGCGTCGCGGAGCCCACCCGCTGCCGCCGCGGCCCGAAGCTCCTCGTCCGGCGGGAGCTCACATATGGCGTAGGAGAGCCGAGACGCGATCTCCCAGTCGGTGAGGGCAAAGACACCGTGCCCGGTCGGCTCGCCGACCTCGACCAAGAAGATGAAGTGCGGACTCGAGAAGATGGCCTCGAGCAGCGTGCGCATCGCGACGATCTGGCCGTCGGATTGCTCGGTCGCATCGTAGAGGGCCTGGAGACGCTGCCGCTCGTCGGACGACACCGGACGCCGGTAGGCCTGCGGCGTGAGCTCGTCGATGATCGAGGAAGCGCAGGCGCGTCGCTCACTCTCGTAGAGACCAGCACCCTCATCGCGAGGACCGTCGATGGTCACCTGTTGGTAGACCACGTCGAGGGCGCTGTCGTCCGGCTCGGTGCGGAGGCTGAAGTCGAGCGGATGGCCACCGGGCGCATCGATGGAGAGGCTCGCCAGGAAGGTCGATGGCCCCGAAGCTCCGGTCATGGTGGCCACACTGTTGCCGGCCACGAAAAGCTCGAGGGTGTCGACGGCCCCCGTGGCTACGTTGAAGGCAAAGCTGAGCTCGTAGCTGCCCGGCGAGGGAAAGACGTGGGTGTAGGCGGCCGTGGGGTCGGGGGCGAACTGGGTGCGGCCATGGTTGGGGTCGCCGGTAGGGGTCACCGCCCAGTCCGGGCCGAGGCTCAGCTGGTTGCCGAGGACGACGGCCTGGGTCGCCGGGACCGCAGGCGGCACGATGGCGTCCGGGCAGCCCGAGACCATGTCGTCCAAGAGGCGCTCACCCATGAGCCGAACCGCGACTTCGGAGGCGATGGCGCCGTAGGCGTCGAGGTGACTGCGGCTGAAGGTCTGGGCATTGACGACGCGGTCGAAGGAAAAGGTGAGCCCGTCGGGCGGAAGCTGCTCGAGGGCAGCCGGGCGAAAGCCCACGGTCGCTTCTAGCGTTTGACCGAGCTCATGGACCGAGAGGCGCCGGATCGCGGCCGAAGACACCTCCGCGTCGGGCGGCACGAGGGGGTTCTCGTTGCCGTCGCCAATCTCGCCCGTGCAAGAGGCCGCACCGAGGCATGCGAGGCTCCATGCCCCCAGCCATCTGCGCCATCGCGGCGCACGCTTCTGCCCTGCCGAACCCAAAGAGCGCGGAGCATAGGTTGCGGCTCTGGGGGCGCAAGCGGTTTCCTCGGTACGTCACCTCGAAGGCAGGAAACCCACTCCGGGTCGTCATCCACGATGCGGCGAAGGCGCCAAAGGGCCGGTTTGGCGAGGGGTGAGCATGTGGGCTAGGCTCCGCCGCCGTGCGCCCCCGACGACTCCTCTCCCGCCGTATCCTCCCCCTCCTCGGTCTGGCCCTAGCCGCCTGCAGCGGTGGCACCACCACCCCGCCGCCGCCCCCGGTGCCCGTCACCACGGCGACCTCCACCGCCGCAGCTCCGCCCACCCCGAAGGTGAAGTTCGACGTCGAAGGCGACAGTTTTGCCGACGTCCAGGTGCTTCGCTACGAGGTCCCCGGTTGGGAGGGCCTCACCGCCCAGCAGCGCGTGCTGCTGTTCCACCTCAGCGAAGCGGCACACGCAGGCCGCGACATCATCTACGACCAGAACTACCGCCACAACCTGGCCATCAGGAAGACGCTGGAGGCGATCTACAGGTCAGACAAAGTCGACCGGAACACCACCGACTTCAAGGCGATGCACACCTACCTCAAGCAGGTGTGGTTCTCCCACGGCATCCACCACCACTACTCGCGCGCGAAGTTCACCCCTGGCTTCTCGCAGGAGAGCTTCGCGGCCGCAGTGAAGGCTGTCGACCCGGCGCAGCTCCCCCTTCAGGAAGGTGAGACCGTCGACCAGCTCGTCGTCAAGCTCACCCCGGTCCTCTTCGACCCCGCGGTCGATGCGATCCAGGTCAACCTGAAGAAGGACGTCGACAAGCTGAAGACCTCGGCCACCAACCTCTACCGCGACGTCACGGAGAAAGAAGCCGCGGCCTTCTACAAGCAGAAGAGCGACCCCAAGGACCCGACCCCCGTGAGCCATGGGCTCAACTCCCGCCTCGTGAAAGAGAAGGGCAAGCTGGTCGAGCAGGTGTGGAAGGTCGGCGGCCTCTACGGCGCTGCGATCGAAAAAATCGTCGGTCATCTCGAGCGGGCCATCGCAGTGGCCGAGAACGACAAGCAGCGCCGGGCGTGGCAGCTGCTCGTCGACTACTACCGCACCGGCGACCTGAAGAAGTTCGACGAGTACAACAAGGTCTGGGTCACCGACACCGACTCGCGCATCGACCTCATCAACGGCTTCATCGAGGTCTACTCCGACCCGCTTGGCTATCGTGGCGCCTACGAGTCCGTGGTCTCGATTCGCGACCTCGAGCGCACCAAGCGCATCGCCACCATCGGTGGTCAGGCGCAGTGGTTCGAGGACAACTCGCCCATCATGGCCGAGCACAAGAAGGCCAAGGTGGTGGGGATCTCCGCCAAGGTGATCACCGTCGTCACCGAATGTGGTGATGCCGCTCCCGCCACGCCCATCGGCATCAACCTGCCCAACTCGGGTTGGATCCGGAAGGACCACGGCAGCAAGTCGGTCTTTCTCGGCAACATCGTCGACGCCTACCAGGTGGTGCGCGCAGAGAGCGGCGTGCTCGAGGAGTTCGCCCACAACCTGAAGGAGGTGGCCCGCTACAAGAGGCACGGAGGCCAGGGCTACACGCTCAAGGTCGACATGCACGAGGTCATCGGTCACGCCTCGGGCCAGCTCAACGAGGGCATCGGCACGCCGAAGGAAACCCTGAAGAGCTACGCCTCCACCCTCGAAGAGGCGCGCGCCGACCTCGTCGCCCTCTACTACGTGATGGACCAGAAGCTGGTCGACATGGGTGTGATGGAGTCCCTCGCGGTGGGGCACGCCGCCTACGACGGCTACATCCGCAACGGCATGCTCGTGCAGCTCGCCCGCCTCGAGCCCGGTGCCGACCTAGAGGAGGCCCACATGCGCAACCGCCAGCTCATCTGCCACTGGGCCTACGAGAAGGGCAAGGATGAGAAGGTCATCGAGCGCGTGGAGCGAGCAGGCAAGAGCTACTTCGTCATTCGCGACTACAACCGGCTGCGTGACCTGTTCGGCGACCTGCTCCGCGAGATCCAGCGCATCAAGAGCGAGGGTGACTACGAAGCGGGCAAGAATCTCGTCGAGACGTACGGGGTCAAGGTCGACAAGCCGCTACACGAGCAGGTGCTGAAGCGCTATGCGCGTCTCGGAGCCAAGCCGTACAGCGGCTTCATCCAGCCGGTGCTCACACCGGTGTTGAAGGACGGCAAGGTGGTCGACGCGACCATCAGCTACCCCAAAGACTACACGGCGCAGATGCTCCGCTTCGGCGAGAAGTACAGCCACCTCCCCACCTACAACTGACCGCTCGATGATCTCGCTCAGCAACCTCGGCAAGTCCTTCGGCGATCGAAACCTCTTCACGGGGGTGACGATTCGACTCGACGCGGGCAGCCGATACGGCCTCGTCGGCGCCAATGGGAGTGGCAAGACCACCCTCATGCGCATGCTCGTCGGTGAGGAGCAACCTAGCGAGGGCGAGATCATCATCCCGCAGGCGACGCGCATCGGTTGGCTCAAGCAGGACCGCTATCTCTCCGATGAGCAGCGCATCATCGGCGTCGCCATGATGGGCGAGCGCGAAACGTGGGAGGCCTTGAGTGAGAAAGACAAACTCCTCGAGCAGGCCGAGCCCGACCCCTATCGCATCGCCGACCTCGAGGAGGTCATCGCCCGTCGCGACGGCTACACGCTCGAGGCGCGCGCCGCGACCATCCTCGAGGGCCTCGGCATTCCGAGCGCGGTGCACGGCAATCCCCTCGGCACCCTATCGGGCGGGTTCAAGCTGCGCGTGCTCTTGGCCCAGACCCTGGTCGAGAAGCCCGACCTGCTGCTTCTCGACGAGCCGACCAACCACCTCGACATCCTCACCATCCAGTGGCTGGAGACCTTCCTCAACAAGTACGCCGGCTGCGCCGTCGTCATCAGCCACGACCACCGCTTCCTCGACAACTGCGCGACCCACATCCTCGACGTCGATTACGAGACGGTCACCCAATACAAGGGCAACTACGCGTTCTTCGTGAAGGAGAAGGTCCAACTTCGCGAGCGCAAGGAGGCGGAGATCGCGAAGCAGCAGCAGATCATCGCCGACAAGAAGGCCTTCGTGGAGAAGTTCCGCGCCAAGGCGACGAAGGCCCGGCAGGCGCAGAGCCGCGCCAAGCAGATCGAGAAGATCGAGTCGCAGATCGAAGATCTCGCCACGACCTCCCGCCGCGCACCGCTCTTCCGCTTCGAGCAGATCCGCAACAGCGGCAAGGACGTGCTCACCGCGGTGGGCATCGAGAAGTCCTTTGGCGACAAGCACGTCCTCAAGGGCGTCGACCTCTCCATTCGCCGGGGTGAGCGCGTGGCGCTCATCGGGGCCAACGGTCTCGGCAAGTCGACGCTCCTCAAGATCGTGACGGAGCGACTCGAGCCCGACGACGGCGAAATCGAATGGGGCCACGAGACCAACGTGGGCTACTTCGCGCAGGACCACGCCGATCTGCTCGGCGACAAGCCGGTCACCGTGCTCGACTTCCTGTGGGACTTCTGTCCGCAGGAGTCGACCAGCTTCGTGCGCGGCAAGCTCGGCCAGATGCTCTTCAGCCGCGAAGAGGTCGAGAAGAAGACGACGGCTCTCAGCGGCGGTGAAGCGGCACGGCTCATCTTCAGCCGGCTGATGGTGCAGAAGCCCAACGTCATGCTGCTCGACGAGCCGACCAACCATCTCGATCTCGAGACCATCGAGGCGCTGGTCGATGCGCTGAAGGAGTTCCCAGGCACGCTCGTGTTCGTCTCGCACGACCGGTGGTTCGTGCAGGCCCTCGCCACCCGCGTCATCGAGCTCACCCCGGAGGGCGTCGAAGACTACCCCGGCACCTACGACGACTACCTCGCCCACAAGGGCATGGACCACCTCGATGCCGCAGCCGTGATCGCCAAGGCGAAGCGCGACAAGAAGGCCCGCAAAGACGATGCCCCCGCAGAGGCCGCGCCCACCCGCATGAGTGGGGGCACCGCCGACGACGAACGCGCCGCACGAAAGAAGGGCAAGGCGGACGAGAAGCGTAAGCCCAAGGGCGTGAAGTCGCGCCGCAGCACCGGCCCCGCGGCCAAGCCGGAAGAGCCGCTCGACTGGAAGGCCCAGAAGAAGCGCAAGGCCGAGCACCGCAAGCTCGCGAGCAAGCGCGACAAGGTCACCAAAGACCTCGAGGCCGCCGAGAAGAACCTGGAGGCGATCCAGGCCAAGTACTGCCAGCCCGGCTTCTTCGAAGAGACGCCCGCCGACGAGGTCGCTGCCCTTCAGGCCGAGGAGGCCGAAGCGCAGCGTGTGACCGACAAGCTCATGGCGGAGTGGGAACGCATCGAAGCGAAGATCGAAGCCTTCGGTCCCGTCGACTGAGCCAAGCGCGCGGTGCTCTCGCGGCGTTTCCCTCGAGACATCGGCGTTGCATCCAGCCCCGAGCTAGCGCGGGCCTCCGAGCCGCCGCACCTCGAGCTGTGACGACAAAATCCTGCTCGCCCGAGTGAAGGCGACCGAAATCGTACGCGAAATCGGTCAACGCGATCTTGCGAGTACCCGGGGCATGGTTAGCTTGACCCGTACATACGCAACAAAGGCCCGCGGCCGCTCGGACGTCGCTCGATGCACTCGAGCCTCCGAAGCTACGCGTACGCCACGTTGCGACACCCATGGCCCGCGACGCGGGAGCTTCCAGCGAGAACCGAACGGTCGGCTTCGTGCGGGGGGACTCCATCACGGGCCGAGGAGAGAGCTGATGAAGCGACGAAGGGGCGAGCGCAGGGGGCGTTCGGGAGGCACGTACGACGATATCTATTACCGCGACCTCGCGGCCTGCGACCCCATGACGGTCGAAGAAGAGCGCGGCGAAGCCAAGCGTTTGGCCGAGCTGGTCGAGCTCTTGGGGGAGCCTCCCTACGACCGAAATGGATCACAGGGCGAGTTGGTTCAGGAGCTGATCGAGCTTCGACGACGCTTCGTCCGCTCGAACTTGCGGCTGGTGGTGAAGATCGCGGCGCAATACCAGGGTGCGCCAGGCGAGGGGCGGATCCCGCTTTCGGACCTGGTCCAAGAGGGCAACCTCGGACTGCTGACGGCCATCGAGCGGTTCGACCCAGACCGTGGCGTTCGGTTCTGCACCTACGCGGCCTGGTGGATTCGGCACCGCGTGAGTCGCGCCTGTCACAACCACGGGCGACCGGTTCGCATCCCCACCCACATCGCGCAGACGGCGAGCAAGGTGAAGCGAGCGCGGCGGTCGCTGGAGGCCGAGCGACGAACGCCGGACCTCGACAGCATGGCGCGTCGGGCCGGCGTGTCATCGCAGCGAGCCCGAACGGCGCTCGACGCGACCCGGTCCGGGCTCAGCCTCGAGATGCCGGTCTCGGAGGACGGCGCACGCACCCTACGCGACACCATCATGGACGACCTGCGTCCCATCGACGAGGACATCGCCGACAGGGAACGCCTCGAGGCCCTGACGGGGGCGCTGGCCAAGCTGCGTCCGCTGGAGCTCGACATCCTGCGGCAGCGATTCGCCTTCGATGCGGATGAGCCGGTGACGCTGCGCGAGCTCGGCAAGAAGCACAAGCTCTCCCGAGAGCGGGTGCGACAGCTCCAGAACGCCGCTTTGAGGCGGCTTCGCGATGAGCTCTCGGCCCACGACCAGACGGCGGCCTAGAGAATTCGACTAGCCGCCGACCCATGAGCCACGAGAGAGTGTGGCTCATGGGCAATTTGCAGCTGGAAGAGTTCGAGAGCTCCGTCCTCGTCAGGTCCCTCACGATCGAAGACTTCGACGCTTTGATCGCGCTCCAGGCCAAGTGCTTCCCCGGAATGAAGCCCTGGACGCGGGCTCACATCGAGAGCCAGCTCGAAGTCTTCCCCGAAGGCCAGCTCGGCATCGAGAGCGACGGCGACCTGGTCGCCTCGTCGAGCAGCCTCATCGTGGACTTCGACGACTACGACGCGTGGCACAACTGGCGTGAGATCGCCGACGAGGGTTACATCCGCAACCACGATGTCCAGGGCGACACGCTCTACGGCATCGAGATGATGGTGCACCCCGAGCATCGCGGAAAGCGGCTCGCCCGACGTCTGTACGAGGCACGCAAGGAGCTCGTTCGCCAGCGCAACCTGCGCCGGATCATCATCGGCGGTCGCATCCCCGGTTACGGCGCCGTCGCCGAAGAAGCCACGGCCCGCCAGTACGTCGAGTCGGTGATGCGCAAGGAGCGGTTCGATCCCGTGCTCACGGCGCAGCTCAGCAACGACTTCGTCCTGAAGCAGCTCATCCCGAACTACTTTCCGAGCGACGTTCAGTCACGCGGCTACGCCACCTTCTTGGAGTGGACGAACCTCGACTACGTCGACAAGAAGGCGCGACGACTTCGCCACGAGCGCCCCGTCCGGTTGAGCGTCGTCCAGTACCAGATGCGCCGGATCAACTCCTTCGAGCAGTTCGCAGAACAGTGCGAGTTCTTCTGCGACGTCGCCGGCGACTACCAGAACGACTTCGTCCTGTTCCCTGAGCTCTTCACGACGCAGCTGCTGCCGCT
The DNA here is from genome assembly GCA_030426145.1 of Polyangia bacterium. Lineage (GTDB taxonomy): Bacteria > Myxococcota_A > Polyangia > Polyangiales > Polyangiaceae > JAPYTK01. Next base: position 16,090 of record JAUHZF010000178.1, read on the forward strand.
GGTGAAGGCCAAGCGACCGGGTGAGCAGGCGCGCGAACTCGCGTCCTACACGCCCCAGTACCTCGACCTCTTCCGGTCGCTGGCCATCAAGTACAACATCAACATCATCGGGGGCAGCCAGTTCGAGATCGTCGACGGGCGGCTCGAAAACGTCGCCTTCCTCTTCCACCGTGACGGCGGCATCGACCGCCAACCCAAGCTCCACGTCACGCCGAACGAGGCCCGCTGGTGGGGCGTCGCGCCCGGCGACCGGCTCGAGGTTTTCGAGACCGACAAGGGGCACATCGCCATCCTCATCTGCTACGACGTCGAGTTCCCCGAGCTCGCGCGCTACGCCCGCAGTCAGGGCGCCGACATCCTCTTCGTGCCCTTCAACACCGACGAGCGGCGCGGGTACTTGCGCGTGCGCCACTGCGCTCAGGCGCGCGCCATCGAGAACGAGGTCTTCGTCGCCATCGCAGGCTGCACCGGTAACCAGCCCTTCGTCGACAACGCCGACGTGCACTACGCACAATCGGCGATCCTCACCCCATCGGACTTCCCCTTCGCGCGCGACGCGGTAGCCGCCGAGACGCAGGAGAACGCCGAGACCATGGCCATCCAGGACGTCGACCTCGAGCAGCTGCGGCGACACCGAATGACCGGCACCGTGCAAACCTGGCGAGACCGCCGACGCGACATGTACAGCATCCAGTTCCGCAAGCCGGACGGCACGACTGAAGAGATCTGAAACCTCCCAAATCCGTAACCGCGCGGTCGTCGACGCCGGTAAAAGTGGTAACCTGGACCAGAGGAAGTGTCGATGGATTCAGGGTCAGCGCGTGGACTGGCGTTGGTGTCGGGTCTGTTCATCGTGGCGCAGCTCGCTGGAGCGTGCGCGACGGGTGTGACGGATACGGACATCGGCGAAGATGATGATGGGGCGCCCAGCGGTCCCACCGGTGCGGGCGGAGCGGCGTCGAGCACCGGCGTTGGACGCATGCCCACGTCGGCCTCTCAGAGCGGCAGCGGCGGAGCGGGGACCACCACCGCCACCACCGGTGGCATGGGCGGTGCGACGACGGGGACGACCGCCGCGACGACGACCACCACCACCGCGACGACGACCACCACCACCGCGACGACGACCACCACCACCGGAGGTTGCACGCCGGTCGACGTGGTGAGCGACGGCGGCTACGAGCTCGGTCTCAACACCCCGGCGTGGACCCTCACGTCGACCAACTTCGGCACCCCCATCTGCGACGTTGCAGGCTGCGGCACGGGCGGCGGCACCGGACCGCGGAGCGGCACGTTCTGGGCCTGGTTCGGTGGGGAGCCGTTCTACAGCGAGACAGCGACCACGAGTCAGACCTTCGTGATCCCCAACGGGTCGATGGCGACGCTCGAGTTTTGGCTCGAGATCCCCGTCTGCGACAGCATCCTCGACACCTTCGAGGTCACGATGGACAACACCATCATCTACGCAGCCACCGGTGGTGACGCCGCCTGCGGCAACGTGGGCTACCAGCTCAAGACGATCAACGTCAGCGCCTACGCCGACGGCGGCCAACACACGCTGATGTTCCGCGGCGACACGTCGGCGCTCTTCCTCTCAGCGACCAACTTCATGGTCGACGACGTGAGCCTCACGGCCTGCCAGTAGGCGGCCCCTTCTCCACCCCATTCGCCGCCCCATTTGCCACTGGGATTCGCCACTGGGGCTTCAGACGAAGTCTTGGTACAGGGCCTGACGTAGGTCCATGCGCGGGTTGGCGCGCCTGCGGGCCTTCACGTTGGCGGCCTGCTCCCGCGCGGGGTCGAGCCGACCTCCGCGTACGTGAGGCGCGCTCGGCGCCTCGACCTTTCGAGCGGACGCGGCGGAAACCGTCGTCTCGTCGAGACGTGGGGGAGGGCTCTGCTCAGCGCGAGGCTGCTCCTTGGCCAGCACCTCCGGCGGTGCGGACATGATCTCGTCGTCGTCGAGCTCGATGACCGAGGTGGGCCCCGCGGGCTTGCGTGAGGAGGCGATGGCGTCGCGGGCCTCGGGCGGAAGCGCGAGGGTCTGACGCTGGTCGGGCTTCGGCGCCTGCACCTTCTGTGCAGCGCCTTGGGGACGGCTCCAGGGCGTGGGGTCTTTCGCGGGCCGAGGTGCCGAGGCGGGGCCCTTGGCCAGCGTGAAGGGCGCCCCGAGACTGCTCGACGGGGCAGGCTCGCCCTGGATCTCGAGCGTGCTGGTCGGGCTCGCTGCCGGCCTCGCCGACGAGGGCACCACGATCGTGCCTTCGGAGCTGAAGGGTCCCCCTCCGGGAGCCGGCGCCGTCACCGTGTCCGCCTTCGGCCGGTAGGCTGGGACCTGAACGGGATGTCCCGCCACGGCGACCCCGATGGCGACGACCATGGCGTCGAGCTTGGACTCGTCTTTGATCTCGAGAACGCTGCGCCACGTCACCGAACAGCGGCGCTCATCGGGCTCGAGGTGGAGCGCGTCGGCGACGAAGCCGAGGAGCTGCCGATCTCCGGCCTTGGCGCCGTAGGCGGCGCCGACGGCGCGTGCGCTCGGCAGCGACACCGAGGCTCTCATCGCATCTGGATGCAGGCCGTCGAGCTCGATGGTCTCGTCGCCCTCGAGGTAGCCGGTCTGCTGATCGGCGGGGGCCGCCTGGAAGTAGCCCCAGTCGAAATCCACGGGGAGCGCCATTGGACTCTCGCCGAGCGCCTTGCGGTTCATCTTCAGTCGCTTCTTGCGCACCGGCCAAATGGCGGGCACCGGCGCGTAGCCAGCCGGCGTATCGGGCTTGGTGGGGTAGAAGATGTTCGGCGGTTCCCCCCCTTCTCCAACGCCGGTGCCGATGGGGTTGGGCTCGTAGCCGAGGCCGCCGTACGCCCGTTCGTAGGTCATGTCCATGGTCGAGAAGGCGACCTGGCCCCCATCGTCGCCCCGCACGCCCAATGTCTTGTTGAGCATCAAGCGATTCCCTCTGAGCATCGACAGGCGCACTTGGGTGCTGGTTACCTCGGTGCCGAATCGCGCGTAGGCCCGCCCGGACAACGTGACATCCGCCCGCTGCTTCATGGGCGCCCTGTCCGATGGCCCGACCACGCTCGAGGTGGGGAGGTTTCGGAAGGTCTGATCCTTCTCGTACATCGGCAGGGGCGACGCCATGGCCATGGTGCCCGTGGGGGGGAGCGAGAAGGTCGCCTTCACGACGGTGGTGAGGTGCAGCTTGTCTTGAAAGCGCCAGACCAGCGTCATCCCCGCACAGGGGGTCAGCATGCTCACGGGAACGACCATCCCCATGTTGTACCAAACCCGGGGTCGCAGGAGACCCCCCAAGGAGGGGCCGCTTGTCGTAGGCGCTTGTAGTAGGCTCATCCGCGCCATGGTGGGCAAGGCCAAGCTCCTCAATGCAGGCGACGTGTTCGCCGACTACCAGATCGATTCTCTGGTGGGGCGAGGAGCCATGGGGACCGTCTACGCCGCGCGGAGAAGGGACGCGCCCCAAGCTCCCCCCATCGCCCTCAAGGTCCTCCTGCCGGGGGCCTTCTCGTCGGATGAGATGAAGGTGCGTTTCACCCGCGAGTCGATGATCGCGGCGAGCCTCGAGAGCCCCTACATCGTTCGAACCTACGACGCGGGCACCGACCCGGTCGAAGGGCTCCCCTACCTGGTGATGGAGCTCCTCCACGGCCGAGAGCTCGCCGACCTCCTGCAAGCGCGCGGGGAGCTCGACGCGTCCACGGCCCTGCGCTTCGTCACCCAGATCGCCTCGGCCCTCGACCAAGCCCACGCGGCCGGCGTGGTGCACCGCGACCTCAAGCCCGAGAACGTGTACGTGGTCACTGGCGAGGACGGCCTGCCTCAGGTCAAGGTTCTCGACTTCGG
>JAUHZF010000562.1 GCA_030426145.1 Polyangia bacterium
CTGGATGAGGAAGTGGTGCCCGAGGCGGTGGCGGACCCGATACTCGATGGAGTGAACGCCACCCACCTCGTGGCGAATCCGCTCGAAGAACTCCGCGACCCGGGTTCGGTCGTCGCTGTGAACCAGGTCGAGTTGCAGCCGTGCCGCGAGCTCGTCCACCTCGTAGCCGAGAAGACGCGACAGCGAACGGCTGACGGAGGCGTACTCGACCTGGCCGTCTCGGTTGATCATCAGCACTGTCTCGCGTGACCCCTCGGTCAGCGCTGCGAGCCAACGCTCCCTCGCCGCTGCAAGTACCGACTGCTCGACGGTTTCCGTCATGCTGATGCACTTCGCTCGGCACGGGCAGAGCGATGGGGGATGATAACGTCGCGTCAGCGCTCGACAAAGCGCCGCCTTGGGGACATGGTCTCGATGTGGAAGAGCACGCCCTCCTCCATCGCGAGATCAAGGCCGTGGCGACGTCGCTGGGGGCCATGGGGGTCGACCTCGACGCGCTGAGCGCGCGCACGGGGTACGACGTGCTCAATCCAGTGAGCGCGGGCAGCAGGGACGACACCTACCGCAGCCTGTGGGCAGCCGTGACCGAGGTCGACGAGGACCCTACCTTTCCCCTCTCCGTGGGTGATGGCGTGGCCTTCGGCACCTACGAAGTCATGGACTTCTTGGCTTCGAGCAGCCGCGACGTGGGCCACGGGTTGGCGCAGGTCGCCCGCTACTTCCGTCTCATCACGTCGACCATCGAGTGGGAGGTCGACGCCGAGGGCGAGCTCCCCGGCGTGGCCATGAGAGACCATCACCTCGAGCCCCGTGACCACCTCGTGTCGCACCTCTACGCTCTCGGTGTGACCTTCGGTCGGTTTCGCCGCCTGACGCAGGGTCCCTTCCGCTTCGCTGAGGTCGTCCTGGCCATCCCTCCCCCGCCCGACGCCTCTCGCCTCAGGGCCTTCTTCGCGTGCCCCATTCGCTACACGCGTGACGCCACGAGCGAGGTCCGCCTCACCCGGCCCACCTGGCACCAGCCGCTCATGCGCAGCGAGCCCACCCTCGAGCGGGTGCTCGAACGTCACGCCAAGGCCCTCGTCGATCAGCTCGGACAGGCCGACGACCCACTGCGCCCGGTCCGTGACGCCATCGGCTCGTCGCTCTCCGAGGGGCCGCGCCTCGAGGACGTCGCCAAGCGGGTGGCCATGAGCCCCCGCACGCTCCAGCGCCGTTTGAGCGAGGCGGGGACCACGTTTCAGAGCCTCGTCGACGAGGCACGTCGCTGCCTTGCCCAGGGCTACCTCGAAGACGAGCGCCTCACCGTGGGCGAAGTCGCCTACATGTTGGGCTACTCGGAGCCGAGCGCCTTCGTGCGCGCCTTCAAGCGCTGGACCGGGCGCACACCGCGCCAGTTCCGCACCGCCTCAAGCCCGGCTTGAGCCGCCATCTCCGAGCGTCTCCGCCGCCCAGCGCACGGTGCCCGCCGGGTCGAGGCCGTGGGGACAGGCGTCGCTGCACTGGCTGCAGCTGAGGCACCGCTCCGCGAATCGCTCGGCCACGGGCAGGTTCCGATAGTGCTGACGGGCGCGCGCAGGCCATCCGTAGGCCTCGTGGTACATCGCGAACTGCATCACGGCGGCGATCGACACGCCCTCGGGGCAAGCCCCTCCGCACAGGCTGTCACACCCGCGGCAGTAATGTGGGCTCACCGCCGTCGTGTATTGCTCGAGCAGGGCCCGGTCGGCTTCGGTGAAGGGCTCGCGCGCCGCCTCGATGGCGAGGTCCTGCATCTCGGGATCCTCTCCGATGTCGGAGTTGATCACCGTCGCGACGTCGTGTTGGAGCACCCACCGCAGGTTGGCCTGGTACACCCCCCACTTCTTCTCTTCGAACCCGGGGGGCATGCGCCCGCCGTCGGGTTGGCTCTTCATGGCCACCACACCGACGTCGGCCTTTCGCGCCACCGACAAGAGCGATGGGATCCCGGCCCCATCGAAGTCGAGCGCGTTCATCTTCACGAGCAGCATGTCGTAAGCGCCCTTGCCCACCGCGTGCTCGAGGATCTTTCCCCGGTTCTCGTGATGCGAGGTGGCCCCGAAGAAGCGGACCTTTCCCGCCTTCTTCACCTCTTCCATCGCCGCGTAGAGCGCCTCGTTGTCGAGCCGATTGAAGCCATCGTCACCTCTCACGTGCCCACCCCCGAGCCAATGGAGCTGCATGATGTCGATCTGGTCCACGCCGAGGCGCTGCAGGCTCTTGTCGAGCGACTCGAGGATGCGGGACTTCGGCATGTCCTGGGCCACATCCCACTTGGTAGCGAGCACCAGCTTCTGACGTAGCTCGGGACGCTGCCGAAACATCTCGGCGATGACGAGCTCGCTGTCGCCGTAGCAGATCGACGTGTCGATGAAGTTGAGCCCCGCGTCGATGGCGCGGGCGATGACCTTGGGGTTGCTGACGCCCCCGCCTCCGATGGAGACCGCCGAGACCTCGAGGTCGGTGCGACCGAGTCGACGATAGAAGCCACGGTCGACGTCGGGCTGCAGACGCGTCGTCGGAGGTGGCACCGGCTTGTGGCTTTGCCAGGCGCGGTAGCCGAACCAGCCGGTCGCCCCCACGGTGGCAACGCCCGCCGCAGCGAGCAGCCCTCGTCGCTTCACGCTCCCCTTCTGATCGTCGTCTGACTCCGCCATGCGCACACGTTAGCACCACGAAAAAGCCGCCCGCAGGAAGCTTCCTGCGGGCGGCCGACACGACGAAGAAGGGCGCGGCACGGCCGCGCTGGAATCAGATGATGAGGAAGGAGTCGAAGTTGCCGTAGCGCGACAGGTCCCGACGGATGGCATCTCGAAGGACGAGGATCTGGCGCTGGTCCTCGACGCTGATGACGTTGTCCCGGCCGAGGTTGTCGATGCGGGATCGCATGACCCTGACGGCCTCGTTGAGGTCGCGGCCGAGCTGCGCGCGCTTCTCGTGGCTCATCTGGTTGCGAGAGCGCATCATGATGCGCCAGTGCGCATCGCGCATCCGCGACTCCGACCACTTCTTGTAGTTGCTCGTCCACTGGTTGCGCAGGGTCGGCGTGCGGTTGATCCGCTGGAGCTTCACCGGAGCCGAGGCCGAAGCCGAGAGGCTGGACGTCGACGCCGAGGCAGTCGCAGGGACCACGAGGGCGGTGGCGAGGGCGGCGGCAAGAGCGAGCGTTCGGCGGCGGTTGATCATGTGCGTGTCTCCGGTCGGGGGTTGCCCAAAGACACTGCAGGACGCGTACCAGGCATCGGACTCCTTGATTTCAAGCACTTAGGTCGCTACTGCGACGGAGATGGCCGAAAAGCTGCGGTGGGCCCGTCGCACCGCACGCGAGTCGGGACAATCGCTCCGCACGAGATCCGTGGCTTTACAGTCCGGTGAAACCGGCTACATCCAATCAGCGTAGAATGAACGTGATGCCATCTCGCCGTCTCGCGCCCAGCGCGCTCTTGGTCTCGGTCGTGGCCGCGTCCACCCTCTGTGGCGGGTGCCAGCGCGAAGAGGGGATCCGAGAGCTGACGGTCCAGCAGCTGTCGACGCAGCTCGCGTCGGAGACGCCGCCGGCGGTCTACGACGCCAACAGCCCTCGCGTGCGAAACGAGTACGGGGTCATCCCGGGGGCCACCACGCTCAGCTCCGCCGGCGACTACGACCTGTCGCTGCTTCCGACCGAGAAGGCCAACCCCGTGGTCTTCTACTGCTCGAGCACGTGGTGCTCGGCGGCACGCACCGCTGCCGTGCGCGCCCGCGAGGCCGGTCACACCGACGTGTGTGTCCTGCCCAAGGGCATCAAGGGCTGGACGAGCGCCGGCCTCGAGACGGACAAGTCCAAGAACGAAGGCTGAAACGGCGGCGCTTCGCGCGGGCTCACTCAGCCGGGAAACCGCAGTGCGACGACCGTGATGTTGTCGCGCCCGCCGCGCTCGTTGGCGAGGTCGACGAGCAGCTCGCAGGCCTCTTCCGCCGTCTCGGCCACCATCACGGCCTCGAGGATGCGTCGGTCGCTGATCTCGCGGCTGACCCCGTCCGAGCAGAGCAGGAACATGTCGTCCGGTCGTACCGACACGGT
>JAUHZF010000179.1 GCA_030426145.1 Polyangia bacterium
CGTCCAGTCGTCGATGCATCTAACCGAAGGGCGTCTTCGGTCGGAGCTGGATGAGGTTGTAGGGACGGTTGAGGTTGGCCGGAAAGCGGTCGACCACGTAGTCGGTGAGGTCGACGAACCGCTGACCGACGATGCCGGGCACGGTGCCGCCCCGGATGGCTTCGGTGACCCACCCCCGCACGTCCGCGTCGGTGCTGTCGTAGCGCACGGTGTCGGGGAGGTCGCCGTTCTGGCCCGCGAAGGTGATGTTCACGCGGGCTTCGTGCTGACGAATGTCCATGTTCATTGGATGAAGTCTCCTTTGTCGTCGGAGCGCATCAGCGCAGACGACGCTTCTTGGCCTGGAGCCAGACGAAGGCAGAGTCACCGACCGGATGCTGCCGCGCCGCCCACTGCTTGAGCGAGAGTCCGAGGGGCTTGCCCTCTTCCTTCCAGCGCTGCTTCATCCGCCGACGATCCGCCCGGCCGAGCCCCGTGTAGAGGCGCTCTTCGAGCATGTTGGCCTCGGTTGATGATGGGTCGCCTCCACGTGGAGGCGACCCGGATTGATGGATTCAGTCGACGTGGCGGAAGACCACCAGCACCCCTTCGCGCTGCGCCTGGGCGATGACCCCGGGCAGGGACTCGAGGGTGAAGCGGTCGTCGCCGCGCACTCCGCTTTCGTGGTCGATGAGGCAGATCCCCGCGTCGATCACGCGGAGCGTGACCTGGTCGCAGGTGCACTCGAACCGCTGCCGCGCGTAGCGGAAGCGGATGACCATCTCCCCGCGGTTGTAGGCGGGGCGTACGTCGAGAAGCTCGGCGCCTCCGACCGCGAGGGCGGCCGCGGCCGCTTCTTCGAAGTCGAACCTCGCGACCGCCCGCCGCACCACGGCGTCGCCGAGGTGCTCACGGAGGTACTGCCGCCGCGCCATGCGGGCCCGTTCTTGTTCACGGGCGCGACGCAGCGCCTCGGCCTCCTCGCGGCGCCGTCGAGCCTCGGCCTGCCGCCACCGCTCGAGGCGGAAGGCGGCGTCGAGGGCCGGGGCCACGCCGGAGACGTGGTCGACCGTATCGGCCCCATCGAGCCAGGCGTCGAGCACCTGGTCCTCGGGACCCACGGGGAAGGCGTACCCGTGGAAGACCCACGGCCCGCCCGACTCGACGCGACCGGCGCTCACCCGCGAGAAGCGGTCGAGCCCCGGTTCGACGAGATGAATCGATGCACAGCGCCGCAGGAGGGCCGACAGATCGTGGCCGATGCGCACGCCATCGGGGACGAAGCGGTCGCCGACGAGGTACCCCTCCTCGACGTGGCGCAGAACCTCTGGCGCGGGCAGCGCCTCGGCGGTCACACGGAGCCGCCGACCCTCGACGACGAAGTCGTACCAACCGTGTTCGGCCGGCGGCTTTCCTTCGAGCGAGAAGGCCCGCCCGGCGGTTCGCATGCGCCGTCCGCCCACCCAGGGCAGGATGAAACGCTCGTCTTCGGTCTGGAGCAGATCACGCCATCCCATGGCGCACCTCCGTTCGTGAGGGGTTCGCATCGGGACGCCCTCCCCCTGTTGAAGAGGACGCCCCCATGCCTTGGTTAGGCCGCTACGGCCCAGACGGGCTTCTGGAGCAGCTCGGTCTCGAGGATCGTGTCCACGAGCGACTTGCGCTGGCCTCCCGTGAGCTTGCCCACCGGGGTCGCGGCCACGAGCGCCCGCACCGTCCGGGGGATGGCGTAGGCGTCCTCGAAGGTCCGCTCGTCGATGAGGAAGCAGGGGATGCCGAGCTCGGCTGCCGTCTGCTGCACCGCACGCATGGGCGAGTTGCGCAGCCGCACCAGCCCGAAGGCCAGCGGCTGGTGGCCGGTCGTCGACACCGAAGCCGAGAAGGTCGAAGCCTCCTCGTCGCCGACGAAGATGTAGAGCACGTCTTCATCCTCGGCCGGCCGGTGACCGACGAGCGCCTTCACCCCCGCGCCGTAGTCGGTGCCGCCCCCCGCGCGGATCCCGCGGAAGGCGTTGCGCACGCCGGCCGCGGAGCCGTGCTTGATGGCGATCTCCCGACCCGCGGTGTTGAACACCGCGACGTGGAGCCGGTCGAGTGGGAAGCCGTGGAGGAAGGTCTCGAGGTACTGCTTCGCCTGCTCGATCGCGTCGTGCATCGACGAGCTGATGTCGACGAAGAAGTAGATCCGAAGGCCGCGCGAAGTCTCCTCCACCGCCTTCTTGATCGCGACCTCCGCCGCCTCCTCGAGGGTCTCCTTGGCCGCCTTGCTGCGCACCCGCGTGAGCAGGTGGGCCGCCCGCTGGTCCTCGGCCGCCTCGACGGCCCGCGCCACCCGCTCACCGACCGCCGGGTCCTGGAGGATCCCGAGCTCTTCGAGCGTGGGCACCGCGATGATGAGGTCCTTGTCGGACAGGCATCCCGCTTCCACCGCCGCCGCCATCACCGCGCGGGTGATGCCGACCGCCTTGGGCACGAGACCGACCAGCCGCTTGTAGCTCGGCCGCTCGCTCACGATGCGCGCGCAGACCTCGGCCTCGGACAGGCCGTGCCAGGTGGGCTCGGTGGACCCGAAGGTCTCCCCGACTGCGATGGTCCGGCGACCGTCGTCCGCCTGCTTCTGGCTCCAGCCGAGCACCTCGAAGAACTTCGGGGAGCGCGGCTTGTAGCCGACGTGACGCGCGAGCTTCATGACCGTGCGCTTGAAGCCGGCCTTGACCAGCCCCTGGAGCAGGGGGAGGTTGTCCTCACGGAAGCGAAGCCACTTGGTGACCGCACGCGCCCAGCGGCCCAGGAAAGGCTTGCGGGCCGAGCGACCGAAGCCGAGCTCACGGTTGATCTGCGCCACCTCCGGCAGCATCAGCACGTCCCGCACCCGGAGCAGGAGCTTCGGGTTGAGGTCGCGCCGGTCCTTCCGGCGGAGGAGCACCATGGCCTCGCCGACGTCGCGGAAGTCGTCGTCGTGGAAGGCCACCGCATCACCATCGCGAATCGGATCGCCCTTACGCGTCTGCACGAGCATGAAGGCCGCGAGCACCACCTTGAGGTCGCGGTGTTCCTGGCCAAACGCGTAAGACGCCCAGCGCGCGGCGAACTCGTGGTCGAGGGCGTAGACCTCGGCCACCTGCCGGTAGAGCCAGGCCACCACCTCGGGAAAGAGGCCGGCCGGGCGGTACTGGCCCACCACGCGGTTGCGCTCATCGACGATGCTCTGGTCGTGCGCCTGAAGCCGTCCGACCTTGGTGCGAACCGTCTTACGGCCCTTCCGGTCGAGACGGTAGACCACGCGCTGACCCTCTTCATCGCGGTGGGTCACCGGACGCCAGGTGACGCCGACGGCCGCATTGGGGTCGGCAATGACCATGCCCGGACGGTTGTGGACCATGTGGTCCGAGTAGGTGAGCGCGGTCTGGATGATGCGCTCGGCGGGTCCCAGCGATTCGTTCTGCATTGGAACGTCTCCACGGTGAGGAGAACGCAGCGTGAAGACACAGGCCCATCCCGCGCCGTCGAGGGCGTCTCCGGTTCAAGGGGCGAAAGGCTCGGCATTGCGGCGCCGTTCGCAGCGAGGTTGGACCCATCCCCCCATCCCCCGCGGCTATTGGGTAGGTTGGTTGATTGGCGAACACCGGTGAACCGTTCACCGACGTCCGATTCCTGGACGAAAGGATGGATCCGGTCGGGATGGCAGGATTTGAACCTGCGGTCTCCTGTCCCCCAGACAGGCGCTTTGGCCAGGCTAAGCTACACCCCGTAAACGCCCTCTCATTGATGTCGGGCCGAGAGGGCCAGGCCCGTTTTCACGTGGTCACCACGAGGAAGTCCCGCCACTCGATGGGAGCCTGCGTGACATCGACGACCGGCCCGGTGAGCGGCAGCGTCTTGGGCTGTACCGGCGCCTGCCGCGGGAACATGCCCGAGCGGTCCGGCGTCTTGTCGCCCTTCTTGCTGTTGCAGGCCCGGCAAGCGGTCACGATGTTGGTCCACTCCGTCCGCCCGCCCGCCGCGCGCGGCACGACGTGGTCGAACGTGAGCTTGCTCATCGCGAAGCGCTCACCGCAGTACTGACACCGGAACCCGTCGCGGGTGAACACGTTCACCCGAGAGAAGCGCACGCCTCGCTTGGTTCGACCGAAGCTCTTGCGGAGCCGCACGACGGCGGGGAGCTTCATGGTGACGGACGGCGACGAGATCTCTTCGCCGTACTCGACCACCGTATCGGCCTTGCCGAGGTAGACGAGGGTCACCGCATCCTCCCAGCGGATGACCTTGTGCGGAAAAAACCAAGACGTGAGCAGCAGCGTTCTCTGGGTAGACATGACACACCTCACCGTTGGGAGGGCGACCCCCTCCCGGTTCTCTTTCTTTGTTCCATGGGATTTGTTCTCCGGTACTCGAGGAGGGATTCGAACCCCCAGGCCCACGAAGGGGCACCGGTTCTGAGCCGGCTGCGTCGACCGTTGCGCCACTCGAGCATGTGTCCCGCTCACCATTGAGCGGAGGAGTTGGTTGGTTGGTACTCGGGGCAGGAGTCGCACCTGCATGTCGCCAAGCGACACCAAGGTTTGAGCTTGGCGCGTCTACTGTTCCGCCACCCGAGCATCGGGGTTCGTTGGTACGAGACCTGGGAATCGCACCCAGCAGATCCTGCTCGTCATGCAGGCGTGTTCACTAGCTCACTCGTCTCGCGAGTTGGTGCTGCCGCCGAGAATCGAACTTGGGCGGGTTGCTTATCAGGCACCCCAGGTGCACCACACCATCCAGCAGCGTCTCATGGGTGCGAGGAGTGGGAATCGAACCCACCAAATTCTCAATGTGAAAGAGACGCCGTACCCAGCTGGACTCTCCTCGCGTGTGGAGTCTCCCGACTCCGGTCTAGGTGAGTGGATTTGAACCACCGATCTCCTGTTCCCGAAACAGGCGCTTTGGCCAGGCTAAGCTACACCCAGAAATCGGCCTCCCCAGTGGGAGGCCGCGCTCTACTGACCCCCGCGGAGCAGGCCCGCAGGGATCAGCTTCTCGAGGCCGTCGGAGCCCACGACCAGGCGAACCTCGTTCACCTGTCCCGCGATCTCCTTCACCGCCTCGAGCTCCTTGAGCCGGAGCAGCACGGGGTTGTCCGCCATCACCTTCGCGGTGTTGGCGAGCGACCGCGTGGCCGCCGTCTCCTCACGACGGAGGATGACGTTGGCCGCCGCTTCCTTCTCGGCCGCGATGACCCGATTCATCAGGTCCTTCATCTCACCGGGAAGGACCACGTCCTTCACGCCCAAGGTCTCGATGGTGACACCGATCTCCTCGGCCGGCGCGGCCGTCGCCTGCGCCAGGTAGGCGTTCAGCGCCTCACGGCCCTCGAGCAGCTCGTCGAGGGTCACGCTCGCCAAGTACTCGCGCGCCGCGAGCTGCACCATCAGGTAGACCGCATCGCGCGGAGCCGGGACCCGCAGCGCCATGCGGAGAGGGTCCGAGATCACGTAGGCCGCGCTCAGGTTCAGCCGAAGCGTCACCTTGTCTCGCGTCATGAGCTCCTGGCTCGCCAGCGAGAGCTCCTGCCGACGGGTGTCCACCTTCGCGATGGCCACCTGCGACGCCGGGTAGCTCCACAGCGTGTACCGTCCCGGACCGAGCAGGTCCTCGACAGACCCCTGACGGTAGAGCACGCCTCGCTCGTGGGCGAGGACGGTCACGTCGATGTACTCACCCCGCGGAATGACGGCCTGCAGCTCGTCGGTCAGCGTGGGCATGGCTTCGTGCACCGAGAAGACCACCACCTTCACCCCCGTCTCGAGGGTCCAGTAGCGGTGCGTACCGGGCCGCAGCCAGACGGCGGGCTTGCCGTCGCGGTAGATGACGCCCCGCTCGTGCGTGGCGAGGGTGACTTCGTTGAACCAGCCGCTCGGCAGCATGGCCAGGACTTCGGGCTTGGTGTCGAGAAGGAGGTCCTGCACCTGGAAGTGCAGGGTCCGGAAGCGGGCCCAGCCCCAGAGAACGTGGCGCCCCGGCTCGAGAGCCCGGACCGGAAGGCCATCGCGAAGGACGACCACGCGCTCACCGAGCGCAACTTCGAAAACGTGTCGAATGGGACGCTTGCCTCCGGCCGATGCCGCCGACCAACGGGCGCCCCCTTGGGACGCAAGAAAGTTCAAGAGAGCCGCTCGGTCCCTATGGGGAGCGAGGGAGAAAAGTGGCCAAGGGCGGCTGCGATCCCGGCTCCACCCGAAGACGGTGTGCTCCCTCCCGACCTTGCGGCACCGGAGAGCGCGTTCCGTCGTCTGATGAAGCGTGCGGACCCGCGGCAGCGGAGTTCGGGGGACCCCATCACCGGAGGCCTCGACGGTCGCCGCAACGATGGTCGAAACTCGGGTGAGGGGGCGCGGTCCGAACCACGGGCTGCGCGTTGGTCTCGCGAGGAACCGGAGCGCCTCGCGAGGGGACCACGAACCGCCGCTGGCCGGTGTGTAAACCGTTTCAAGCGGTTTGGCTATTGTGCCAATCAGGTGTGCTACCACTGCACTACAAGCCCAGCCCTGGACCTGAAGGGATTCGAACCCTCGACTTCCTGAGTCCTTTTGCACGAGAGCTTTTCCCATCTCGGAGGTCGAACCGTCACGCGGACACCCTGACCTACCGGGGGGCGCACCAACGCTCGCGAGACGAGCAAACCTACTCGCGGTACTGCCGGAGGGGATCGAACCCTCACGCCCACAAGGAGCCTGCGCTCTCAACGCAGCGTGTATACCATTCCACCACGGCAGCAGATGACGTCGCAGCTTCTTCTTGGAAGGAGCGCGACGGTCGCAGCGGATGGAATCGAACCATCCTCGCCATCCTTATGAGGGATGCGCCGCACCATGCGTCGCTGCGGGATGCAGGGTCCGGAGTTGAACCGGACGGGCCCCAGCTTATGAGACTGGGTCGGTCACCGGACCTCCCTGCGGCCTCCCCGCCAGGAATCGAACCTGGACATCGAGCTTCGGAGACTCGGGCCTGGAATCCACCAGGACGAGGAGAGACGGCCGGGCGCATCTCCGCGCCACGGCCCACTGAACAACAGCGCCTTTGGGAGGATTCGAACCTCCATCTCAGGTTTCGTAGACCTGGGTCCTTTCCATTAGACGACAAAGACTGGATCACCTCCGCTTCTGCAGATGCAGCCACGGAAGTAGCGTCCCCACAGGGATTCGAACCCTGATTCCTCGGTAGAGAGCCGAGTGTCCTGAGCCGTTAGACGATGGGGACAGGAAGAAGCAACGAGCACGAGCACGAGCACGAGCACGAGCACGAGCACGAGCACGAGCACGAGCACGAGCACGAGCACGAGCACGAGCACGAGCACGAGCACGAGCACGAGAACGAGCACGAGCACGAGCACGAGCACGAGCACGAGCACGAGAACGAGCACGAGAACGAGTACGAGAACGAGTACGAGTACGAGTACGAGAACGAGTACGAGAACGAGTACGAGTACGAGAACGAGTACGAGAACGAGTACGAGAACGAGTACGAGAACGAGTACGAGAACGAGTACGAGAACGAGTACGAGAACGAGTACGAGCTCACGACTACGAGCACGTGAACGAGCAACGAGCACGAGAACGAGCTCACGACTGCGAGCGACAAGCACGAGCTCATCTACGAGAGGGTCTGCCGTTCCCGGGGGGGGCTCCTTCTGAGGGCGCCTGCGGGGGCGGCCCCATCGCAAGCGAGGGCCACCTCCTCGGCGCCCTCAGAAGGAGCCAATACCCATGTCGCGCATTCCCGATTCCGAACTCTCTCTTCCTCACGAGCGCCTCGACGCGTATCGCCTTGCCGTCGAGGTCAACCGCTGGTTCGCCAGCCTCAGCTTTCCCAGCGGCCGGTCGCACCTGCGCGACCAAGGTCAACGCGCTGCAGACTCGGTCGTCTGCAACATCGCCGAAGGCATCAACAAAGGACGTCGCACCAACGCGGGGCGCCACGCCCTACGCATTGCGCGAGGAGAGGCTGGTGAACTGGCCGCCATCCTCGATTGCATCGACCTGCCTGGGGGCATCACACACCAGCAGAAGCTGAGACGCATCGCCGTCAAGCTAGCCGGCTTGATGCGCTGAACCTCCGTTGCCGGGGAATCATCCCCGGCTCCACAGGGCGAACGAGCACGTGAACGAGCACGAGCACGAGCACGAGCACGAGCACGAGAACGAGCACGAGCACGAGCACGAGCACGAGCACGAGCGCGAGCACGAGCACGAGCACGAGCACGAGCACGAGCACGAGAACGAGCACGACCACGAGCACGAGAACGAGCACGAGCACGAGCACGAGAACGAGCACGAGAACGAGCACGACCACGAGCACGAGCACGAGCACGAGCACGAGCACGAGCACGAGCACGAGAACGAGCACGAGAACGAGGGGGCACTCCCGGCCGGAGTTGCACCGACACCTCCTGGTTTAGAAGACCAGCGCCCTCTCTGTTGGACCACGGGAGCAAGGGTGCGCCCGAAAGGACGCGGAGAGCCGAGAGGGAGTCGAACCCTCCCGAGGTGGGTTGCAGCCACCGCTCCTCCCAGAGGATCGGCTCACGGAGCCGTCGATGGGAGTCGAACCCACCACGACGTGCCTACCAAGCACGCATCCCACCACTGGGATCTCGACGGCAAAGAGTGCGGCCGCGGAGAATCGAACTCCGATCATCGGTGAGGCACACCGAGCCCGTCACCATCTGGACGGCCGCGACGGATCACCCCGAAGGGTGACGGAGCGGATAGACGGAATCGAACCGACATCAACTGGTTGGAAGCCAGTGGCTCTGCCCTTGAGCTATACCCGCATGTAGTGGAGTCGGGGGGACTTGCACCCCCATCGCCTGTCAGCCAAACAAGTGCTCTCCTGCTTGAGCTACGACCCCGTCTGATCTGGTGGAGCGACCGGGAATCGAACCCGGATCTTCGGCTTGCGACACCGACGTCTTCCCCTTGGACGATCACCCCATGAGAGCCCCTATCGGGGCGGCAGGCCGGCAAGGAATTGAACCCTGTCCTCCGGGGTTGGAATCCGGCTGGTCACCATGACCTCCGACCTATGTTTGGTTGGCGGGACCGACGGGAATCGAACCCGCCTCGACACACGCTGACAACGTGCCGGCCTACCCAGATGCCTACGATCCCAGGATAGAACTTGGGTGAGAGCGGGGAGTCGAACCCCTCAAACTGGGTCACAGCCAGCCTTCGCGCCGCGCGTACTCTCACGAATGTGGTCCGAGACGATGGGGTCTCGGGGTGCTTCGGGCTGGGATCGAACCAGCGTCCTCCGTTTTTCAAACGGATGCTTTCACCAGATTAGCTTCCGAAGCGTGGTGACCCATGAGGGACTCGAACCCTCTTCGCGAGGTTGAAAGCCTCGCATCCTAACCGGGTAGACGAATGGGCCAGCGACGCCGGCGACCGCCCGGAGCAGGTACGGTCATCCGACGTAGAGCCATCGACTGGAGTCGAACCAGCTGCATCCTCCTTACGAGGGAGGTACCCCACCACGAGGGTCCCGATGGCGCGATGCGCGATCCAGGAGACATCCCGTCCCTCCCAGATCACGCGGCTGCACGGGCAGGGATCGAACCTGCGATGTACCGATTAACAGTCGGTTGCCTTGCCACTTGGCTACCGTGCAAAAACGATGAAGCATCGACCTCGCCCATGGTCTGGTGAGAACCCCTTGGACGGCCCCTGCGCTGCGTCTGAGTCAATATCTACGCAGGAGGGGTAGTCGCCTCCCGGTGCCCTCTGAGAGGACCCCAGGCGAGGTCGAGCTTCGAGCGAGAGAGGTGGGCCCACATCCCTGAGGGTGGGACGTACCAAGTCTCGTCAAACTGTCAAAGATCACCCCTCCCTCGAACGAGGGAGAGCTGAGGATCCGGGGGCAGGATTCGAACCTGCGCGTACGGGTTCAGAGCCCGCTGTCCTGCCGTTAGACGACCCCGGAAGATGTCGTGGGTGGCCTCCCAGGGAATCGAACCCTGCCCTACCGGTTAAGAGCCGGCTGCTCCGCCTTGGAGCTAAGAAGCCTCGTCGCGGGCGCACCTCACCTGTCCGTCCGTCGGAGACCGACGGCCGCGAGACGCACCTGTCCTGTCACCAGCGCGGTTCCGCGCTGGCGGTGGGTCGTGAAGGAATCGAACCTCTTGCTCTGAGAGCCACTGGGTTACAGCCAGCTGCGACGCCACGTCGCTACACGACCCGATTTTCTCGTGCTGAGCGCAGATCCCCCGACGCAGGACGGATCTCACCCGCGGCATTCAATCGAATACCTGATAGTCCCCAACGGGACTAAGATACTATCGAAGCAAGCCCCAAATGCGAGAAGGGCCGCCTGGTGGATTCCCCGGGCGGCCCTTCGGATGTCACGCCTTCCGCTTGCGGAAGTGCGTGGGCATCGTGTGAAACGCTGCGCCCTAGAGGCCGCCCTCCTTCATTCCGAAGAAGGCGTACGTGGGGATGGTATCGATCTGTCGATCGAACCCGACGTACAAGTCGGCTGGGTTGTTCTGGTGGTTGGATTTGACGCTCGAACAGCGGCCTACGGTGGAGGCCACGCGGGCCTCGGACGTGCGCTCACGCCACGATGCGCCAGCGCCGAGGAGCGTGCTCGGAACGAGCGTCGCCGCCTGGGCTTCGGTACCGCCGAGGCGGACCGAATGGCTGCTATGTAGCTGGAAGCACATGGTTTTCTATTCCTTGTCTGGGGGCTTGGACGTTTGAAGGAGGGGAAAGATTCAGACTTTCTTCAGGGCTTCTTCTCGAAGCTCGGCCCAGAAACTTGGACCCAGAAGATTGGACCCAGAGCGACCCGAAACGACAGAGGCCGCTCCTGGTTTCCCGGGGCGGCCTCACGAAGACGTCTCCACAAGTGGAGTAGGTCTTCAGCCGCCTAGGGCGTATCCTCCTGATGCGTCGGTGCACCTTCCACCAAGGAAAGGGTACCGATGATCTTGAGGTTGATGCGCTTCCCGCTCTCAACGACGAGGTACCAGCCCGCCGAGGAAGAGTTAGGTTGGAAGCGCCTTGCGTTCATGAGGATGTAGCATACTCAGAACGTCACCATTGTCAAGATAAGCGTGCGATTGACTGCCATTAAAGTCGTACACCGGATCCCAATGTGCCGAGGGAATGGAAGGCGTCGTTGCAATGGTCCCGTGGCGCGCCCGGGGGAATTGTGCCGCGATCTCGCGAGGTCCGGCTTCAGGACGGGTTGGTTCGCGCGCCTCGGAAAGCTGCTATCCAAGCACGATGATCATCGTCGGCGCAGGTCGCGTGGGCGGGGCGCTAGCGCGCCGCGCCGAGAACAAAGGTGTCTCGTGTGAGCTCGTCACCCGCACCGATGGGTGGGGATCCATCGCGCGTACCTCGGCTCCGATATTCGTCGCCGTACGGAACGACGACCTCGACGGGGTCCTGGAGAAGATCGCGCCCGAGCACCACCCCCGGCTGGTCTTCACGCAGAACGGGATGCTTCGCCCTTGGCTGGAGCGCATGGCCCTCGCCGACGCATCCCGCGGACTGCTCTTCTTTGCCGTGGCTACGCGCGACGCCCCTCTCATCCCGGGGAGCGACAGCTTGTTCACAGGGCCGATGGCCGACGCGGTCGTCGCGTGGCTCCAAGCTCTGGACGTGCCCGCCAGGTCGGTGGCGTCGGACGACTTCGCCGAGGTCGAGCTCGAGAAGCTGCTCTGGAACTGCACGATGGGCCTCATGTGCGAGCTCACCGGTGAGCCCGTCGGCGGCGTGGTCGAACACCATGCCAAGCTGTTGCGTCAGCTCGTGCACGAGCTGCTCGACGTGGGCATGCCGGCCTTTGGCCTCTCGCTCGACGCCGAGGCCCGCCAAGCCCTCGAGGCGCGACTGACCGCCTACTCGCGGTCGATCCCCGACTACCAGGCCGCGGTGAAGGAGTGGCCTTGGCGAAATGGCTTCTTCGTCGAAGCGGCCTCCGCCTCCGGCCTGCACCACGAGCTCCTCGCCAAGACGGGGCACCTTCCCCGCTGACCTGGGGCGCTCAATAGTGGTTTGGGACCCAGCGCTGCCCCGCCTTGGGTGGACGCTGGTAGCCCTTGTTCGGCTGGCGCTCGGGGAAGGTGATGGGCTCCCTCGGCAGCACGTCCTCGTATTCGATCTGCTGGAGCAGGTGCCGGATGCAGTTGAGGCGCGCACGGCGCTTGTCGTCGGCTTTGACGACGTACCAAGGCGCCTCATCACTGTCCGTGTGCTCGAACATGGCGTCCTTGGCTTTCGAGTACTCGACCCAACGGCTTCGCGACTCCACGTCCATCGGACTCAGCTTCCAGCGTTTTGCCGGCGTCTCCGCCCGACTTCGGAAGCGGCGCTCCTGCTCGTCGTCGCTGACGCTGAACCAGTACTTGATGAGCTTGATCCCGCTCCGCACGAGCATGTGCTCGAACTCGGGGCATGACCGCAGAAACTCCTGGTACTCGGCCTTGGTGCAGAACCCCATGACGCGCTCGACGCCAGCGCGGTTGTACCAACTGCGGTCGAACAGAACGATCTCGCCTGCGGCCGGGAGGTGAGACACA
Source organism: Polyangia bacterium (assembly GCA_030426145.1). Taxonomy (GTDB): domain Bacteria; phylum Myxococcota_A; class Polyangia; order Polyangiales; family Polyangiaceae; genus JAPYTK01. Next base: position 12,542 of record JAUHZF010000179.1, read on the forward strand.
TAGCGCTGGAAGTACCATTGCGTGCGCTCACGCTCGGTCGGTGTGCCGAGCGCGACCACGCGACAGCCGCGCGGGTTGAGCCCTTCGGTGATCCGCTTGATGGCGCCCCCCTTGCCGGCCGCATCGCGCCCCTCGAAGACCACCACCAAGCGCAGGCCACGGTGTTTCACCCAGTACTGCAGCTTGACCAGCTCGGTCTGGAGCCGTTCGAGCTCGGCCTCATAGAGCTCCCGCTTCATCTTGCGGGGCTTTCCCTTCTTATCGCGCTTGGCGTCGGCGTCCTTCTTCATCGCGTGGGTCCCCGGGCTGAGGGTTGGCACCCTAGCGCATCTACTGCGTTCGACACCAAGGCTTCAGCGCGTCTGCTCCGGCCGTGGTACGGATGGACGCGTGGGGTGTGGTCCTGACGCGGACGCACATCGAGGTGATCAAGATGCATGTCGACAAGGTCATGAACCCGCGGCCGCGTTTCGTGAAAGCTCACCAATCACTGGCCGACGCGGTGGCCATCATGGTGGAACGCGACTGCGGGTGGGTTCCGGTGGTCGACGACGCGAAGCGCGTGGTCGGGGTCATCACGGACCGCGACATCTGCCTTGCCGCCCACGACCGCGACAAGCGGCTCAAGAACATCGCGGTCGAAGGCGTGATGCGCACCAACGTGCACGCGTGCCGACCCAAGGACCGGATCGGCGATGCCCAGGCGGTGATGCGCACACGACGGATCCGCCGGTTGCCCGTGACCGATGCCGACGGGAAGCTGGTCGGCCTGCTGTCGTTGAGCGACCTCGCGCGCCGGGCCGGCATGAACGACGAGAACAAGCCGAAAGGCCTCACGAGCCTCGACGTGGCGCATACCTTGGCCGCGATCTGCGAGCCCCGCTCAGCCGACGGTGCCTATTGAACCGTGCTGGATGAGGCCTCGCGCTTCTGGAGGTGGACGACCAGCTCGATGTGCATCGTCTGGGGCAGCGTGTCGTAGGCCCTCAGACGCGTCACCTCGTAGCCGTGGGCGGCGAGCCGCTCGAGGTCGGCAGCGAGGCTTCGGGGGTGACAGCTCATGATGTGAATGCGCGGAGGCCCGAGGCGAGCGAGCTGCTCACACACCACGGCCCCCATGCCGGACCGAGGAGGGTTGGCGACCACGAGGTCGACCGCCTCGTGTTGCGCAGCCAGGAAGTCTTCAGCTCGGGAGGGGTCGATGCCGAGCTCGGCCGCCGACGCCGGATGGCTCTCACAGGGCGACACGGTCGAGAAGCGGTCGCGAAGGAGCGCAGTCGTCACCCCCGCCCCCGCGTAGAGGTCGAGCGCCTTCTTGCCGGCGGGGGCGTCCACGAGCGCGCGATAGGCGCGCTCCGCCACGGGGGGATTGGGCTGGAGAAACCCCATGGGCCCGATCGCGGTCTGCCGCTCGGCGAGGTGCAGAGGCAGCGACGCCGGTCCTTTCACCATCTCCAGCGACTCGGCCCCGATGGCGTTGCCGCGATCCGATTGGTACCCCACGGCCACCACGGTGGCGTCGACGCGTGCGCCCAGCTCGCGGAGCTCCGGCGTCACGCTTCCAGCGATGAGCGTGACCAGGCTCTGCTCACCATTGGTCTTGAGCCAGAGGTAGCGAAGCCCATCCGGTTCCTGTTCGCCGTACGGTGCAATGCCGAGCTCGTCGGCGGCCACCACGACCTCGGTGCAGATCGCGGTCAGCGCCGGATGATCGACCCGGCATCCGTCCATGTCGGCTACCTCGTGACTACGCCGCCGAAAGCTGCCCAGCACCAAGGCCCCCGGCTCGCCACCCACGACGCGCTTGCTCGACCAGCGATAGCCAAGGGGTCGGTCGTCGTGCTCGATCGAGGTCACCTCCAGCCCGAAGCCCTGGAGCCAAGACTGCTTCAGCGCGCGTTGTCGCGCTTCGTCGATCGTCATCAGGGGGCATCCCTGACACTGCCCGTGCTGGGGACAGGGAGGCGGCCGCCGGCTCGGGTCACTACGCTCTCGGTGCGCAACCCGCCCGAAGAGCCGCTGCCCCACGTGCGTGATCACCACCTCAGCGCGCTCCCCCGGCACGCAGTCGGGCACCACGAGCTCATCACGACCGAGCCTCGTGGTCCCTTCACCATGGGGCGTCAGTCCCGTAGCTTCGACGACGTGGCGGCTTCCGCGAGATGGGCGCTTGCGCGACATGCGCGCAGCTTAATCCCGTCAGCCGGCAGGTTGGCAGCGGAAGCAGAAGTAGCGGGCGAGCTCGAAGGTCTGGCCGGGCGAAACCTTCTGTACGGGCGCCCGCCGCCCTTCGACCCAGCAGCCCGTTCTGGTGTTCAAATCGACCAACACCAGGCCGAGCTCGACGCCGGGCTCGAACGTCACCATGGCGTGGCGACGCGACAGCGCCTTCGCGTCGATGGTGACCTCGCAGAGGTCGCTACGCCCCAAAGCGATGACGGCACCGGGGAGCAGGCGGAAGGCATCGCCAAGCGATACCGAAGCCGGCTCCTCGATGCCGTCGCGTCGGGCGTGATCGGAGAGGCCTGTGTAGACCAGGTAGATGCCATCACGCGCGCTGGGCGGTGGTCCCGCCCGCCGCGTGGTGGCTCTCTTGTCCCAGCCGGTCAAGCCCCCTTATCCGTCAATCGTCGTCCTTGTCCTTCTTGTCCTTCTCGCGCTGCTTCTTCTCGCACTCGAAGTAGGCTTTCCGCTCGTCGTCGCAGCGGTCGAAGGGCATCTTGAGACGGTTGCCGTCGTCGTTGCAGGCCTTGTCCTCGTCCTCGCCGATGCAGGAGTGGAACTTCTCGACCTCTTCGTCGCAGGACTCCATGGCGCGGCCGTAGCTGAAGAGACAGCTCTCGGTGCACTTGTCCTCGTCCTTGCAAGCCCCACAGGCGTCCTTGCACTCCTTGGTGAGGCTCTTCATCTGGTCGATCGTGTCGGCCAGGTCGTCGCCCCCCACCGCTTCGAGGGCTTCCTTGTCGAGTTCCGCCCCTTCGGCGATGTTGTCGACGAGCTTGGCTGCGTGCTCGGCGATCTCGAGGGTGTCCTTCACGAAGGTCTCGATGTCCTTCTTGAGGTCGTCCTCGGGCTTGAGCTCGAGGGTAATGGTGACTTTGTCCCCACTCACCTCGGCCTTGGCCTCCTTCAGAACGGCGACGGCGGCCTTGATGTGGGCCTCGGCGATCTTCTCGCGTAGCTCCTTGCGCTCCTTTTGGCGGTCGCTGAGCTTGTCGTCGTCGTCGTCCTTCTTCTCCTCGTCTTCTTCGGCGTTCTCGAAGCCCTCGTCGATGGCCTCGCCCAGCTTGGAGAGGAACTCGTCGTAGTCCTTCTTGATCTTCTCGGCGTTGCTGTCGTCCTTCGCGTAGACGACGAGGTGGATCTCCATGTCCTCGCCGTTGTCGAAGTCACCCTTGCTGCCGTAGCCGTACCCCTTGATGTCCTCCATCTCCTCGCGGAGTTCCTTGGCGGCATCCTGTAGGTCTTCGACAGTCTCCTTTTCGGCCTTCTTCAGGTACCGACCGCCGAGCTCGCGCGCGAGGGGGTCCTCGAAGTCCTTGTCGACGTCGATGGTGGCGATGGCGTCGTCGTAGCTGGAGAACTCCTTCGCGAGATCCTCGAGCAGGTCGAGGTCGCTGGAGGTGTGCCCCCCCTCGAGGTCGATGTCACCACCGAACTCCTCGAGGGCCTTCTGACGTCCTTCGGCCCAGAGGCTGGTCTTGTCGACCTTGGCGAAGATGAAGGACTCTTCATCGCACTTCTTCTTGTCACCGAAGCTCGAAAGAATGCAGAACGCGTGCTGCATGTTGTCGGGGTCCTTCGCCCCGTCTCGCTTGTCGGTGCCCTCGGGCATCTCCTCGAGACCGATCTCGGTGAGCGAGACGGTGTAGGCGTCCTTGTCGCCAGCCTCGCCGACCTTGAGGGTGTAGCGAGACCCGCCGAAGGGGTACTTGCCAGCGACTTCTTTGCCGCAGGCGAGGGCCTTCTTGATGTCCTCGAGCTTGTCGTCGTCGCTCAGAACCTGGGCGATGGCGCGACGGGAGTACTCGCCGTCGGCGTTCAGGAAGTCACTGAAGACGTCTTCACCGCCGCAGTACCGCGCCGCCATGCGGGACCAACGGGCTTCGTCGGGGAGGTTTTCGCCTCCCGCCTTGCCGGCGTCGATCTTCATGCGGGCGATCATGGTGGTGTCCTTGGGCAACATGCCCTTGTCCATGGGAAGGGGTGCGCCACCGCCCCCCATGGAGCTCACCCCCCAGATGATGCCGCCCACGACCGCGACCGCGGCGATACCACCGCCAGCGATCATGGGGACCTTGGACTTGCCTCCCCCGCCGCCCTGAGCCTGAGGGGCGTGGCCGGCTGCGGGCTGACCCGGCGCCTGTGCGTAGCCTTGCTGGCCGGCTTGCTGGCCGGGCTGAGCGTATCCCTGCTGTTGGGGGTAACCGCCGCCATGGGGGGGCTGACCGCCGCCTGGTGGTTGCTGCGCCATTTTTTGACTGATCTCCTTGAGCCTCTTGTACCGGGGGCTCGGCCCGTTGAAAACCCGATCTGCCTGCGTCTTACGGTCGCGGTGAGAAACCCTTCCCTCCGTCGAAGCCTCGTCGAGGTTCGCCGCGCGGCTTCGGTGGCTCAGATCTCGCGCTTGCGGAACCAGGCGCCGAATCGCTCCCCGATCATGATCGTGGGAAGATTCAGGTTGGAAGAGGGCACGGTGGGCATGATGCTTCCGTCGGCGATGTAGAGGCCTTCTACCCCGTGCACGCGGCCATGCCCGTCACACACGCTCCGCCCGTCCCCCAGGGGTCCCATCGGGGCGGTGCCGCAGGGATGGTAGCCAGAGCCGATGCCGGGGAGCATCCAGCGGCTGTCTTCCAGCTTCAGCTGGGCCGGCGTGGGCCAGACCACCTTGGCGATGTCGCGCATCACCGGCTGCCGTGCGATCTCGAGGGCCAGCTCGACCCCCGCGAGAATGCGGCGTCGGTCCTCGGGATGGAGACCGAGCTGAGGGAAGATGTGTGGCTTCGCGTCGGGCGCTGACGAGTCGTAGTAGAGGTAGCCCGAGCCGGCCGACTTCCCCACCACGACCGTCATCGCCACCATGAGCGGGATCCCCGGGAGGTCGACGAAGCTCACCGGTTGGAGCTGCATCTCGTTGGGGTAGCGGTCGTCGACGGTGAACCGCATCGTGGTCTGAATGAGCGGCTGGTCTCCGCTCGCAACCGTGGGGTCGAGCAGCGGCATGACCAGCACGGAGCCCGGGTGGTCGAGCAGATGCTGGCCCACGGGGAGGTCGCTGAGGACGTCGATGCCTAGACGTTCGAGGGTGGGCCGCGGGCCGATACCGGAACGCAGCAAGATCCCCGGCGTGGCCACGACCCCCGCCGAAAGCACGACGCGCTCGGCCTGCAAGCGCTCTCGACGCCCGCTCTGGCGACGTACCTCGAGGCCAGTGACCTTTCGCCCCCGAAAGAGCACACGGACCACCTCGGTGTCGGACCAGAGCTCGAGGTTGTCGCGATCGAGCACGGGTGAGAGGTAGGCCTCGGCGGTGCTGATCCGACGACCTTCGACCTTGTTCATCGCGTGGGGCCCAGCCCCGGTGGTGGTGGGGTCGTTGTGGTCGTCACAACGCGGATACCCCGCCGAGGCACAGGCCTCGAGAAACGCCGCCTGGAAGGGCACGAGCTCGTCGGGACGATGACGCCGGATCGGGATCGGACCGTCCTGACCGTGCCATTCGTTGTCGATGTCGAGGTCTCGTTCGAGGCGCTTGAAGGCGGGCAGGCAATGCTCCCACGACCAATGCTCACCAGCGATCTGCGCCCACTCGTCGAAGTCGTAGGGCTGCCCGCGGAGCGCGATGCACGTGTTCACGGCCGACGAGCCCCCCGTGACCCGCCCCCGGGGAAGGGGAGCCACGTCGTGGGCCTCGTTCGGGAGGAAGCGGTAGCCCCAGTCGTGGTTCTCGGTAGAGTTGCGACGGCCGTTGGCCAGATCCCGGGGCAGAGCCTTCGGCCCATGGTGCGGCCCCGCCTCGATGAGGAGCACCTCTTCGTTCGGGTCTTCCGTGACCCGCGCCGCGATGACCGCTCCCGCAGACCCCGCCCCCACCACGACCAGTCGATCGGACATCAGGGGTGGGATACACGCCACGCTGAGCGGTGCAAACGGGGAAGCGCGGACGTTTGACGCCTCCCCCTTCCCTCGGTCATAACCCGCCCGTGTCTGACGAACCCCTGATCGCCGTCTTCATCGACTACGAGAACCTCGCCCTCGGCGTGCTCGACATGACGCCAAAACAGAAGTCGGTGGAGATCGGCCTCGTGCTCAACCGGCTCTTGGAGAAGGGCCGCATCGTCTACAAGCGCGCCTACTGCGACTGGAGTCGATACCGGCGCCGCACCCAAACCCTGCACCAGCACGGGGTGACCATGGTCGACATCCCCGAGACCGGAGTGAGCGGGAAGAACAGTGCCGACATCCACATGGTGGTCGACGCCATGGACCTCTGCTTCGGCAAAGAGCACATCAGCACCTTCGCGCTACTCACCGGCGACAGCGACTTCTCTCCACTGGTCTACAAGCTTCGCGAGGAGGACAAGCGCGTCATCGGCTGCGGGGTGAAGAACTCCACCTCGAACCTCCTCGTCAAGAGCTGCGACGAGTTCATCTACTACGACGACCTCGTACGCCGTGAGACGGCGAAGACGACGCGACGCTCACGAAGCAAGTCCTCGAGCGGCAAGAGCAACGACAAGAAGGGCGAGGCCATCGAGCAGGTGATGGAAGTCATCCGCAGCTTGGCTCAAGACTACGAGAACGTCTGGGGCTCGATGGTCAAGCAGACGGTTCACCGCCTGAACCCGGGCTTCAACCACGAGTACTACGGCTACAAGTCCTTCCCGGCGCTGATGAAGGACCTCGAGAAGCGCGAGCTCATCAGCCTCAAGCACGACGCCGACCGAGGGAACTACCGGTTGATGCTACGAGACGAGAGCTGAGGCTCGCATGGGCCGCGCGCGGAAGAAGCCTCCCGCCCCGGTCCGCCGGGCCACGCGCCACGACGACCTGCCACGTCGGGTGGATTGGACCCACCCGCGCGTGGTGCAGATCTTCGACGCCGCGGCCCGCTGCTTTGCCCGCGAAGGATTCGCCGACACGACCGTGGCGCAGATCGCCGCCGAAGCAGAGCTGACGAAGTCGACGATCCACTACTACTTCGAGGGCAAGCAGACACTCGTGCTCGAGCTGCAAGCCTTCGTCTACACGCGCCTCTTCCGCCGCATCGAAGAGGCACTCGACGCCCTGGGGCCGCAGCCGACCTTGCAGG
>JAUHZF010000180.1 GCA_030426145.1 Polyangia bacterium
GGCGGTGGTTGCGTAGGGCTGCCTCCGCCTTCGCCCCGTCAGGGGCGGAGGCAGACCGAAGCAACCACCCCTGGGAGCAGCCCTCAGAGCAGCGCTTTGATCAAGAGCTCGGGCTGTTGGCCGCCGCGGAAGTGATCGCGGCGCAGGTGGCCCACGATGGTGACGCGCGGCGGTAGGGTCGCCATGCGGTCGGCCATGTCGGGGCCGAAGGCGCCCACGGTCATGCCCCTTAGGCCGACTTCCAGCTTGAGGTGCTCGCGGATCTCGCGCCGGTTCACCACCGGGAGATCTTCGATGAGGAGCTTCGGGCTCGGGTTCTTCTCGCCGCAGGGCTCGAGCTGCTCGAGGTCGGCGAGGACCTGCATGGGATCGTCTCGTGGATCGAGCCGCACCTCGGGCAAGTGTTTGGGCGCCATGGCCGGCATCGTCTCGAGCTGGGCGCGGGCGGCGGCCACGAAGGCCTCTCTGAAGGCCGACACACGCTCTGACGCCACCTCGACCCCCGCCGCCGCCTGATGGCCGCCGAAGCCGATGAGGGCCGATGAGGCCTCCTTCAGGGCGTCGTAGAGTCGGAACCCCTCAGGCCCGCGTGCGCTCCCCCGCCCGGCCTCCCCCTCGAGGGCGACCACCACCGTGGGCTTGTCGTAGCGATCCGCCACGTGGCCGGCGACGATGCCGACGATGCCGGGGTGCCACTCGGCGCGTGCGAGCACGATGGCCGGATCGTCGGCGTAGCCCTTCTCGCCGATCTCCAGCACCGCCTCCGCCACCATCTTGCGCTGGAGCGAACGGCGCTCTTGGGTGATCTGCTCGATGCGCTCGCTCAAAGCCCAGGCCTCACCCGGCTCGCGCGCGAGCAACGCCTCGAGGGCCACGGTGGGGTCGCCGAGACGGCCCGGCGCATTGATGCGCGGCGCCACCTGGTAGGCCACGTCCTCGGCGGAAAAGGGTCGCCGCTTACCCTTACGAGCTTGGAGCGCCAGCGCGTCGAGGCCCGGTCGCAGTCCCCGCGCGAGCACCTTCAGCCCCGCGCGCACGAGGATCCGGTTGTCTCCCGTGAGAGGCGCGACGTCGGCGATGGTGCCGACCGCCACGAGGTCGAGGAACCGACGCACGTCGAGCTCGGCCTCCATGGCGCGACGCAAGGCCGCCGCCACGAAGAGCGCAAGCCCGCAGCTCGCGAGGCCCTTGTACGGGAAGCCGCACTCCGGCCGGTGTGGGTTCAAGAAGGCCACCACCGGCAAGGGCTCGTCGGGCACGAGGTGGTGGTCGATGACGACGGCGTCGATGCCGGCCTTCTTGGCTTTGGCCAGCCGGTCGTGGTCGGACGACCCGCAGTCGCATGTGATGAGCAGGCTCGCCCCCGTGGCGCGAACGCGGTTGAGCGCCTGATCGCTGAAACCATACCCACCCGCGAAGCGGCTCGCGATGACCGTAGCCACCTCGCCCCCGAGGAGCTTCAGGGTCTCGGTCATGATCGCGGCGGAGGTGATCCCGTCGCAGTCGTAGTCCCCGAAGACGCAGATCTGCTCGCGGTTCCGCAGCGCGCGCACGATGCGCTCCACCCCGGCCCCGAGTCCCGCCATGGCGTCGGGTGGGGTGAGCTGGGCCAGCTTCGGCGAGAGCCACGTGCGGAGGCGGTCGTCGTTCTGAACCCCGCGGCGGGCGAGCACGTCCGCCACGGTGAAGCTCATCCCGAGGTCCGAAGCGAGCGCCTCGGCCTCGGGACCGGCTGGTCCTGGATCGTCGACGGCCACGAGGCGGGCTCAGACGGAGGCGGCGGCCTCGGCCGCGCCCTTCCTTCGCCGCTTCACGCGCCGCTTCTTCTTCACCGCGGTGCCGAACACCTTGCGGTCGATCAGCTCCGTGAGCGGGGCCGCGATGTAGATCGAGGAGTAGGTACCGACCACCACGCCGACGAGCAGCGTGAAGGCGAAGTCGCGGATGACGCCCGACCCGAAGAAGAGGAACGGGAACATCGCGGCCGCGGTGAGGCCGGAAGTGCGGATCGTGCGCCCGAGCATCTCGGTGATCGACCGGTTGATGATCTTCGGGAAGGTCATCTTGCGGTACTTGCCGAGGTTCTCCCGGATGCGGTCGTAGACGACCACGGTGTCGTTGATCGAGTAGCCGACGATGGTGAGGATGGCGGCCACGCTGGAGAGTGTGAACTCACGTTGGAAGAGCACCATCGCGCCCACCGCGAGGAAGACGTCGTGCACCAAGGCTGCGATCGCGCCGGGAGCGAACCGCATGTCGAAGCGGAACGCGATGTAGAGCATGATGAAGATGATCGCGATCGTGATGCTCTTGATCGCGGCGTCGCGCAGCTGGGTCGAAGCCTTGGCGCCGATCCACTCCACGCGCAGCGGCAGCTCCGGCACCACCTGGGCCCCGAGCTCCTGCCGCAATCCGTCCATCAGCTGGTCGCCCTTGCTCTTGAAGAAGAACTCGACCCGATGGTCGCGCTGGTTCTGCACGACGGGGTTGTTGTTGCCGATGCGCAGCTCGACCCCCTGAACCTTGCCCGCGATCTGCTGGGCGATGTCGTCACGGGGGGGGCAGGCCACGGCCGGCGTCGCCTTGCCGCACACGTCCTGCTGGTAGCGCACCGTGACCTTGTCGCCGCCGGGGCTGAACTTGACCTCGGTCGAGCGTAGCTGGGGAGGACAAGCCGCCGCGTCGAAGGTCGGCTTCTCTTCGCTTCCCTCCTCCGGCACCAGGCACAGCGCCTTGCGCAAGCTGTCTTTCTGCGCGTCGGTGAGGGCGGTGATCTCCTTCACCCGAATGAGGAACTGGTTGGGGTGCTCGTCGTTGTCGACCGCGACGACGTCGGGGCTGGAGAAGCCGGACTTCTCGACCGCGGTGCGGATGTCGCCGGGCGCGATGTCCTGCTTGAACGCGACCTCGACCTCGGTTCCGCCCTTGAAGTCGGTGCCGAAACGCGGCCCCGGGTAGAAGAAGCTGACGATCGAGAGAAGCGCGAGGATAGCGCTGGCGCCGATGAAGTATCGGCGCAGGCCCATGAAGTCGTAATCGCGGCGGGGCTGTTTGGTCTTGGCCATGACGTGAATCTCGTCGCTCTGCCTCAGCCGATGCCGAGCTTGATGTTGCGGCGACCACGAACCCAGAACTCGAAGAAGAGTCGGGTCACGACGACGCCGGTGAAGAGGTTGCAGACCATGCCCACGATGAGGGTGACCGCGAAGCCCTTGATGGGTCCGGTGCCGTACTGGGCGAGGATCAGGCCCGAGATGAGGGTGGTCGCGTTGCCATCGAGGATGGCGCTGAAGGCCTTGTCGTAGCCCGTCGTGACCGCCGCTCTCGCGAGCTTGCCCAAGGCGAGCTCTTCCTTGATGCGTTCGTTGATGAGCACGTTGGCGTCCACCGCCATGCCGACCGTGAGCGCGAGGCCTGCGATGCCGGGCAGGGTCATCGAGGCGCTGAACATGCTCAGCACGGTGAGCTGAAGAACGAGGTTGAAGAACACCGCGAAGTTCGCGATGAGGCCCGCCCGCCGGTAGCTCAAGAACATGAGCGCGAGCACGAGGATGCCGCCGATTCCAGCCGCCTTGAGGCCGCTGTCGATGGCGTCCCGCCCGAGGGAGGGACCGATGCGTTGCTCGTTGCTGGGCGAGATCGGCGCGGGGAGCGCACCGGAACGCAGCACCAGCTCGAGCGCCTTGGCCTCCTGGAACTGCTGCTCGGGTCCGCCGCCGCCCATGCTGATGCGCGCCGTGCCGCCGCCGATCTTCTCCTGGATCTCGGGGGCGCTCTGCACCTTGCCGTCGAGGATGATGGCGAAGCGCCGCTTCACGTTGGCCTCGGTGACGTCGCCGAAGATGCGCTGGCCTACGCGGTCGAGGTCCATGGTGACGAACCACTTGCCGAAGCCCGCATCCGACTGGTCGGTGCCGGCCTGAGCGTCGCGCACCATGTCACCGGTGAGCTCGGCCTTGCTCTTGAGGTAGTAGGTCCGCCAACCGACATGCGTGGTCTGCTCGCTCTCCTCGTCGAACTCGTAGAGCGGCCCGAAGCCAATCTCGTGGTCCTCGTCGACGGGGAGGGTCTGCGTCCACTCCTTCATGCGGTTGAGGGCCGACTCGAGGCTCTCGCCGGTGAGCGCCTTGAGGGTGGCGTAGTAGACCGGGTTGCTGTTGGCCTTGCCCGTGGTCGGGTTGAGGCCCACCGGCGCGTTCTCGAGCTGGAAGTTCATCCCTTCCGGGGTCTCTTCCGAGGTCGCGTAGGGCTCGAAGAAGTCGGTGTCGTCGTCGAGCATCTTGAACTCGAGACGCGCCGTCTGGCTGATGATGTCGCGGATCTCCTGGAAGGCACGCTCGTCGGTGCCCGGGATCTCGACGATGATGTCCTCTTCCCGATCGCTGACCGCGGCCTCTTTGACGCCCATCGAGTCGACGCGGTTGAGGATGGTCTCCTTGGCCTGCGCCACCGCCTTCTGTCGGAGCGCCGACTCGACGGTGTTCTTGATCCGGAGGGTGACCTTCTTGCCATCGGTCTCGCGCACGGCGTTGAGCTCGTTGCGGAACGACAGCAGGAGCTTTGCGTCGATGAGCTTGGTCGAGTCGGCAGGGTCGACGAAGACGGCGACGATGCTGTCGGCACGGTCACGCGGCTTGCTGAGCTTGACCTTCTCGTTGAGCTTCTTGAGCTCGTCGAGGGTCGGCTCCTCACCGGCCGCGAAGCCGTAGGCCTTGGTGAGCGCGATGCGAAGGTCGTCGTAGTAGCGGTCCCGCTTGTCGCGGATCGCCTCGTCGACGTCGACCGTGTACACCAGCCGCAGCCCGCCCTTGAGGTCGAGCCCACGCACCATGCGGAACGGCAGGTTGGTCAGGAGCCAGTTGCCGAAGCCGCGGTCGCCCTTCTCGGCGGCCTCTTCCCACTGGGCCCGCGTCTCCGCGTCGAGCTCGGCGAGCTCGAGGGGGCAGGTGGTGGGGATGTCGGCGCGCTGGTCCGAGCACATGATCTCGTCGTGGACCGTGGGGTACAGCGACATGGCCGCCGCGAGGGCCAGACCGAGCGAGAAGCCGACCTTGAGGCGCCAAGCGTTGTTCATCGTGCGCAGGGTCCCGAACAGAGCCCAGAGCGTGACGAGCGTGAAGACCGGTACCGGCCAGAAGTTGTTGTAGAAAGCCGCGCCCGCGCCGATGACGGCCGAGCAGCCCGCCCAGATGTAGGTGACCCGCTGCGCGCGGCGCAGCCAGGCGCCGGCAAAGCTGGCGAGGGCCAGGACGCCCAGGGCAATTGCGAAGATGTTGTAGATCACGACGCCTTCTTCTTCTTGTCGTCGGCCTTGTCGTCCTTCTTGCCGTCCTTCTTGCCGGCATCCGGATCTGCGAGACCTTCAATCGCGCTCTTGATCATCGACACCACGACGCCCGGGGCGATCTCGACCCGAACGTTGACGTCTTGAATCTCGACCACCTTGCCGATGAAGCCGGCCCGCGTGACGACGCGGTCGCCCTTCTTGAGGCCGGACTCGATCTGCTCCCGTCGCTTCTTGTCGGAGCGGTTCATGAAGAAGATCAGCCCGAACATCAGCAAGGGCAGGAGGAGCATCATGCCCATGCCGCCAAAGGGACCGGTCGGGGGTGCTTGGCCGCCGGGGCCGTCAGCGGGCGCGCCTTCCGTCGCGGGGGGCGGAGGCGGCGCGTCACCGGGCTGGGCCCGGCTGGGCTGCAACATCAAGGTCTGCAAGGGGATTCCTTCCTCACCTGCCATCTCGCGCGGCCGTGCCGGCGAAAGGAATGAGCGTTGGGGTGGGGCGGGGTTGCATAGTCGTTATCCTCTCCGCTCGCAAGAGCAGCCCCGACAGCGGGGACCAGGCTCGGCCCCACCGAAGGGAGCAGCGGAAGCCCGCGTAACCCTTCGGTCGCGGGGGAGAGCGGTGCGTGCGGGGACGACCGCCGAGGGGACAACGCTCCTCGCCGGCCTCGCTGTGACGGGTCAGCCTCGCCTCCCCTTCTTCTGCTCTGCGGCGATCCGCTTCTTGCTCGCGGCCCAACCACATATGGGACAGCTCGTGAGGTCGTGCCCTCGAGCCGGACAGTACTCGCGCCCGAAGTAGATGATCTGAAGGTGCCGCCGTCCCCATGTGTCGCGTGGGAAGAGCTTCTTGAGGTCGCGCTCGGTCTGCTCGACGTTGGTGCCCTTCGACAGGCCCCAACGGGCCGCGAGCCGGTGGATGTGGGTGTCGACGGGAAACGCAGGCACGCCGAAGGCCTGAGCCATGACCACGCTCGCCGTCTTGTGCCCCACCCCGGGCAGCGCCTCGAGCGCCGCGAGGTCGGCCGGCACCTCGCCGTCGTAGTCCTCCACCAACGTCTCCGACAGCTTGCGGATGTTCTTGGCCTTGGTGGGTGCGAGGCCACAAGTGCGGATGTGCTCCAGGATCGTCTCCACGGGGAGCGCGGCCATGGCCGCGGGGTCGCTCGCGGCTTCGAAGAGCGCTGGGGTCACGAGATTGACCCGGGCGTCGGTGGTCTGCGCGCTGAGCAGCACCGCCACCAACAAGGTGTAGGCGTCTCGGTGATCGAGTGGGATCGGCGTCTCGGGGTAGAGATCGTCGAGGATCACCCCGATTCGTTCGGCTTTCTCGGACCGCTTCATGTCGCGGCCACGGCCTTACCACAGCCGGACGCACCCGACGCACAGACCCACGCGCGATTGTGTTTGACAGCCCGAAACCGGGTTGATAAACGCCTACATCCTTTGATGAGGCAGGCGCGTAGCTCAGTGGGAGAGCACTACCTTGACACGGTAGGGGTCGGCAGTTCAATCCTGCCCGCGCCTACTGCGTGCTGATGAACAGCACGTCGACGAAACCGGCCTCGCGAGACCGAGCCCCCCGTCTGGAGGGCGCCCTTCGGGGTTGCCCCCCTTCGGGCTCGGCACTCGGCGAAGAGGGTCCTCGGGGACGCCCCCGAGGACCGCTCACGCATTGCCCCGCCGCCGACCGCCGCTCCCGCAGCTCGGAGCGAAGCCGACGGCCACGAAAAGCCGCAAGACAGGGCGGCAATGCAAGTATCATGGATGTCGCGACGGCCGAGATGCCGCGCACGAGGAGGCGCCCGCGGTAGCGCTTCTCTCGAACGGGGGAACGTCTTCCTCCGTCGAGCCTCGACCGTAGATGGAGTGAACCAAGGCACAGCATGGGTTTTCGGCGTTACGACAAAGGACGCAGGCGTGAGCCGCAGAAGCGGGTAAACAATCGCATTCGGGTGCCGGAGATCCGGGTCATCGACCAGAATGGCGAGATGCTCGGCGTGATGGCCACCCAGGATGCCCTCCGCAAAGCCCGCGACCTCGGCCTCGATCTCGTCGAGATCAACCCGAAGGCGCATCCTCCGGTTTGCAAGATCCTCGACTACGGCAAGTTCAAGTACGACGAGAAGAAGCGAGCTCGGGAGACGAAGCGGAAGCAGAGCACGGTCGAGGTCAAAGAGATCAAGCTCCGGCCCAAGACGGACGATCACGATCTCGAGTTCAAGGCCCGCGCCGCCCACCGATTCATCGAGTCGGGCAACAAGGTCAAGTTCACCTGCCGCTTCCGTGGTCGCGAGATCACCCACCCCGAGAAGGCACGCGAGCAGCTCGAGTGGATTCGGGATCAGTGCCTCGATGTGGCGAACATCGAAGTGCGTCCGACCATGGAGGGCCGCACGATGACGATGATGATGGCCCCCAAGCCGGCCATCCTGCAGGCGGTCGCCCAAGCCAAGCTCGAGGCCGAGAAGGAGCGCAAGGAGGCCGAAGCGGCCCGCCGCGCCGAGAAAAAGGGTCGTCGCGATGACAGCAACCCGGGCGACAGCGATCCCGGAGACGACTTCGAGGACGAGGACGAGGACGAGGACTTCGACGACGACGACGACGATTACGACGACGAAGAATAGAGCGTCGTAGACGACAGAGGGCGGCTACGAGCCTTTGCTCGAGCCGCCCACACGGTCGAAGAAGCCCAGCCGAGAGCCCAGCTCTCGCGCTGGGCTTTCGCGTAAGGCTATCGCGGACTCAGTCCTTGTCGTCTTCGATCTCAGCCGCGAGTTTGTCGACCTGGTCGTCGAGCGTGTCGGGCGTGATCTTCTCGTCGGCCTCGTCCTCGAAGTCGGCCTCGGTCTTCACGTCGACCTTCTCCGGGTCTGGCGGGGTGGCCGAGGCGCTCGCTGCGGCCTTGCCATCCTTGCCGTCAGCCGGCTTCTTCTCATCGCCACAGCCCATCGAGAGCGCGGCCACCAGCGTGAGGGCGATCCCTCCTCCGAGCAAACGCATCACTTCTTGGCCTCCGACGCCTTGGCATGAGCCTCGTCGAGGCGCTTGACCTTGGCCCCGTGGCGGTTCTGCTCCTTCTTGATGAGCTCGTCGATGCGCTCGACCATGTCGGTGCGCTCCTCCGCCTCGGCGACTTCCTTGGCGTGGTTGAGATAGGCCATCCGACGGCCGTGCTTGGCCATCTCCTGCTTGAGCTTGGGCCGCTCCGCAATGTTCGGATGCTTCTCGAGGATCTTCGCCTTGAGCTCCTTGCGACGCTCCTTGCGCTTCTCCTTCCACTCCTTGTGCTTGGCCTTCCACTTGTCGTGCTTGGCCTTCACCTCTTCGTGGCGAGTCTTCATCTTCTCGAGCTCGGCCTTCTCTTCGTCGGAGAGCTCGCCCTTCTCCTCCTTCTCCTTGAGCTCCTTGTACTTCTCCTTCTTCTCCTTGTACTTCTCGCGCGCCTCTTTGTACTTCTCGCGCCGCTCTTCGCGCTTCTCTTTGACGTCCTCGCGCTTGTCCTTGAGCTTCTCCTTGGTGTCCTCGCGGCGCTCCTTGCGCTTCTCGCGACGCTCCTCGCGCTTCTCCTTACCGGGTTGCGCGGTCGCAGGTACGACCAGGGCGCCCATGACGGCCACGGCCGCCAGTGCAGCCAAGCGATTGGTGAACTTCCTCATCTATTTTCCTCCCGCCGTCTCACGGAGGTGTGCGAGACGACTGTTGGGTCCACGGATCGCGTCAAAGCAACCCACTGAACCACACGGCTGCGGCGGTTCCCGCAGCAATCACGAATAGCAACACGGCCTTGACCGCGGCGGAACCCTTCTGGGCCGGCGGTTTGGCCAGGCTCGATGGATCGCCCGACGCGCCCCCTGCACCCAGTCCCGAGCCCCCCGATCCGTCGGGCGGAGGGTCACTGGTCTCGAGGGCATCGGCGAGGCTCGCCGAGATGTCGTCATCGGGTGCAGCCGGCGCGGCCGATGAGAGCGACCCGCGAACGGAGATCGGCTCGTCGGGTCCCTCGAGCGCGGCGAGGTTGCCTTCTTCGAAGGCTTCTGCCGTGAGGGTGTTGCGCAGGAGTTTGGTCGCCTGATCGGTGCTCGACGCGGCCTTGGCCTGGTCGCTCCATCCGGCAAAGTCCTCGAAGTTTCCAAGACTTAGGGCACCACCCTGACTCGCCCCACCCGCGACGGCGGCTTCTTTGTCCTGCAGTGAGGTGAATTGGAAGAGCGTCTCCTGGATGAGCTTGTCGATGATCGACACACCTTCGCCCGCTTCTTTGCGGGACTTGGTCGTCATCGAGCCACGAACGAGCTCGGCGATGTCGAACGCGCCGACGGGCTTACCCAGCTTGTAGAGGTAGCGCGTCAGGTCGGTGCCGAGCGCGCGGGCCGATCCGTAGCGTGACTCCCGATCGCGTGCCAGCGCACGCCGCAGGATGCTCTCGAGGTGGTCGTCGGCCACCGGGTGCAGCTTCGAGATCGGGGGGATCTCCGCTTGTTGCACCTGCTTGACCGTCTCGTAGTCGGTCTTGCCCTGGAAGAGGCGGCGACCGGCCAGCATCTCCCACAGCATGATGCCGATGGCGAAGATGTCGGCGCGCGCGTCGACCTCGTTACCGTGAGCGGCTTCGGGCGACAGGTAGCTGAACTTGCCCTTGATGATGCCAGCCTCGCTCTTCTCGAGCTGGGTCGAGGCCTTGGCGAGGCCGAAGTCCACGATCTTGATCTCGCCGTGCGAGCTGATGAGGACGTTGGGCGGTGAGATGTCGCGGTGAACGATGTTGAGGGACTCGCCCTGGTCGTTCTTGAGCTCGTGCGCGTAGGCGAGGCCCTCACACATCTTGGCGCAGATGTAGAGCGCGGCTTCGATGGGGAACGTCTTGTTCTGCTCGCGGACGTGCTTGATGACCTGCTTGAGGTCGGCACCCTTCACGAACTCCATGACGATGAAGTAGGTGCTGTCGCCGACACCGATGTCGAACACCTGTACGACGTTGGAGTGCGACAGGTGGGCGCTGAGACGCGCCTCGTCGAGGAACATCGCGATGAAGCGTTTCTTCTCCGAAAGGTGCGGAAGAACGCGCTTGATCGCGACCGTCTTCTTGAAGCCCTCGATTCCGGCGCTCTCGGCGACGAAGACCTCCGCCATGCCGCCCGAGGCCAGACGGTCGACGACCCTGTAGCGTTGCTGCTGGTCCGACATGTGTCGCTCTGACCGTCACAAGGTAGCGAGACTGCTCCCCGCGGTCGAGTTCATAGTGTTCAGCGCGGCTCGTCGGGCATGCGCGTCTGGGCCGTCGTCTCCGCGCTCTGTCCGGGAAGACTGACCGTGACCGTGGCCTCGTCCCCTTCCCGCTTCACCACCCCGAAGCCCCCGAAACTAGGCGGGTCGATGGTGGGACGGCCGGCACGCTTGCCGTATTGCGCGTAGTGGGTGTCGGCCACCGCCGCGGGCGGAGGCGGCTCGGTGGCATGAGATGCACGGCGGTCGTCGACGTGCTCGATGACGCCGGTGCGAAGGAGGATCATGTGGGTGCCGGTATGCCTCACGAACAGGGCGCGACTGCCGACGGCGAGGCCCCCGATGAGTCCGTCCTCGACCCTCAGGTCGAGGCCGGCGACGAACTGGGCCCCGATGCACTTCCGAACGTGGGCCGGCACCACACCTCGAGGCGACATGACCCAGCGACACACGCCGTCGTCGTCGAGCAGATAGGTGCAGGTCTTGGTGTGCACCGCGTAGGCCATCTCGGAGGACGGACCCTCGGTCATGCGGCGACTATCTCAGGTCTCCGGAGCCAGGTACAGCACCGACAAGGGCGGCAGGGTGAGCGACAGGGACTGCTCGAAGCCGTGGGCGGGGACGGGCTCGGTGCTCACGCCGCCCAGGTTGCCCATCCCCGAGCCACCGTAGATGGTGGCGTCGGTGTTCAGGAGCTCCTGGTGGAAGCCGGCCCTCGGCACACCGATCCGCTGCCCGTGGCGCGGCACGGGGGTGAAGTTGCAGACCACGGCCACGTAGTCGAGCCCGCTCGCCTCGGTGGGCTCGGGGGGCCGCCCGACCACGTCCGCTTCGTCGGCGAAGCGGAGGTAGGCCACGACGCTCTGCTGGTGGTTGTTGGCGTCGATCCAGCGGAATCCCCGCGGCTCGTGGTCCGCCGCATGAAGGGCACGGCGGTCGGCGTAGAGGTGGTTGAGATCGCGCACGAGCGACTGCACCCCGCGGTGGCGAAGGGCACCGTCGTCGTAGCCCTGGTCGAGGAGGTGCCAGTCGAGCGACCGCTCTTCGCTCCACTCCCGCCACTGAGCGATCTCGCCGCCCATGAAGAGCAGCTTGCGCCCCGGGTGCGCCCACATGTGAGCGTAGAGGCAGCGCAGGTTGGCGAAGCGTCGCCAGACGTCGCCGCTCATCTTGTCGAGCAGCGAGCCCTTCATGTGCACGACCTCGTCGTGCGACAGGGGCAGGACGAAGCGCTCGCTGTACGCGTACCAGAGCCCGAAGGTGACCAGGCTGTGGTGGAAGGCCCGGTGGATGGGGTCGAGCCCGAAGTAGCGGAGGTTGTCGTGCATCCAACCCATGTTCCACTTCAGGTCGAAGCCGAGTCCCCCCGCCTTGCCGTTGTGGGTCACGCCCGGCCAGGCGGTGGACTCTTCGGCCAGGACCAGCGCGCCCGGCTGTTCGTCGTGAACGGCATCGTTGAGGGTGCGAAGAAAGTCGACGGCATCGAGGTTCTCGCGCCCCCCAAGGGGGTTGGGCAACCATTGACCTTCGTGCTCAGCGCCGTAGTCGAGGTAGAGCATCGAGGCCACGGCGTCGCAGCGCAGGCCGTCGAGGTGGAACTCACGCAGCCAATAGAGCGCATTGGCGACCAGGAAGTTCTTCACCTGAGGTCGCCCGTAGTTGAAGACATAGGTCCCCCATTGCTTGTGCTCCCCCTGTCGTGGGTCGAGATGCTCGTAGACCGCCGTCCCGTCGAAGCGGCCGAGGGCGAAGGCATCCTTGGGAAAGTGCGCTGGAACCCAATCGAGGATGACCCCAATGCCCCGCTGATGGCACCGGTCGACGAAGTACCGGAGGTCGTCGGGCGAGCCATAGCGACGCGTCGGCGCGAAGTAGCTCCCGACCTGGTATCCCCATGAGCCGTCGAAGGGGTGCTCGAGCACCGGCATGAGCTCGACGTGGGTGAAGCCCATGTCGGCCACGTAGTCGACCAGCTCGTGGGCGAGCTGGCGGTAGCTCAACCAGTTGGGGCGCGTGTCGCCTTCCGGTCGCCGCGGGCCGCGGCGCCAGGAACCGAGGTGCACCTCGTAGATGCTCATCGGCGCACGTGCGGGGTCCGAAACCGCGCGCTTCGCCATCCAGTCGCCGTCGCGCCAGACGTGGGCATTCACCTCGATGACTGAAGCGGTCTGCGGTCGCAACTCCATGCCCTTGGCGAGCGGGTCGGCCTTCAGCAGGGTCGCCCCCTCGTGGGTGCGAATGGCGTACTTGTAGAGCGTGCCCTGACCCAAACCGGGCACGAACAGTTCCCATACGCCACCGTCCAAACGACGCATCGGATGCCGATCTTCGCGCCAGCCGTTGAAGTCGCCGGTTACGCTCACGCCCGCCGCTTCGGGCGCCCAGACCGCGAAGGCGACGCCGTGCACGCCTTGGTGCTGACGTGGGTGGGCCCCGAGGACCCGATAGAGCTCGCGATGGGTCCCCTCCCCGATGAGATGGAGGTCGACCTCACCGAGGGTGGGTGCAAAGGCGTAGGGGTCGTGGCTCTCGTCGCCGTCGACGACGAGGCGATAAGCTCCCGGGGGCGCATCGTCGGCGTGCTCGAGGTGGAGCTCGAAGATCGACGGGTGGTCCGCTCGAGGAGCCATGGTGTGGCGCGCGCCGTCGCGGAGGACCTCGACGCGTCGCGCGCCGGGTACGAGCGCCCGGAACACCATCCGCCCGTCCTCACGATGGCGACCGAGGAGACGGTGAGGGTCGCCAAAGGCGAGCTCGGCGAGGGCGCGTAGGTGCTCCGGCTCGGGCATGGTGCGGACCTATCGCGACCGCCTTCGCGCGGCCACCATCAGTCGTCCTCACGCGTCGGCAAGGCTGCGATTCGGGCGGCCACGTCGGCTGTCTCGGGCTCTGCGTCACCCCAGATCCGCTGAGCGAGCACGTAGGCCGCGCGCGCGCGGCCCGGCTCGCCGGCCGCGGCCGCGAGGTCGCCCGCAAGGCGGAGATTCACCGCGTCATCGTGCTCCACCAGGCCCTCGCGTTGCAGCTCGGCCTCGGCGCGCCGCATGCCGGCGTCGAAGCGAACCCAAGCCCCACGCACCGCAGCGCAGGGGATGGCGCAGAAGACGAGCCCCACTTGAAGCACCTCGTGCGGTCGCTCCTCGAGGGCGGAGGCGACCTGGGCCAGCGTGCCCTCGGCCTCTCGGTAACGTCCGGCAGCGATGAGGGTCAGCGCGATGTTGAACCTCGTCAGGTCTTGGTCGTGGGTGGCGGCACAGAGCTCTTGTCGCTCGAGCAGGGCATGGAACTGGGCCAGGGCCTCGTCGAGATCGCCCTCGAGGCGAAACGACTCTGCGATGCCGTTGAGCGCCTTGTGCTGGTCGACCTCGGCCTCCGCAGCTTCGAAGCGGGCGAGCGCGCGGCGGTAGAGCTCTCGCGCCCGAGCCGGGGCTCCGGGGAGGATGGCATTGCCGAGCTGCCGCTCGGCGCGGGCCAGCTCCAGCTCGGCGCCCGCGGCCCCGAGTCGACGCATGGCGTCGGCATGGTGAGCCCGGGCCGCGTCGAGGTCGTGTAGGTAAGCAGCGACGGTGCCGAGCCCGATCGAGGCCCGGCCGCGACCGAGGTCGTTGTCGAGCGCATCGAAGCGTTCGTAGGCGGCGCGGTATCGGGACTGGGCGTCTTGGCGTCGGCCCTGGCGCTCCGCGACCTGCGCGGCCGCGAGGAGCGCGTCGGCCAAGCTCGCCTCGTCATGGGCGTGGTCGAGCGCGCGTTGAACCGCGCGCTCGGCGCGCTCGTCTTGCCCCCGGAGACTCGCGTGCCGCGCCTCGAGCACGAGACCAGCCGACCACCGGGGGTCGTTCTCTTCTGCCCCGAGATCGCGCAGGGTTTGGCGCCAGGCGATGATGACCTGGTCGGCCGCCGCGAAGGCACCGCGGTCGCCGAGCAGCGTCGCTCCCGCCAGGAGGTGCTCGACGGCCGCCTCGCGCTCCCCCGCTGCGACGAGGTGCCGGCCGAGCTCGGCCGCGCCGAGCGGCTCGTGCGCGACCCGCTTCCTCCACCACGCCACCCAAGCCCGATGATGGGCCACGTCGCGCCCGGCCCGTTCCGCCTCGCGAACCAGCGACTCACGCAGCATCCCGTGCACGAGCTGCACCCCCGTCGGGCCCACTTCGGCCAAGCGTTGTGCCACGAGGTCGTCGACGAAGCGCGCGGCCACCACCACGCCCGCGATGTGACAGACCGCGCGCCAGCTGGCCTCGCTCACGTCGCCACCGATGGCCAAGAGCTCGAGCGCGGCCCGATCGGGTTCGGCCCGCGTCGCCAACCAGCGCTCCACACGCGCTCGCCACAGCTCGAAGAGGTCGTCCGGCAACGAGAGGCTGGCGTCGTCCCTCAGACCATAGCCGGTGGTTCGCGGCTCCAGCAGGTCGCGCCGCACCCAATCCTCCACGAGCTGGGCCGCGAAGAGCGGGTTGCCTTCGGTGCGCTCGGCGAGCACGTCGATGACGTCGGTGGCCAAGCCGAGCCGGCTGGCGAGCAATACGCGTTGGTCGCGCACGTCCAGAGGTCCGAGTCTCAGTGACATCACGTCGTCGCGTTCCGTGAGCGCGTGCACGAGCGTCATCGCCAACGGCCGCTCTGCGAGGGACTCGTCCTGCACCGTCCAAACGAGCAGCGTCGGATGGGGTTGCGCGGCCTGCATGCGCAGCAGGTGGCGCCCGAGCACCAGGGTCTCCTCTTGGAGGTGGGCGTCGTCGAACCACACCACCAATGGGCGACGGCTGGCCGCGTGATGAAGAACGCGGTGGGTGCTCCCACGAATCTCGGCCGCGTTCATCGGCTCACGTCCCTCATCCCCCCCCGCTGGCGCCAGGCTTCGCACCATGCGGGACACCTCGTAGGGCGACAGTGCAGGCAGGCGGCCCAGCCGAGCCGCGAGCTCGTCGCCTTCGAGCCCGTCGGCCCGCAGGTGCGAAGCGATGAGCCCGAGGCCGCCGCTCGGATCCCCAGGATGAGGCCGCGCGCGCAGAGCTGCGGCGACGCCGAGCTCGTGGGCCCGCTCACCCAGCCAGCGCGCGAGCCGGCTCTTCCCCATGCCCGCCGCGCCACGGATCACGACCCCGGCCGCGCGGCGCTCGGTGACCACAGCGTGCAGCTGCGCCCAGAGGACATCCCGCTCCTCTTCTCGACCCACGAGCTCGGGATCGCGGAGCTCGACGAGCGACATGCCCATGCCGCGGAGGGGACCGGGCTTGGCCTCGAGGGCGACCGCGCTGCGCCAGTTCTCCGGCGTTCGGCGGCGCCACAGGGTCGGAGGCTCAGCGACCTCAGGTGCCGATACACCCTCGAGAAGGTTCGCGAGCGGGGCGGTGTCGACGGCCGTGATGGCCGTCGACACCGCCTCCCGCAGGCACGGCTCGAGCACGGTGACGGCGACCGTCTCAGCCCTCGGCGCCGTGCTCGGTGTACCGACCGGTCCCGGCGCAGGGCCGAGATCCATCAGCGCCGCAGCGGCATCCGCCGCACAAGAAGGCCGCGCCTCGGGGCGCTTGGCGAGAAGCCACTGCAGCCATGCCGACATCCCGAGGGGCGCATCCACCTCAGGGGGAAGCGCCGGGGGAGCCAGCTCGGTGTGGGCCTTCATCAGCCCGAACAGTCCACTTGCGGCGAACGGGCGACGACCGGTGAGCAGCTCGAAGACGACAGCCCCGAGTGCGTACAGATCGGTCCAGGGTCCGAAGTCCCGCCACGCCCCGCGGAACTGCTCGGGGGCCATGTAGTGCGGCGTACCCGCCACCCGCGCCTCGCCCGCCTCGCCCAGCGCGTGGGCCACGCCGAAGTCGGCCAACTTGTAGCGCAGCCCTTCCGGGCTCGAGAAGGCGAGCACGTTGTCGGGCTTTAGGTCCCGATGGATGACCCCGCGGGCGTGGGCATGCGCGAGGGCGTCGAGCACCTGCAAGAGCGCCGCTCGCATGGTCGCGAAGCTCGCCCGCCGGCGCCCGGCTGCGGCGCGAAGGCCCAGACCGTCGGTCAGGGTGCCCGCATCGGCCCAAGCCATCACAAAGTAGGGGCTTCCAGCGGAGAGCTCGGCGGGGTGCTGAACCGCCTCCTCAGCGGTGATCTCACCGTCGTCGTAGACGTCGACGACACCGGGATGGCTCAACCGCGCCATGGCGCGGACTTCGCGGCGAAAGGCCTCGAGGTAGGTCGCACCTCCCGCGCGCTGAGGGTGAAGCACTTTGACGGCGACCGGGACCGAACGCCCGGCGACGGTGCCGCGCCAGATGGTCCCCATCCCCCCGCGCCCAGCGACGCGGTCGAGAACGAAGGGCCCGAGGGCGAATGTCTTGGCCGTTGCCACGCTCCTCGATGGAGGTAGCTGGCTCCGCTATAAAACGGAAGGACATCAAGCGCTGCGCGCGAAGGGAACGTCGCCCTCGTCGGTCGCACGGCTCAGGGCGATCAGCACCTGCTGTCGATTGTCGACGTCCACCTTGACCGCCATGCGACGCCAGTGCGTGACGACCGTGTGATAGGAGCAGCCGAGCGACTGCGCCGTCGCCGGCTTCGACAAGCCAGCCGCACCGAGCCGAAGCACCTCCGTCTCGCGGGGCGAAAGGCGGTGCTGTCGGGCAAAGGACTCCAGGCATGCGTCGGTAGGGGAAGTGATGTTCATGGTTAGCCTCCGCCCTTCCCCTCGACCCGAGGTAGGCGAAGGTTGCGTAGAATTCGTGCGCAGCCCCGAAAAAGTCGAACGACGGGCGAGAGCCCCCGTCACTCGCTACGTTCGGTGATCGTCACGTATCGATGATCTGCTCCAGCTCGTCCGGCAGACAGGCGTGGGCATCGGCCGCTTCGATGAGCTGCGCGTTGAGCGGCAGGGCCAGGAAGGCCCGCTCGTACTCGGTGCCACGGAGACCTCGAACCCGCCTCAGCAGCGGCTGCATGCCACGCTCGACGGCGCGGTGGGCCCCGACGAGATCGCCGAGGTCGACCCGAGCGCCGTGCAGCGCGAGGTAGATGATGGCTTCGTTGAGGAGCGATGGCGCTCCCGCTTCGACGAGGTCGGCCGCCTCCTTGGCGATGTTGGCGGCCGACTCGAGCTCACCGAGCCGACGCTCGGCCTCAGCCCAATAGCCGAGGGCGACGGGGAGGACGTCGCGGTTGTCGGTTTGGCGATAGGCCTCGGCCGACATCTGCAGGAGGGAGCGCGCTCGACCGAGGTCGGAGCGCTCGTCGCGCAGCAAGAGCTCACACCCGCGGTAGAAAAGCACCCCCAAGGTCACGCGGTCCTTGACGATCCAGGCGCCGGTGGCGGCTTCATCGGCCGCGCTGCGAGGCTCGAGCAGTGCGTCGTCGAGCGACGGATCGCGCGCCCCAAAATGCCCGGCCCACCCGAGCAGGATCATGCGACCGAGACGCACCGTGCCCGCGCTGCCGATCTCCTCGGCCATCTGGATCCCCGCTTCGATCTCGCGCCGGGCCTCGTCACGGGCGCCGATGGTGGTGAGGGCGAAGCCGAGGTTGATGGTGAGCATGGCCTCACGCTGCTTGAGTCCGGCGAGGCGGGCTGCCCGAGCCGCATTTCGGCGCGCGTCGAGGGCAGCGGCCAGCTCACCGCGGGTCTGGCGCACCACCGCGAGGGCCTGCCACGCGTCCACCGCGGCAGGGGGGACACCGCTGTCGGCCAGCTCGAGGAGTCGATGGGCCTCCTCTTCGGCCATCGCGAGGTCGCCCGCGTAGGCGTAGCGGGTCGCAAGTGTCGCGAGGCAGCGCGCCTGCTCGTCCGTCATGCCGAGCTCGGCCGAGCGTCGCGCCGTCTCGAGGAGCCGCGCTTCGACGTCGACGCCGGCCGAACGCGCGTGGTCGTAGCGGGCCCGTGCTCCTTCGGTGCGTACCTCGCTGGCCTCGTCGAAGGCGTTGTCGGCCATGGCCATGATGGCTTCCGAGCGCTCCGCGGCGCGCTCGTCGAGACGCGAGTAGATCTCGTCGAGCAGCGTGGCCCGCGCAAAGGCATGGCGTGGATCGTCGGCGAAGGTGAGCGCACGGTCGGCCATCTTCACCGCATCGGTGAGGGCGTTGGCCGTGAGCGCGCGGCGTGCAGCGCGCTCCCAGTAGCCCGCCGCGAGCTCGTGCTGCTCGCCGAGGTCGTAGTGCTCGGCCACGGTCGCGGCGTCTTCCCCGACGTCTGCGAGCCACGCGGCGACCTGAGCGTGGCTCTCCTTCCGCATGGTCTCGCTTGCGGAGGCATAAGCCACGTCGCGAACCAGCGCGTGCTTGAACCAGAACTCGCGGGTGTCCCCGAAGCGAGCGATGGCCTGCTCGACGACGAGGTCGGCGTTGATGAGCGCCTCCACCCGTTCCATGGGCTCTTCGACCCCGAGCGCGGCCAACCCGCGATTCCAGGACGACAACCCGAAGACACTCATCCGGACGAGCGCGTCCCGGTCCGGGGGCTCGAGCGCGTCGAGGCTGACCTGAATCGCCGCCTCGATGGTGGGAACCGAAGCCACCGCCTGCCCGCGCGCGAGAACCCGCGCGAGCTCTTCGGCGAAGAGCGGTGACCCGGCGGCCTGACGCGCGACCTGCTCGAGGGCCGGATCGCCCTCCTCACAACCCATGACCGCGCGTGCGATGCGCATCGTGGCCCGCCGGGGGATGGGACGCAGCTCCACGCGCACGTGATCTTGGGTGGCGAAGCGGCGCGGGGCGTCCCGCCAGAACGACGGTCGCGCGAGCACGAGCATCATCAAGGGCTGCCCCATCACCCGGCTCAAGAGGTGGTCGAACCAAGCGACCGACTCGGGATCGGACCACTGCAGGTCTTCGAGCACGATGAGGCAGGGGTTGTCCTCGACGACTTTGCGCACCAGCTCGGTCATCGTGAGGTAGAGGATGTCGCGTGCGCGCTGGGGATCGACCTCCACCCCGAAGGCCTCACCCCCGAGCAGGCTCGCGAGCAGTCCGCCTTCGTCGTGGACGAGCTCGAGCGGCTCGATGGCGGCGCGAATGTCTTTGGCCTTCGCACCCTTGGGGATGCCCAGCAGATCGGTGAGCGCATCCGCCGCCGTACCCAGCGCACGGCTGCGGCCATAAGCCTCGCAGCGAGCCCGCACGATGCGCACGCCTTGAAGTGGCTTGTCGGCGCTGACCGCCGCGATGGCGTCTTTGATCCCCGCCGAGGGCTCGGTCACCGGCGGCAGAGATTGGCGACGATCACCCAGCTGCTTGATGAATTCGCGCGCGAGGCGACTCTTTCCGATCCCGGGGGGGCCGCTGACACTCACCACCACGGGCGTCCATCGCCCGCGCAAACGCAAGCCGCGTCGCCAAAG
>JAUHZF010000181.1 GCA_030426145.1 Polyangia bacterium
GCACCTTTGCAGCTTTGGTGATGTTGCCCCCCGTATCCATCAACGCACGGGTGATGCATTCTTTTTCGAGCTGTCGCTTCATGTCCGCCAAGCTCGTGCCGCTCTTCACTTCGGAGTAGACCAGCTCGCTGGAGCTGGCGGGGGCGGCCAGGCCCGACAACGAAGGTGGCGCCGGCAAGGCCTGGCTCGCGGGCCCTGGAGCCAAGGACGGTGGCGGAGCGAGGCTGTCCGAGCGGCCCGCGTGGCTCTCCCCCGCTGCCCCGAGATGGCGCAACGACTCCACGTGGTCGATGAGGTCCTTGGCCTCGATCTCTTCGCCAGAAGCAAAGATCGCGGCCGCACGAAGGGCATTCTCGAGCTCACGCACGTTGCCCGGCCAGTCGTGCCGCTGCATGAGCCGAAGCGCGTCGTCGCTGAGCGGGAGCGGACGGATCCCGCTGCGCTGCTGGGCCACCGTGAGCAAAGCCTGCGAGAGGTCGTCGAGGTCGTCGAGACGCTCCTTGAGCGCAGGCACCTCGACCACCATGCCGCAGAGGCGGTAGTAGAGGTCTTCGCGGAACTCCCCGCGCTCCACCATCGACTTGAGGTCACGGTGGGTGGCGCACACGACGCGCACATCCGAGCGGAGCTGGGTCGTGCCGCCCACCCGCTCGAAGGTTCCATCTTGCAGGACGCGAAGCAGCGCCACCTGTGTACGCGACGAGATGTCCCCGATCTCGTCGAGGAAGAGCGTGCCCCCCTCGGCGAGCTCGAAGCGCCCGCGTCGGCGGCTCGATGCGCCCGTGAACGCGCCGCGCTCGTGGCCGAAGAGCTCGCTCAGGAGCAGCGTCTCGACCAGCGCCGCGCAGTTGACCTTCACCAGCGGACCACCGCGGCGCTGACTGTCGCGGTGCACGGCCTCGGCGACGAGCTCCTTGCCCGAGCCGGTGGGGCCGTGAATGAGCACCGTGGCATCGGTGGCCGCTACCCGCTTGACGGTCGCGCGCAGCGCACGCATGGCCGGCGAATCGCCGACGAGGAGTCGACGTCGCGGCGTGACCTCACGGGCCGGTCGGCCAGACGGCTGCGTGACCGGCGCCAGTTCTGTGGGAATGAATCCGCGCTCGAGCTCCGCGAGCTCGGCCAGCGCTCGGCGCTCGAGGTAGCGCGCCCGCAAGCCCGCGGGCAGCGTGGCCGAGACCCGATCCCGTTGCGCGACCGCAGCTTGCAGATGGCTATCGGCCGCCGCTTCGTCGCCCTCCTCGTCGCGTAGCGCGTGAACGAGGAGCACGTGCGCCGCACGCAAAGACTCGGGGTCATCCGCGTCCTGGGCTCGGTCGAGCGCCTCTCGTGCCAGCTCGAGGTACGTCTGCCCCGCCGCGCGGGCGTGGCGCGCCCGCAGCACCGCCAGCTCCGCTTCGCCGAAGGCCGTCTGACGGAGCTTGGCGGCGCGATCGAGCCCGGTCGAAGCCCGCTCGATGTCTCCGTCTTCGAGCGCGATGGCGGCGGAGAGCCGGTAACAGTCGGCCAGGACGGGATGCTCGCCGCTGCCGCTCGCACCACTGATGGCGGTCGCCACCTCCTGCGCCGCGAGCGCGGTCTGCCCCCGCTCGAGATGCACGTTGGCGATGACCTTCGCGATGTGGGCGTAGCGAACCGACGGGAGCCCGTCGAGGTAGCCGTTGAGCCCGAGGCGCAGCCCCTGCTCCGCCTCGTCGATGAGTCCGAGGCGAAGCCGCAGCTCGGCGAGGTTGGTCATGGGGACGACGAGCTCGAGCCAGTCGCCGATGCGACGCCTGACCTCGATGGCCCGCTCGGAGAGGTCGAGCGCGTCGGCGTACTCGTGCTTGAGGATCGCGATGGCCGCGAGGTTGGACAAGGCGAAAGCGACCGCCTGCGGCACGCCACGCCGTTCGCCTTCGGCTCGGATCTCGTCGAGCATGCCGCGCGCCTCGTCGCGCCGACCGAGGTAGAGCACCGCGATGGCGCGGTTGAGGCGCGCCCGAAGCTCGGCTTCACGGAGCCCAGCCGTGGCCGCCTCGTAGGCGTCTTCTGCGAAGTGCCGCTCGGCCTCGAGCCACGCTTCCTGGGCCAGGAGCAGCTTGCCCAACACGTTGCGGCCTTCGAGCCGCGTGCATGCCTCGACGCCGTTCTCGATGGCCTGCCCGGCGTACTTGGTCGCCAGGTCGCGGTCACCGGCCATGTAGCGCGCCTGGGCCAGCAACCCAGCCGCCTGCGCGCGGTCGCCCTCGTTCGCGGCGGATTGCAGCGCGCGCGTGAGCGAGAGCGCGGCCGCCGTCACGTCGCCCCGGGCGTGGCTGGAGCGTCCATGCAGCAACAGGACGTCGAAGCGTTGCGCGTCGATCCCCATCGCTGCCCGCGCGAGCACGTCGGCGCGATCGCCGTCACCGAGGCTCAGCGCCAGCTCGGCGCTGCGAACCAGCAGCGACAGCCGCCGCTCCACGTCCTGGCGTTCGACGATGGTCTCCCAGCGCTCCCAGAGGTCACGCCGCGCGGTGACGTCGCCCATGGCCCGAAGACCGGCGAAGGCGTGGCGTTGGGCTGCGTCGAGCTCTCCGTCGATCGCCGCCATCAGCTCTGCCGCCCGCATGAGAGACCACCCGTCGGCGCGGGAGCCCTCCAGGACACGGGCCAGATCACGCCGGAGCCCATCGTCGGCCGCAGGTGCGGTCACACCATCACTGAGCCACGACGATCCGTCGCCACCACGGCGGATCAATCCGTGACGCTCCAGTTCATCGGCGACCTCGCCCGCGCGCGACGCGGACACGAGGTTGGAGACCTGGGCCGGCGTGAGGGCCTGCTCTGCCGCGCCGAGACCGCTGAGCAAGCTCAGCGCCTCGGGGCTGAGGTCGGCCGGGATGGCCTTGGCGCGCACCCCGTCCTGCCGCGTGACCTCCCACCACTGGTCGACCACGCCGAGTCGAGAGAGCTGCGGCTGGGCGAGGAACGTGTCCTCGCTGACGACGGCGCTCCACCACCGACGCGCATCCTCGCGGGTGAGGTGGCCGAGCTCGAGCTCGATGTCGAGCCCTTCCCCCTGGCTGGGCGTGCGACGCAGCGCGTTCTCCTGCTGGGCGCGTTGGTGTGAGCGGACACGAACCAGAAGCAGACGACGCTCCGCCTCGCCCGCGAGCTGCGCCACGCGCTGGGCCACGGCACGGCCCCATGCAGTTCCTCTTCGCTCACACACGACGAGCACGTAGCCCGTGAGCGCCCGGGCGAGCTCGCCCCCGACGTCGACGGGATGCACGCGGTTGCCCGTCGTGGGGTCACCCGCCATGGGTACGGCGAGCTGGCGCGCGAGCTCACGCCAGGCGTCGTCTGGGCCGGCGTCGATGACCAAAGCCCGGCGGCCCAGCTGGCTCGAGCGGCGGGTGGCGTGGCGTCCCAGGGCAGAGAAGGCGTTCTCTTCGGCTGAGATGCGCACGACCCCGAACACACCCGTCTGCTGGAAGGTGTCGTCGAGCTGCACGAAAGCGCTCGAGACCGCCGACTCCGATTGTGGGGAGGTGGCGACGGCCTGTGAAAATGGTTCGGTCACGGTCACTGATTCACGTTCCCATGCAATGTGCTGACAGCACGGTGCCCGAGGGTCCCCGATGCGCGCTCCCCCTCCCTGAAGGAGCCCGCCAACCCCACCCCACGCGCTTGGGCGAAAGAATTGCGCGTGAGAGGAAGACGCCTGCCAAGCGTCATTCCGATGCCACATTGTAGCCTATGAGGGGACAACGATCCTGCCCAAAACGCGGCCACGAGACCGCATTTGCACTACGCTTTGCCGCCCTCGTCGGTTTCTTTCACCGTCACTGAACCCACATCGTCACCCACGAGCGACCCAACATCGCGCAGGGCTTCGGGGGAGGCTTCCGCGAGACGCTCTGCGATGGCCAGCTGAGCGCGAACCGAGGCGCGGTAGGTCGGAAGCTCCTCGGGAGCCACTTGCTCGAGCCGCCTCACGTGGCGAGCGATCGTCGGCGCATCACCGCGGCGAACCGGCCCGCTCATCGCCGAATCGGCCCCGACCCGGCCCACGTTTCGCGCGACGGACGCGAGCAAGGGCCCCAGCACCGTCGCCGCCTGTTCGGGCGGCACCCCTGCCCGACCCAACAACCGCTCCGCGCTGGCTGCGAGCGCGGCCATGCCGTTTGCGCTCAGGGCCAGGGCCGCGTGGTAGAGCGCGAGATCGATCTCCGTGGCGGGCTCGATGGGAACCATGTGCAGCGACGCACACAGGCGACGCCCCATCGCGATCGCGGCCGCATCGCCGGTCATCACCGCCGCCGCCCCCTCCCACGTCACCTGCGCGTCGACGAACGAGAGCACCGGGTGCCACTGCCCGAGCGCGAGGGGCCGAAACGGCACGAGCACCTCGGGCCCGACCGCGCCCGCAACGTGCAACACCACCTCCGCCTTCAGGTGTCTGGCGTAGGCCCGCACCACGTCGGGCAGCTGTCCGTCTCGCACGGCCAAGATCACCACGTCGGCCCGGATGTCGACCGGCGCATCCCGACCGGCTCGGTGGGCCACCGGAGACAGGGCTTCGGCGAGGGCGCGACCGACCTTGCCCCGCCCGATGATGGCGACGTCGAGGCTCACGGCCGATAGAGCCCTTGGGTGACGATGAACGCCTCCACCGCCTTCGAGACCTTGCCCGCAAGCGGCTCGCCTGCCTGCGCCACAGCGCGGATCTCGGTGCTCGATACCTCCGGCAGCACCGCGAGCGGCGCATCCGGATGCGGATGCCCCGCCCGGCCCAGCACGATGGGGGGCGCGAGCTCGGCGATGCGATCGAAGCGATGCCACTGCGGCAGGTCGTCGAGCACGTCGGACCCGATGGCCAACCTGAGCTGAACGTCGGGATGGCGCTCACGCAGGGCCTCGACCGTGAACAGGGTCCGGCTTTCGCCGCCGAGCTCCCGCTCGATGTCGAGGATGCGCACCCCCGGCAACCAGCCGAAGGCGAGCTCACACATCACGCGACGCTGGTCGTAGCCGGCCAGGTCCTTGCCGAAGGCGTGGTTGAACACGGGCACCACCCACACGCCGTCGACTTCCGTCGCCGATAGCAGGTAGGCCACGGCGAGCACGTGACCGATGTGGGGGGGATTGAAGCTCCCTCCGAAGAGCGCGACGGTCTCGCTCATCCCTCGATGAGGCTCCCGAAGAGGCCCACGCCGCCGGTGACGAAGATGAAGCCGAACATGCTCATCAGCATGACGTAATCGCCGAGTGCGGCCTGGGTCGTCTCCATGAAGAGCTCCCGCGTTCCGGCCACGGCGGCGAGCAGCGTGGGTGCAAGCAGCGGAAAGAGAACCACCGCCAAGACCAGATCACGCGCGCCTGTGCGCACCGTCATGGCGCCGAAGAGCGTGCCCGCGGCGGCGATCCCCGGGGTAGCCCCGACACAAAGCACCAGCAGGCCGGGCAGCACCGGTCCCGGTGGAATGTTGAAGAGGAGCAAGGTCGGCAGGATGACGAGGACTTCGATGGTGGCCACGAAGCCCGCCACGCCGAGCGCCTTGCCCACGAAGATCGCCGACCGCGACAAGGGCAGCGACAAGAGACCGCTCAGGGCATCGTTCTCGCGCTCGCGCTGCCAGGTTCGGCTCAGGGCCAAGATGGACGCAAAGGCCACCGCGACCCAGATCACGCCGGGCGCAACCAAGACCGGCGCGTCGGGTCCGCCGTAGAAGGACAGCGAGCCGATGACGACCACGAGCACGGCGAAAAAGCCGCTGGTGGTCGTGATCTCTCCGTTGCTCAGCTCGACGCGCAGGTCTTTGCTGAAGACGAGCCAAGCCTGCTCGTGCCAGCGGAGGAGCTTTCGCGCCGGCACGCTACGTCTAGGCCCCCGCCCCGAAACTCGGCTCTCCCCGAACTAAGCCGACGTCCGAGCGGCGCGCTTGGTGGCGCTCTTGTACTGGTCGTAGAGCCGCGGCACGGGGTGCTTGAGCAGACGCTGCTTGTAGCCTTCGTCCTTGCTGCGGTTCTCGGCCTCGAGCACGGCGTCGATGAGCTTCTCGCGGGTCCCGAACTTCTCCTTCACCTCGGTGAAGGTGTCGTGGAGCCGGATGAGCTTCTGGTTCGACACCTGCTTGAGACCCTTGGCGCCCCCGCGGTCCGAGCTGAGCCGATCCATCCAGAGTTCGTCCGTCATGAGCTTCTCGACGGCCTCGATGAGCTTCGCTTTGGACTCGAAGCGCTCTTTCACGATGCTGAGGGGGCTGGGCATGTCGCTATCCGTGCCGCCGAGTGCGGCCTAAGAGATGGGTTCGGGGTTTCGCCACGCAACCCGCGGCGAAGGGGGCGAATAGGTAGCAGACCCCTCGGGTGAGGGGCAACCGCTTTTTGACGCTTTACGTCTACAACCGGGGGTCGCTCGAGAAACAGCACCGGAAGCCGGTGTCGAGCAGCTTGAAGCTCTGGTCGACCACGTAGAAGTCGAAGTTGCAGGTCGCCCCAAACTCGGAGGGCGTGTTGTAGGCGCCACCCATGAGCGGGTAGATGTTCGACCCCTCCTTGGTGATCTCGCGGAGGTTGCCCGTGAGGTCGAAGATGGTGGGATCGGTGTTGCCGAAGAGGCCCGACCAGTCCGCACCACATTGGGATAGGAGCGGCGAACCGGTGGCCAGCAGGCCATCTTGGTCGCCGGCCGTCATCGGGTCGAAGTCGTAGCCGCCGAGGTTGCAGTACTTCCCGCCGTTCGCCGCCGTCTGACACGCCCCCCCCCGCGGGCTGTACCCCCAGTCGCAGGTCGACGGCGTCTCGCAGGCGAGTACGTAGTCGTTCACGTCGCAGATGAAGCCGCCGATGGCGTCACACGCCTGCTCGACCTCGACCGGGGACACGTTGAACCAGGGCAGCACACCCGGCACCGAGCACGCGATGGTCTCGTCCAGAGGCTCCCCGGGAGGGGCCGCTGGGATGCCGGCCGGACACCCGGCGCCGGTACAGAAGTAGCCGTTGCCGTTGCCTGGGGTGAGCGGTCCCGCGTCGGGACGACTCGCCTCGTAGGAGAAGACCCAAAGGTTGCCCGCGACCTGGGTCACGTCGGGCCTCACGAAGTGAGCCGGGTCGCTGCCCTTGTCGGTGTAGTCCTCGTCGACGAGGCCGTCGCAGTCGTTGTCGACCCCGTCGCAGTGCTCTTCACACCCGCCGGGGAGCAAGGTGCAGCTCGCCTTGGTGGCCGAGCACTGCGTAGCGTTGGGGCCATCGCAGATGATGGTGCCCGTGGTCTGACAGGCACCGTGACCGGGCGGCGGCAAGCCGGCGTCGCTCGTGCAGGCGAGACCGAAGTTGGACACGTTCTCGTTGAAGCTGCCGTCGCAATCGTTGTCGAGGTTGTCGCAGATCTCGGTCGCGGAGGCGCAGTTGGGCCCGCAGACGCCAGCCGGGAAGGTGCACTGCCAGCTGCCGCCGGTGCACTGCACCGTGACGCCGGTGGTGCACTCCGGGCGCGTCGCCGCCGGAGAGACGCCGCAGACGTCGACCGGCGTCGGCGTCGACGAGACGTCGTCGACCACCCCGTTGCAGTCGTTGTCGATGCCATCGCAGACCTCGCTGCCCGTGACGACACAGGGGCCGTACTCACAGGTCTGGTTGTTGTCGAGGTCGTAGAAGTTGGGCAGACAGCCGTTGAACTGGCACATGCCGCCGCTGCAGGCCCAGTCGCTGTTCACCGCACCGGCGAAGCAGTCGTTGCCACACGACCCGCAGTTCGAGACGTCGGACTGGAGGTCCGGCTGGCCCGTGAGCTGCCCGTCACAGTTGGCGTCGATGTTACAGCCGTCGACGGCGCTGGTCGGGCCCACATCGCCCGAACAAGCGAGCACCCCCCCGGAGCAGGTGAGCACGCCCGGCATGCACGGAGAGCTCGCCCCCATGGGTGGGGCAGGAGGAACGTTGCAGGCGCCGCCAGCATCGGTCGGGTTGTCGTCGATGACCGCGTTGCAGTTGTCGTCGGCGCCGTTGCAGGTCTCGGGCTGAGGGTCGACGTTGCCCACACACACCAGCGCGCCATTGATGCACTGCTCGCTGCCGAGCGTGCACGGGAAGACGTTGCTCACACCGCAGGAGTTGCCGGCGTCGGTGGGGTTGTCGTCGACCGTGCCGTCACAGTCGTCGTCGACGTTGTTGCAGGTCTCGGCCACGTCGTCTTCGTCGAGGACGTTGGCGCCGGTGCAGACCACCTGGCCGCCCACGCAGGCCGTCGTGCCCTGGTGCGCGAGCGTGGCGCAGAGACCATCCGGATCGCCGAAGCAGGGCTGGCCGATCTGCGGGTCGCCCGCGAGGTTGTCGGCGCCATCGATGAGGCCATCGCAATCGTTGTCGATGCCATCACCGCAGATCTCGATGCCACCATTGGTGATCTCGCAGGGGTACTCACATCCGGTCGAGTAGAGCCCGTCGAGGTCGTGAAAGTCCGGCAGGTTGTCGTTGTCGAGGTCTTCGCAGAAGTCGATCTCGCACTGGGTGTTGGCCGGCGTGCACATCTGCATCGGCGTGGGGGTGCACTTACCGGTGCCGTTCACCACGCTGCAGTTGCGACCGCACGCGCCGCAGTTCGACGCGTCGTTGCAGAGGTCGACGTCCTCGTCCTTGACCCCGTCACAGTCGTCGTCGCGGTTGTTGCAGTCGGCGTCGTCCTGGGCGGTTTGGATGCAGTAGTACTCACAGCTCTGGCCGTCGCCATCGAGGTCGAAGTAGTCGCTCGCACAATCGGTGAAGGCGCAGACGCCGGGGTTGCCGGCCATGCCGTCCCAGGTGCAGGTGATGCTGGCCGGGTCGGCGTTGAGCAGTTGGGTGTAGCAGTTGTTGGCGCAGGTCCCGCAGTGCTGGATCCCGTTGAAGTCGAAGTCCTCGTCGACCTCGCCGTCGCAATCGTTGTCGACGTCGTCGCAGATCTCGACGCCGCCATTGGTGAGCTCGCAGCCGGTATTCCCCCCGGCGCTCGACGAGGTGACGAAGATGTCGCCGCCGAGCCCCGAGCTCGTGCTCGAGGCTCCGCCGCTACCCGTTGCGCCGCCGCCCTCCCCGCAATCGCTGAAGCAGAAGGCGTCGTCCTCGCAAGCCGTGAGGGAGGCGCCGAGACCGACGAGACCAACCAGCGCACCGAGGCGCATGAGCAGGGTCATCTTCATGCCGAGCCCTCCTCGCGGCGACGTCGCAGACCGATGACCAAGCCGAGGCCCATCATTCCGAGCCAATGCCAGTCGTCGTTCGACGAGGTGGCTCCCGCCGTCTCGCAGGCGCAGCCGCCGCCGCCCGAGGGCAGCCCGAAGACGCCCTTGGGCGTGTCGGCGCCCCCGGCACCAGCCGTGGTGGCGCCCGTCCCGGTGGTCGCAGAGCCACCCGAGCCCGTGGCACCACCGGCGCCTCCACCGCCGCCGGTTCCGACGTTCGTGTCCTCGAAGCAGCTCCCGTCCTGACAGACCTGGCCGTCGGGACAGATGACCCCCTCGCAGGGGTAGTCGCCGCAGACGCCGGTGACCGGGTCACAGTAGGCGCCGTTGGGACAGCTGTCCGGCGTGCATTGGTTGGGCACGCAGGTCTGGTTGGCCTCGTTGCAGACCTGACCCATCGGACACTCCGGGTTGCAGGTCGGCTCACACGTGCCGTCGCGACAGACTTCGCCCGCGGGGCAGGTCACCCCGGCGCAGCTGCCCACGCAGGTGAAGGTGGTGAAGTCCTGACTCGGCTTGCACACCTCGGTGGGCTGGCAGTTGTTGTTGGCGCAGGGGTTGGGCAGACACGACCCGTTGCTGCACGCCATGTCGCAGCCTGCGCACCCGGTGAGGTAGCAGATATCGTCGACACAGGTGCCGGGGTTGGGCCCGAAGTTGCTGCAGACCTTGCCCGCTGAGCAGTCGACGCCGTTGCACGGTTCGGTGCAGCCCGCCGGCCCCTTGCAGATGCACTCGGGGGTGTTGTTGCAGTTGGGCGGGTCGGTGCCGGCAGGGGCGCAGATGACGTTGTTCATCCCGTCCATCGCCGACTTCTGCGAGCAGTCGCCGCACTGCGCGTCGTAGTCGACGACGCAGTACTGAGCCATCTGACCCATGCTGCCCTGGATCTCCACCGTCACGCAGACCTGACCGGCAGGACAGGGGAACTCCCCTCCCCCGCACGGCTCGGCGCACTGGCAGTAGTTGGCGTTCTTGATGCAGTCCTTGCCCGGACTGCAGAGCGGCGGCTCTCCCTGGCCCGGAGGCTCGTCGGAGGTGCCGTCGCAGTCGTTGTCCTCGCAGTCGCAGGTCTCGACCACCGGTCCCTGCCCGCCGAGGCACGCGAAGAGCCCATTGAGACAGCTGTAGATGCCGGGCTCGCAGGTCCCCTGCGTGTCGTTGCACGCGTCGCCGATGTTGGCGTTGGGCGGTGGGAATGGGTTGGGCGACCCGTCGATGCCGTCGGGCTGGGACCCGTTCTCGTCGATGTTGGTGTCGCAGTCGTTGTCGAGACCGTCACAGACCTCAGCCTGCGGCCCCACGCCGCCGACGCAGACGAAGTTGCCCATGCCGTCGCACTCGAGCAGCCCGTCCTGGCAGGGGGGATTGTTGCGCGGACCGGGGAACTGGTTGGTGTCGTAGGTCGGCGTGCACGGCCCCATGTTGGGGATGCCGTTGTCGTTGACGGTGTCGCAATCGTTGTCGAGACCGTCACAGACCTCGGGCTGCGGTCCCACGTCGCCCACGCAGTCGAGGGCACCGTTGACGCAGGCGAAGGTACCCGGGGAGCACTCACCGATGTTGGTGCCGCACGTGCCACCGACGTTGGGCAGGTTGCCGTCGTCGATCATGCCGTTGCAGTCGTTGTCCTGGCCGTCACAGACCTCACCCGCGGGGGGCACGTCGTTGATGCAGGCCCAGCCGAGGCTGCCCTGACAGGTGAGCGTGCCCGCGTTGCAGGGCGCGTTGAGCGTGCCCGTGCCGTTGCAGCTTCCGCCCGCCGGCGGACACCACGACAGACCCTGGTGGGTGCAGCAGTTGCCGGGCAGGTTCCAGCAACCCGTCATGCCGGGACCAGGGGCGTCGGCGAGCGGCGCGTCGTCGATGTTGCCATCGCAGTCGTTGTCGAGACCGTCGCAGATCTCGTTCTGCGGCCCCACCCCACCCTGGCAAACCAAGGCGCCGTTCACGCAGGCGGTCGTGCCGGGCGAACAGGGCGGGTTGTTGATGCCGCAGGAGATGCCCTCACCGAAGACGGGGCCCTCGTCGATCTGGCCATCGCAGTCGTCGTCGATGCCGTTGCAGATCTCGCCATTCTGCGGACCCACGCCGCCCTGGCAGACGGTGGCGCCGTTCACACAAGCCGTGCTGCCCTGCTGGCAGACGCTGTTGGGACCGTAGTCGAGGCCCGGGGGATGGGTCGGAGGCACACAGGCGGTGGAGATGATGCCCTCGTCTGCCTGGCCGTTGCAGTTGTTGTCGACCCCATCGCAGACCTCGGGCTGGGGGTTGTTGCTACACGATCCGTAGCCGGCGCCTGGTGCGCAGGTGCCGGTGGGCACGGCCTGGGGCGCCTGACAGGCGATCGTGCCGACGCAGTTCGCCGGGGTCGCAAGACCGCAAGCGAGCGTGGCGAAGCCCCCCGGGGGCGGGTTGTCGGCCACGCCGTCACAGTCGTTGTCGCAACCATCACACACCTCGGGACTGGGAACGCAGCCCGCGCAGACGTTGCCCTCGTCGGTCTGGCCATCGCAGTCGTTGTCCTGGCCGTCGCAGATCTCGGTCGTGGGACACGAGAGCGGGCTTCCGCACTTGGTCTGCCCTTCGTCCGTACCGTCCTGACAGTTGTTGTCGGTGTTGTCGCAAACGTCGCCCGGGTTGTAACAGAGCCAGTTCGACGGCTGGGTCTGCTGGGTGGGCGTGGTGCAGGGCAGCAGCGTCACGTCGCCGTTGGGCGGACTGTTGATGACCGACGCCTCGTAGTTGGCGAGGCAAGCGTCGCGTTGGGTCTGATTGCTCCACGCGCAGCAGGTCTGGTTCTGGTTGCAGTAGTGCTTGTAGCCTTCGTCGGTGCAGCCGTTGCAGTTGTTGTCGCCGTTGTCACAGGTCTCCGGCTGAACCGCACTCGCGACGATGTTCGCGAGCGCCTGCGCGAGCTGGGTCTCGTTGGTGGCGAAGATGGAGCTGCCGGTTCCGCCCGCGTTGGCGATGGCATCCGTGTTGGCCGTGTTGCCGCCGGCGAACTGGATGACGTGGGTGCGGACGGGCCAATTCTTGGTCCCGAGGGTGACCCCGTTCTGGAAGAGGTCGGTCGCAGCATTCTCGGCCGCGGTTTGACCCGCGCAGGTGTCGTCACCATCGGTCACCAAGATGACGTTGATGCTGCGGCACTCGCGGTCCTGCACGTCGAGGGGCGTGGGAAAGGCGTAGGTGATGCTGGGGCAGTAGTTGCTCTCGCTCCAGTTCGGGTTCCAGCCCGCACGGAGGTACTGCGCTGCCGTCTGCAAGGCACCGCTGATGGGGGTGCTGCCGCCAGCGAAGAGCTCCCTGCTGCCGGTGCAATCGCCGTCGAACCACTCGAGGAGGTCGTTGGTGTTGTCGGCGACGGGGTTGCCCGTCCACCAGGGGTCCTGCTGCATGGGAACGACGATGTTGCCGCCGTTGAGCCAGGCGTCCTCCGCGAAGTTGGGCGCGCCCGGCCCCGCACCCGCATCGCAGTCGGGGGTGTTGCCGCAGGTGCTGTTGGTCCCGGGGAAGGCGTTGAAGGTGCAGCCGTAGATGTCGCTGCCGCAGCTTCCGCCGTTCGGGGTCCCGCAGTCACTCTGACACGCGCCGGCGCTGCAGTTGGTGAGGAACGTGCCGAAGGTCGAGAGGCCGAAGTTGACCTGTCCACCGAAGGCGAGAACCGTCTGCTGCAGAGCGCACTTGGCGTCGTTGATGCGGTTGGGCACCAGACCGCACGAGTTGAGCGAGTAGCCCGCCGCGTTCTGGTTGCACTCCGTCGGGTAGTTCGTCGGCGGCGTCGTGCATGCCGTCATCGAGCCCGACGTGTCGACCACGAGCATGAAGTACGGACGCGCCGGCGCCGGCCAATCCCCGGGATCGGTGGAGAGGCACGCGGCCGGCTCCTGCGCGATGGCCGTCGGCGCGTAGACGAGACCAGCCACCAAGGCGGCGGTGGACAGTGAAAGAGCAGCGCCGCGGTGGACCAGACCACCGCTCGCGCCACGACCCATGAATCGAGGCAGCAACATCCCAATCAGCCAAGCCGGAGAGTCGAGAAACCGATCCCCAACGATCGCCCATCGTCGCACGACGAATCTCTGCGCGACAACGCCTACGAGGGAAAAAACCCGTGACAGTACAGCCACTTGCCCCACAGTGTGGGACTTGGTGAGACGTTTGACCCTAGACAGACGGTCGCCAATCCCTCGGCGAAAGACCGTCTACTGGCCGGCTCACATCCGCAGGAGCGCTGCGCCCCAGCTGATCCCGGCGCCGAGGGCGCACATGAGCACGTGCTGACCCTTTTGGATGCGGCCGTCGCGTACCGCCTGATCGAGCGCGATGGGGATCGACGCACTCGACGTGTTGCCGAACTCGTCGATGTTGATGACGAACTTGTCGAGCGGGAATCCGAGCCGATTCGCCACCTGGTGGATGATCCGGATGTTGGCTTGGTGCGCCACCACCCAGTCGAGCTGAGCGCTGGTGAGCCCCGACGCTTTGAGAATTTGGGCCGACGACGACGTGAGGTTCTTCACCGCAGTGCGGAAGACGTGATTCCCCACCATGTGGACCTTGTTCTCGCGATCGCCGATCTTCTGGGCGTCGAGCGGGGACGCCGAGCCGCCGGCGGGGATGTGGAGGGCACTCGCCAGCGAGCCATCGGTGAAGATCCCGCACGACAAGATGCCGGCCCTCCCGGTCTCGCGTTGCCCATCGTCGCCGTCGACCTCGAGGTCGGACGGTCCGAGCACGACCGCGCCCGCCCCGTCTCCGAACAGCACACAGGTGGTGCGGTCGTCCCAGTTGAGCACGCGGCTCAGCAGCTCGACCCCGATGACCAGCACGCAGCGCGCAGCCCCTGAGGTGATGAACTGCTGGCCGATCTGCATGCCGTAGACGAAGCCGGCGCAAGCGGCGGCGATGTCGAAGGCCGGAATGTCCATCGCCCCGATCTTTTGCTGAACCTGCACGGCGCAGCCGGGGATGGGCGTGTCGGGCGTGATCGTCCCGACGATGATCATGTCGATGTCGGCGGCGTTCAGGCCCGCGGCTTCGAGGGCGCGACGGCCCGCGGCCGCAGCCATGTCGCTCGTGACCTCACCGTCGGCGGCGATGTGACGGCGTTTGATGCCGGTTCGGGTCGTGATCCAGTCGTCGGACGTCTCGACGAGTTTCTCGAGCTCGGCATTGTCGACCACGCGCTCCGGCGCGTAGTGACCCGTTCCGAGGATCCGACACGTGGGATCGATCACCTCGCCTCGGGACGATGCCGAGGGGGTGTCGATGGGAATGGAAGGAGAGGAGGCCAAGGCCGGAGAGACCTATCAGGCCTCTTCCTTGACGGCCACCGCCACGCGGTCCTTGTACCAGCCGCAGGCACCGCAAGCGCGGTGCGGGAGCACGATCTCTCCACAGTTCTGACAGGTGACGAACTGCTTGGGGGTGACCTTGTCGTGCTGGGCACGGCGCATGTCGCGCTTGCTGGAGCTCTTTCGTCGCTTCGGAACCGCCATGATGGGCCTCTCTATCGCCCGGAAACCCAAAAAGGTCCCGGGTGGGACCGGAGGAGATAGTCCCTCACCTCGATCTTGTCCAGGCTTTTCCCAAAGGGCGGGATGAGCCTGGCCGAGGCGGGGCTACTTCTTGCCCTTCTTGCGCTTGCCCTTGCCCTTGCCGCCGTGGTGCGTGCGGAGCACGGGCTTGCGCCCCATGGCCGTGCCTCGCTCCGCCGCCGCCTCGACGAGATCGTCGATGCTCACCGGCCCGTCCTTCTTGCGAAAGGCCGACAGCGGCGCAAGACGCGGGTCGAAAGCCTCCGCCCGAGACACCTCGGGGGTCATGGCGCGCAGTCCGGGGCAATCTTCTCGACACAGGGGAAAGGTCGGGACCTCGAGCAGGATCGCTTCCCGTACGAAGTCGTCGAGCACGACCGTCTCCCCGTCGTAGACGTCGAGGTCGGCCTCGCCGGGCGAGAACTCGTATTCGTCAGATTCCTTCGCGGCGGCACCGCGAGACCGCGCATCGGCCCTGAGCTTGGGCTGGAGGAGGAGCGAGAGGTCACCGAGGATGGCGGTCTCTGCGGGCGAAAGACATCGCGCGCAGGGCAAGGCCAGCGTCACCTCGACCCGTCCCCGAACCACGATGTCCTGCCCGGAGCGCGACAGTCGTCCGGCGACGCGCGGCGCCGGCTCCTCACGCGGCGCCGCCTCGACGCTCTCGAGCGCTCGTTTCAGCCACTTGGTCGGCAGTGCTCGGTCGAAGGCGAGCCCCTCGGTGCGGATGTCGTGCGCGGGGAAGATGAGGAGAGGCTTGGCCATGGTCACCGACGGGACACGCGACGCGCCCCAATGCACAACCTAGTCTGCCCCCGGGGGGTGAACAAACCCTGTCGCCGGCGGCGGGCGCCCCGGTTGCTTCCCTGGGACCCTGTACTAGGGTCCCGACACCGCGAGGTTCGAAGCCGTGACCGAGACCATCGTGTGCCTGTCGTCCCAGCGCTGGGACGACGGCATGTGGACGAACAAGCAGCACATCATGAGCCGGGTGGCGAAGAACCACCGGGTGCTGCACGTCAACTTCGGCCCCTTTCCTCCGCGCTCGATGCGACGCCGCCGCCGAGAGCGGGGCGAGCCGTGGTGGCGTAACTTCGACCCGCGGGAGCCCCTGGTCACCCTCAGCGATG
Source organism: Polyangia bacterium (assembly GCA_030426145.1). Classification (GTDB taxonomy): domain Bacteria; phylum Myxococcota_A; class Polyangia; order Polyangiales; family Polyangiaceae; genus JAPYTK01. Next base: position 15,859 of record JAUHZF010000181.1, read on the forward strand.
GGGTCGAAGTGCTCGACTTCGCGGGTCCTGACCATCGCTTCAGCGAGATCGGGCGGCCGGCCTGGATCGCCGGGCATTTTCTCTGGCGGCTGTGGTTGCTGCGGCAACACCTGCAGCGTGCCCGCATCGTCGACCCCGTGGTCTGGGTCTACCACCCGGGCTACGGACGGGCCGCACTCAGCCTGTCTCCGCGGCTTCTCGTCTACGACTGCGTCGACGAGTACAGCGCCTTCCCGGAGTACCGCGACGACCCGAGCTGGATCGTGCAGCGCGAACGCGACCTGTGTCGGGCCGCCGACCTCGTCTTCACGACCAGCCGAGGGCTCTTCGAGCGCAAGCGGTCCCTCAACCCCGATGCGACCCGGCTCGTGCACAACGTCGGCGACGCTGCCCACTTCGCCCAGGCGCGCGCCGAAGACACCACCATTCCCGCAGACATCGCCGCCATCGAGGGGCCCATCATCGGCTTCGTGGGGGCCGTCAGCGGCTACAAGCTCGACATCGACTGGCTGCTCGCGCTCGCCCGCGCGCGCCCCGACACGGCCATCGTGGTCATCGGCCCGGTGGGCGTGGCCGATCCCGACACCGATCTGGCGGGCCTCGAAGCCGCCCCCAACATCCACCTCCTCGGGCACCGGAGCTACGCCGAGCTCCCGGCCTACCTCAAGGCCTTCGACGTCGCCGTCATCCCCTACCGGATCAACGGCTACACGGAGTACGTCTTCCCCATCAAATTCTTCGAGTTCCTCGCCACGGGGAAACCCGTCGTCATCTCTGCCCTCCCCTCGTTGCGCGACTACTTCGACGCGGTCCGCGTGGCCGAGAGCGCCAACGCCTTCATCGCGCGGTGCGATGACGCCCTGGCCGAAGCCGCCGACGATCCGGCGCGAGGGCGCCGCATCGCCCTCGCCGAGCAGAACTCGTGGGACAGCCGCGTGGCGCAGCTCATGGAGGCCGTCACGGCTGCCCTCGGCTGAGACGTCGTTGGAGCGGGCATGAAGGCGCAGCAGGTCAACCGGGTGCTCATCTCGGGGTCGGTCTTCTCGACCCTGGGCGAGGTCATCCAGGCGGTGGCCAACCTCGTCACGAGCATCGTCGGCGCGCGGCTCCTGCCGGTCCACGACTTCGGCCTCATGGCCACCGTGATCCTCACGCTGTCGATTCTGGAGCACTTCAGCCAGACCGGCTTCGACTCGGCCCTCGTGCAGCGCCAGAGCGACGTCGAGCCCTACCTCGACGTCGCGTGGACCTGGCACCTGCTTCGCGGCGTGATCATCACGGCCGTGGTGGCGGGGCTCGCCTATCCCCTCGGGGGCTTCTATGGCGAATCCGAGCTCCCCTTGTTGATGCTGGCCTGCTGCTTCTCGGCCTTGCTGCAGGGGGCCCACAACGTGGGGCCGATCTTCTTTTCCCGTCAGCTCGACTTCAAGACCCTCTTCCTCACGCGCCTCGCCCACATCGTGGTGAAGCTCGCCATCTTCCTGCCCGCCATCATCATCTTCCGCAACGTGTGGGCCCTGGTGGTGGGGCACCTCGCCGGCGCCACGGTGGGACTCGTCATCAGTTACGTGGTGCATCCCTACCGGCCTCGCATCGCCTTCGACCGCGCCAAGCTCGAGGAGCTGATCGGCTACGGCAAATGGCTCACGGGCATGGCCTGGATCGGCTTCGTCATCACCCGCGGAGACGACCTCTTCGTGTCGAAGTACGTCGGGGTCGCGGCGCTCGCCCTCTACGAGCTCGCCTACAAGATCAGCAACACGCCCACGACCAACATCACCCACGTCATCGGTCGCATCGGCCTACCCACCTACGCCCGCCTGCGCGGCGACCGCGAGGAGCTCAGGGCGACCTTCCTCAAGGTCATGCGGGTCACGCTCCTCTTGAGCTTCCCCGTCACGGTCTTCATCTATCTCGGGGTGCCCGACTTCGTGACCTACGTCATCGGGTCGAAGTGGCAAGCCATCGTGCCGCTCGTGCGCATCCTCGCCCTCAGCGGCTTCGTGCGCTCGATCGCAGCCCTCGCCGGCCCCGTCTTCCAGGCGACGGGGCGCCCCGACCTCGACTTCAAGATGAACCTGCCTCGGTTCTTCTGCACCGTGGGTCTCATCTGGCCCTTCACCGCCAAGTGGGGTCTCGAGGGTGCGTGCTGGGTGGTGCTCATCGCCATCACCACCTGCATGCCGACCTGGATCGTGGGGCTGCGCATGCTCCTGCAATTGAAGCTCGGCGAGGTCTTGCGCACCAATGGGCTCGCCCTCGTCACCGGTCTCATGCTCACGGGGTGCATGCTCCTCGCGGCCCAGGTGGCGCCCGGCGGCTGGGTCGGCGCCCTGGTCCGAACCGGGGGTGCACTGCTGCTTTGGGTCCTGCTCGACCTGGTGGCGGGCTTCTTCACCAAGAAAGGCGTCGCCTTCGAGGTGAAACGCTTGCTCGACTCCATTCGACAGAGCCGGATCGATGCCGCTGCCCGCGCCGAGGCGGCCGAGGCGGCCTGAAGCGGCTCAGACCGGCTTGGCGACGAGGGCGACCTGGCCCTGGTGCCACGGCTCGAAGAAGAGGGGCTCGCCGCACTCGCGGAGCGCGGGGTGGTACGCCTCACGCTGCGCGTCGTGCACGATGAGCACGCCACCCGGCTCGAGCAGCGCCCAGCCCACGGGGATGCAGAAGCGTCGCGCGCGCCCGTCGACGATGACGAGGTCGAAGGTCTCGTCCAGGGCGCTGGGGTGGTCGATGTAGCGGTCGAACATCTCGCGCCGCCGCTCGGCTTCTTCGACCCAGGCCACGAAGCGCGGGCCATCGTCGAAGGGGCCTTCGTAAGGCTCGGCCGCTTCGACCAGGTGGTAGTGCAGGCGCGTGTCGTCGATGAGGGTCTCGACGCGCTTGTACCAATCCGGGTCGTGCTCGATGGATACGAGCCGTTCGATGCTCGGCACCCGGCGTAGCAGCGCCCGCGTGCTGCCACCGCTTCCCCACTCCAGCACGCGCTTGGGCGCGCGGGCGGAGACGGCGGCGAGCACCTGCGACCACTCCACGGGGTGCATGTACACGGGGAGATCGGCGTCCTCGAGCGGAGGCTCGGGCGGGGGCGGGTCGAGGGTCTCGACCAGCGTCTGACCACGTGCCACGACCTGGCGAAGGACCTGCACGACGGCGGGGGGCAGCTGGCTCACCCGTGCGTCATGCCGCAAGGCGCAGGGAAACTCAACTCGACCCGCAAGCGCTGGCCAAAGCGTGTAGAACCACCCCGTGCAATCCGTCGGCTGCTACCACTGCGGCACCCGAGCCCATCGGCCCTACGCCGAAGAGAACGGCTTCTCGCTCGTGAAATGCGACGGCTGCGGGCTGCTCTACGTCAATCCCCGCCCGAGCGACGACGAGATCACCGAAGAGATGCGGAGCGGCCTGCACCGCGGCGAGGTGGTGCTCGATCGGGTCGGCCACTTCATCGACGCCAAGGTCGAAGGCTACCAGAGCGTGCTCGCCGACCTCTTCGAGGGCTGGCCCCCACCCTCCGGCAGCTGGCTCGACGTCGGGTGCGGCCACGGAGAGTTCCTCGTCGCCCTTCAGACGAGCTTAGAGGTGAGCCCCGTGGGCCTCGAGCCCTGTGTGCCCAAGGCCGAGGCGGCCCGCGCCCGTGGGCTCGACGTGGCTCCGACGCGGGAGGTGTCCCCGGGGAGCCTGCAGGCGCTGTCGTCGCTCAACGTGTTTTCGCACCTCCCCGACCCGATCGAGAGCCTCCGTACCTGGACCCGATGGCTCGCCCCGGGCGGGCTCCTGGTGCTGCAGACCGGAGACAGCGCCTGCCTGCCCGCGCGCCACCACCACCGCCCCTTCGACCTGCCCGACCACCTGAGCTTCGCCAACCAGCGCATCGTTCGGGAGATCCTCGAACGCTGTGGCATGCAGGTGCTTCGCCGCCGTCATTATCGCCACGCCG
>JAUHZF010000563.1 GCA_030426145.1 Polyangia bacterium
CAGCGATCGGGTGTGGTCGGTCACCTGCGGGATCTTCCGCAACGTGCTGACGGCGTTGTTGACGATCTGCATCGGGTTGCGGACCTCGTGGGTGATGACGGCGGCGAACTCACCGAGCACGGCCAGTTGCTCGCTGTGAACCAGGTCGGCTTGGGTGCGTTCCAGCTCGCCGAGCGAGGCCGCGAGCTCGATCGAGCGGCGCTCGAGCTGGCCTCCTCGCCGCTGCAGCTCTCGCGCCAAGCCCGCGTAGCGTTGGAGCACGGTGTGCCCCATGACGTAGGTGAGAACGGCGAAGGCCGGCCCGAGCACGGGGGAGGTGGTGATGAGGCCCGCAGACAATGCACCGTCGTTGACTCCCGCGAGCGCCACCACGCCGAGGGCCCCCATCACGGCGAGGCACTCCTTTCGACCCGCGCGATAGGCTCGCCAAAGCCTGCGAAAACAGACGCCGAGAAGCACCGTCGTAGCACCCATGAACGCGTAGGCCCCCCAAGCGAACCGCCCCGTGAGCACTGGGGTCTCGAAGCCCAGCACCGACACGAAGACCGGATGGGGGCGAGCGACCCAGTAGCCATCCCCGAGCAGCACCAGCAGGAAAGCGATGGTGGCGCCCCACGCGATGGTCATCACCCTCCGCTCGTCGAGCGAGCCCGTGTAGCGCACGACGAAGTGGAGCAGACAGGGGGCGGCGATCATGGCCGAAGCCGCGGTGACGTCGAACAGGGCGTTCAACGCCACCGGCTCCCCGACCCCGAGGTGCCAGTGGATCCACGCCACGATCGACACGTAGAAGGCGAGCACGGCGCTGTTCAGCGCGAGGAAGAGATACTCGCCGTCGGAGGGGCGACGGCGCGCGGTGAGCACGAAGAAGAGGGCGCCCACGACGAAGATGAAGCCGAGGGCCACGTGCGCGCCGGCATAGATGAGCGCGAGCGGGTACATCAGGGCCACGACCTCGCCCTCGATCGGCGTCGGGGCCCCTTTCGGTCGAGGTGCAGGGTGACCGTCGTTCCCTCCCCCGGTGTGCTGTCGATGGACAGGTGCCCTCCGTGGGCCTCGGCGATGCGAGATACGATGGGCAACCCGAGGCCCGTTCCCGTGGGACGCGTGGTGAAGAAGGGAAAGAGGGCCTGACGCTGGGCCTCGAGGCTCATGCCCTCGCCGTCGTCGCGGAACCCCACGGCGACCTTCCCCGCGTCGTCGGCCACGACAACCGTGATGTGCCCCCCCTCGGCCGTGGCTTGCACCGCATTCTGCACCACGTTGTCGAAGGCCTGACGCAGGAGGCTCGGATCACCGACGACCTCCGCGCTTTCCTCGAGCTCGATCGAGGTCTCGCGGTTCTCCGCCAGCACGAGCGCGCGCTCGATGAGAGGAACGAGGTCTACCTTCTCGCGCGCGGGGAGGATGGGCCGAGCGTAGTGCACGAGCCGGCTCACGAGCTGGTCGAGCCGCCCCATCTCCTCGCTGATGATGTTGAGCAGCGTCTTGCGGTCGCGGCCCTTGGTCTGCTTCTTGTGCAAGCTCGCCACCGCGTTGCTGACGATGGCGAGGGGGTTTCGGACCTCGTGAGCGATGACGGCCGAGAGCTCACCCACCACCGCCAGCTGCTCACTGCGCACGAGCTGTTGCTGGGTGCGCTTCAACTCTCGGTAGCTGGCCTCGAGCTCTTTGGAACGTCGCTGTAGCTCACGCGTCGAAGACTCGAGGTCGGCCGAAGCCACGCCGTAGCGCTGAAGGAAGGTGAGGGCGACGGTGAAGCCGAAGAGCAGGACCGCAGCGGGAAGCGTGGCCGGCGTTCCCCTCATGTCGTGGGCGGCAGACGCCACCAGAATGAGCGTGCCCCCCACGACGGCGCTGCCCTCTCCGAGCTGAGCCCAGCGTCGCGCCACCAGCGCGAGCAGGGCGAGGGTCGCCGCGAAGAAGAGGGTGCTCGGGTGCGAGTCGAACCCGACGGTCTCGAGAACGATGGCCGCGCCGGCCAAACCGTAGATCGAAGGCGTGTAGAAGCGCCTCCCTGGCACCGACGCGTAGAGCAGGCCGAAGTGCAGGAGAAAGGCGACCCCGAGGTGGCTCGTCGCCATGGCCAGGCCCAACCAGGGGCCCTGCCCCACGACACCGTGCGCGGACATCACGCCGCATGCCCCGCACAGGACGTGGAGCCCGAACGTGAACATCGCGAGCGAGAAGTGGAGGAAGGTGCGTTCGGCGGGCTCCACTCGCCAGGCGCGCAGAAAGAAGCCGCCCAGGGCGAGGGTGGCCAGGCCGAGGGTCAGCTCGATCCCGACGAGGAACGCCCAGACCCCGACCGAAGAGGCTGGTGGAGAGGCAGCTAGCACCGTGACAGCGGTCTAGAATGGCCGAGCGCGGGGCGAAACTGGAGTCCAACCCACGCGGTGAAAACGTTTGACAAGGTCTAGCCCGGGCAGTAGATACAGCGACCCTTCATTGTCGCCCCCGAGGCCCCCATCATGAACCCCCATCGGAAGACGTACACGGCCAACCCCGACGAGGCCCAGCAGCAGCGAGGCTGGTGGGTCGTCGATGCGACGGACGTGCCCCTTGGCCGACTCGCGTCGCTCATCGCGACCAAGCTCCGCGGCAAGGACAAGCCCACCTTCACCCCCCACGTCGACACTGGGGACTTCGTGGTGGTGGTCAACGCCAACAAGATCAAGCTGACCGGTAACAAGTGGAACCAGAAGTTCTACTACCACCACAGCGGTTACCCGGGCGGCCTCACCCAGATTCGCTACGACAATCTGGTCGAGCGGCGTCCCGAGATGCCGGTCCAGAAGGCGGTTCGCGGCATGCTTCCCAAGAACAAGCTTGGCCGTAAGCTGCTGAAGAAGCTCAAGATTTACGCGGGTCCCGATCACCCGCACACCGCTCAGGCGCCGCAAGAGCTCAAGGTCTGAGGGAGCATAGAGAAATGTCTGACGAGGCCGTCTACGCCACCGGAAAGCGCAAGTGCGCCGTCGCCCGCGTCTGGGTCAAGCCCGGCACCGGCAAGTTCATCGTGAACAAGCAGTCGGGTGACGACTACTTCGAACGCGGCACCACCCGCATGATCATGCGCCAGGCGGTGAAGCTGCTCGAGATCTCCGACGAGATCGACATCCTCGCCACCGTCAGCGGTGGTGGGCACAGCGCTCAGGCCGAGGCCCTCCGCCACGGCACCGCACGCGCCCTCGCCTCCACCGACCCGGACCGTCGCGCCATCCTCAAGAAGGCTGGCTTCCTCACCCGCGACGCCCGGAAGAAGGAGCGCAAGAAGTACGGTCAGCCTGGCGCCCGTAAGCGGTTCCAGTACAGCAAGCGCTGAGCGCTTTCTGTCCGAAGCCTCGGCCCTGCAGCTCGTTCGAGCCGCGGGGCCGTCGCCGTTTGTGGGCACGCCACTTCGTGTTGTGGCGCCTCAGGGGCAGAAGCCGCTGGCAGGCGCCGCCCCCGGGGTCGGGCTCGAGGTCGGCGCGAAGGCCGTCGCGATGTTCTCGCTCGTCTCGTCGTGGTTGCCGGCTCCGTTGCCCATCGCCTTGCTCTCGGTGGACTCGGCGGTATCACACCGCGCGAGTCCTCCGCCTGCGGCCAGCGACGGCGACGAAGACTGTGACCCGAGCGGCGTGTCGGGCGCGTAGGTGCCCGCGCCGACCATGACCCCGGTCTTGTCGACGCCGTTCACGGTGCTGCCGATGATGACGTAGTCGATGTCGTCGACAAGGCTGGAGAATCCATTCCACGCGAAGAGCACCAGGGGCTGACCGTTGCCGACGATGGTGGCCATGCCGTCGGTGTACGAGCCGAGCATGGCGGGAGCCCCCGCGTCGGTGAGATCGAGGTCGAAGTCTGGGTTCTGCCCGTGCACACCGTTGAAGACGGCGGCGCTCGAAAGGGCGACCACCACGAAGCTCTGCGGGGCGATGCTGGCTCCCGCAGGGAACAGGAGGCTGAAGTCGCCCGCGCTCGGGGGCATGCCTCCGGTGGTGACCTGGTAGTACGTGGAGAAGTCGGCGAGGTAGACCTGGTTGAGCGGGACCGGGTTGCTGCTCGGGTTGTAG
>JAUHZF010000564.1 GCA_030426145.1 Polyangia bacterium
GGAGTTGCGGCCGGTCGCGAACCTGAACATCTGCTCGTTGACCACGCCGTTGCTGAGGCCCACTTCACGCATCACCTCGGCATTCAGGCCGCAGGACTCGGCCAGGCGTTCCAGAACGTGCGCGGGGGCGTCCTTCCGCGCCGCGGGATTCGTAGGCTGTTCCTGGAACTTCGACATCGAGGCGGACCCACCCTTCCGCGCTTGGCGGCAAATCTAGATCGACGCCGCGCCCGCGCAAGACCTTCGTCAGCTCGATCGTCGGCTCCCGGCGCCGCGCGGGTCGAGCACGCGAATCGCGGTCGCGTCCTCGGCCGCCGAAGAGATGATCCAGGCGTGGCCTTCGGGGCTGATCGACGCGAGCGACTCGCCGTCGGCCAGGGTGGTGCAGTAGCTGGTGGCATCGACCACCGTGGGGTTCGCCGGAACGTCCAGGGGCGTGACGTCGGGTGGGGGCGGGGCCAGGGGTTCTGGCGCCTCACCGATGTTGCCTTGGCACGCAGCCAGGCTCGCCAGGCCGACCAGCCCGAGGCAGCCCATGCGCCTCAGTCGTCGTCCTCGTCGTGGTGTCCTCATCCGCAGCATCGCACCTTGGTGATGCAAACGACGATCCGGGCTGCACGCCCCGCACCGCGCTCGCTAAATGTCAGACATCATTAGGCCGCATGCTTCCGACCATGCCCCCCACGGCCAGCTGTACGCACAGCTGTGCAAGCTTCGTACAGTTCGGGGTGGGCCACGCTGTGCAAGCTTCGTTCACTCGTCCGGCGATGGAACCAGACCTGCCCGCACGAGGGTTCCGGCCAGGTGCCCGATCATGGGTTCGGCGAAGGGCGATGCCAGCAGAGGTACGAGCGGCATCAGGCCTTCGACCGCGTCATCGATGAGCTGGCGGGTCCGCTGTTGGCCCGGGCTGTCGTCCCAGATGAAGTAGAGGACGAGGGCGAGGTCGAGCGCCCAAAGCCCGAGAACGGCGAGGTCCCGCAAATGCTCGGGGACCTCGGGCACGTCGACCACGGCTTCGAACTGCTCGAGCACCACCTCCCGCACGACCGACGTCTCGTTCGAGAAGACGCTGACGACGCTGTCGGGGTCGGCCACCGATCGCACGAGGGCGCCGAGCAGTCGCCGGTCGTCGTCGAGAATCTCGAAATGGGTGCGCAAGCTGAGCCGGATGCGTGCGTCGAGCTCCTCCACGTCGGCGAGGGCTTCGATGACCCGGTCGCGGCGCAGTCGGGTGACCCGCTCGTAGTAGGCGAGCACGATCTGCTCCTTCGAGCCGAAGTGGTAGTAGGCCGACCCGAGGGACGTGTCTGCCGCTTTGGCCACGTGCCGCATCGTGGTGCCGTCGAAACCACGCTCGCGGAAGGAGGTCAGAGCCGCCTCGAAGATCCGAGCCTTGGTCTCCTCCCCTCGTTGCTCCCGCTTGGCCATCGGTGGACGCACCATACCGCGGCCCCCGTGGCTTTACTCGGCCGTCGGCATCCCTCATGAACTCAGACAGATGCCGAAGCGCTCCCTCCTCTTCGCCTTGGGGTTTCTGTTGGGTTGCAACGAGACCCCGAAGCAAACGCCCGCCCCGCCGCCACCACCGGCCACCCACGCCGCGGCTTCGGCAGCGGCGCCGGTGCGGCCCGACGTTCCGGAGGGTCGGGACGTCATCATCCTCGCCGGCGGTTGCTACTGGGGCATGGAGGAGATCCTGCGAGGGGTGGACGGCGTGGTCGAAACCGAAGTCGGATTCGCCGGCGGCAAGAGCGACACCCCGAGCTACGACGACGTGAAGCAAGGCGACACGGGCCACGCAGAGTCGGTGAAGGTGGTGTTCGACCCGAGTCGGATCGCGCTCGCCGAGCTCCTCGAAAAGTGGTTCTTTCGGATGCACGACCCGACCACGCTCAATCGGCAGGGCAACGACGTGGGCGCGCAGTACCGGTCGGCCATCTTCTACACCTCCCTCGAGCAGAAGCGCAGCGCTGAGCAGGTGAAGGCCAAGGTCGCTGAGAGCGGCAACTGGAAGGCCCCGATCGTCACCGAGATCGTGCCTGCGACGACGTTCACGGCAGCCCATGAGGCGCATCAGGACTATCTCCAGAAGCACCCCAAGGGCTACACCTGCCACTACATGCGCGACTTCGGGGAGTGAGTCAGGCGGTCGGCTCGGGCGTCGGGGCCACCTCGACCGGCGTCTCCGCGGAAGGCCCCCAGCCGGCTGCGCGCTGCTCCGCGCGACGCAGGAGCTCGAAGGCGGCCGGTGACGCCTCGGGATGGGCGTAGGTCTGTCGGTAGGGGTGCACCGGCTGGCGCTCTTCGATCGCCTTGCGGCGGATCCGGTGGAGCACCACGAGGTTGAAGAAGTGCATGAAGGCGAGGCTGAGCAAGAGCCACCCGAGCTTCATCGAGAGCGCCTCGATCGCCGTCACCACGGTGGGGGCGTGGCCGCCCCGCATGAGCAACAGCGCGTAGCCGAAGTTCACGAGGTAGAAGCCGACGACCAGCAGCTTGTTCACCGCTTGAGCGAGGTCGGGTTTGTCGGGGAAGACGTCCTTGAGGAAAACGCCTCCGTTCTGGCCGAGGATGCGAGCGAGCCAAACCGTGAGCCCGGCGCTCACGATGGCGTAGATGGCATAGACGACGGATAGGTTGGTGGTGTCGACGGCTTCAGGCATGGGGCACCTCCTCGAGCAGCTCGCCTTTTGCAAGCATGTTGAACATGTTCAGTTTGAACACGTTCAATATGCCCACGAGGTCCGCTTCGGCAAGGGCCGACGTCGCCGATTTCGTGCCGCTCGGGGCGAAAGTGGCATGACGAGAGCGACTCCGCGGAAACCGCCTCAACCGCTAACCTACTGAAATCGATTGAGGGTCACGCCTCCGCGAATGCGGCGTCGAAGCGCCACAAACTGGCCCGTCGTCGACCGGTCGATAGGCTAGGGCCATGGGCCTCCACGCCGTGCTCCGTCGCGCCGCCCCGCTCCTACTGGGGTTGGGATGGCTGGGCTGTGCCGGCCCCCCATCGCAGGCGCCACCGCCTCCCGCCTACCCCCCCGGCGGTTACGGCCAGCCAGGCTATCCCGGACCGGTTGCCGACTCGACCCCGGCATCTGAACCGCCGCGGGGCTGGAACGTGCCGCAACCGGCTTCGGGCCCGCCTTCGGCCGTGCCTCCGGGACCGGCAGCGCCCGTCGTGCCCCAGCCCCCACCGGCGGCCCCCGCAGTGCCGCCTCACGGCCCCATCCCCGAGGGCTTCAGGCAGCCGGTGCCTGGGCGTGCACTCCCCTCCGATGCGCCCGCCATGCGCTACGCGGAGCTACGCGGCTCGGCTTGTCGCGCCCTGGTCAAGCAGCGCGGACTCCCCGTGCACTTCGAAGCCAAGGCGGTGGCGCACGTCGCGACGGCGGTCCGCCTCACCGGATCGATGCACGGTGTTCGCTTCGTGACCGCGCCCGCCCCGAGCCCCTTCGGGATCCTCGACTGCCGGCTGGCCCTCGCCCTCGATGACATGGCGGAGGTCATGGCCCGGTTCGGCGTGACCGAGGTACGCATCGGCAGCATGCATCGCCCCCACGCGCGCATCCGCGGCACCGGCAAGACGAGCCAGCACAGCCACGGACTCGCGGCCGACATCTCCGCGGTGCGGCGTCACGACGGACATTTCGTGGCCGTGAAGGACAACTGGGGCGCCAAGATCGGCGACACCCCGTGCGGGCCGAGTGCGCCGATGACGACGGGCGACGCCGACGCACTCTTCATGCGCGACATGGTCTGCGCGATCGCCCGGGCGCAGCTCTTCCATCACATGCTCACGCCGAGCGCGAACGCTGACCACCTCGACCACTTCCACTTCGACATCCAGCGCGACGCCCGCGGCGGCTGGGTGCGCTGACGCGTCAGAGGCGATCGCGCAGGAGGTCGGCCAGCTTCTTGCCGAGCCGGGCGTGGGTTTCGGCGCTCGGGTGTGCGTCGCAACCCATGCCCTCGTCGCGCTTGATGTTGAACTGGACCTCGAGCAGCTTCGGGTCCGCGAAGCGTTTGACGGCGTCGGAGACGAGGTGCT
>JAUHZF010000565.1 GCA_030426145.1 Polyangia bacterium
CCTCGGCGCGGTACCGGTGGCGGTGCACGGCTATGTCTCGTTCGAGCGTTATGGTCTGGCCGAGGGCTCGGTCTCCGAGACGGCGGGCAACCAGATGGAGGTCAAGGCGCTCGACGAAAACACGGTCACCGTGCTCAATGGCTCGTGCACCGAGTACTACCTCCGCGTGGTGGTCATCGGACCCGGTGACGACGGAAGCGGTGGCAGTGGGAGCGGCGGCGCAGGTGGCGCGTTCAATGTGGGCGGCGCCGGTGGGAGCTGAGGGTCGTCCTTGACGAACCGGGGCGCTCCGGCCGAACATCGCGGGTCATGGTGCGCCGGATCCCCATCGCCCTCGCGGGTATCTACTTGCTGGCGGTCGCTTGCGGTGGCGGCCGTACCCTCGACGGGGACGTCGTGCCCTACGAGCCCCCCGACGACGACACGGTGGGGGTGGGCGGCGCGACCGGCGTCGGTGGTGCGGGCGGCGGCGACGGCGGTGGAGGCGGCGGCCAAGGCGGTGACGAACAGCCCCAGCCGATGCCGATCGAGTGCCTCGCGTGCATCGGTCTGCAGTGTCCAGACACCATCGACTGCATCACCAACCCCGAGTGCATCCAGGGGGTGGGTTGCGCGGTGACGCAATGCCTCGATGGCGGCAACCCCGACTTGGTCTGCGTGGCCGACTGTTTCGATGGCGATCTCGAGGCTGCGGCCGAGGCGATTCAGGTCCTCGGCTGTATCTTCACCCAGTGCGGTGAAGCCTGCGCGGGCACGCTGCCGTTTCCCTGACCGAGTTGACGCGGGTGGCCTCCCGCACGAAGGCCACAGGCGTCATGGATCGTTTCGACTACGTCGTCGTCGGTGGCGGCTCCTCGGGCTGCGTGGTGGCGGGCAAGCTCGCCGAAGACCCCTCGGTGCGGGTGCTGCTGCTCGAGTGTGGCGACCGCGGAGAGGACAACCCCGAGACCCTCGTCGCCGACGGCTACAAGGACGCCTTCGTCAACGACCGGGTGATCTGGGAGCGCTTCAGCGTGCCGCAAACGGGCTGTGCGGGGCGGCGCGTCTTCATGGGCAGCGGCCGTGGTATGGGCGGCAGCGGGGCCGTCAACGCGATGGTCTACACCCGTGGCGATGCGCTCGACTTCGAGACCTGGGGCAAGGGCTGGCGTTGGGGCGACATCGCGCCCGACTTCGATGCGCTCGAGGCGGAGCTCAAGGTCAACCGGCGGCCTCCCACCGACTTTACCGATCATTGCATCCGCGCGGCCGAAGCCGCGGGCATGCGACACCTGCGTGACCTCAACACGGGCGACCTGCACGACGTGCTCGGCTACGAGTGGATGAGCTACGAGGGCCAGGAGCGTCGAAGCGCCTACGTGGCCTTCGTCCGCCCCAAGCAGCAACAGGACAACCTCGTCGTGCAGACCGGGGCGCGGGCCAAGCGCGTGTTGATCGAGCGGGGGACCGCGACGGGCGTGGTCTACGAGGTCGACGGCCGAGAGGTGACGGCGCGCGCTGGCCGCGAGGTGGTGTTGTGCGCAGGCGCGCTCGAGACACCGAAGCTGCTCATGCTCTCGGGGGTCGGGCCGGGGCACCACTTGCGCGAGCACGGGATCCAGGTCGCGGTCGATGCCCCCGTGGGCGACAACTTTCACGACCACCCCAACATCCAGCTCTTCTTCCGCGGCAAGCGGACCGTCGACGCCAACTACCCTCAGCTCTACGGCTTCGGCCGCGTGGGCGCGAGCGAGCAGCTCGAGAGCCCGACGCAGCCCGACGCCTGCTTCGTCTTCTACCCCGCGCGCTCGAGCTTTCGAGAGGGCCTCATTCGCATGCTCCCGGCCATCGCCTTCCCGCCGAGCCTGTACTTCGCGCAGGACAAGCTCGGCCCGCGCTTGATCCGCGCGGGGGTCGAGCGCGCCTTCGACCGTCTCGCCGTGCAGCGGTTCGTCGCGCGCATGTGGGGGATCGTCGTCATCCTCGGCAAGCCCAAGAGCCGCGGCACGGTGCGGCTCGCTTCGCGGCGGGCCGAGGACGACATGCTCATCGACCCCGCCTACTTCGACCACCCCGATGACCTGGCTACGGTGCGCGCAGGTGTCGAGCGTGCGCGGGCCATCGCGGCCCAGCGTCCCTTGGCGATGTGGGGCAACCGCGAGCTGCTGCCCGGGGGCTTGGTTCGCGGCGCGGCCGTCGAGGGCTTCATCAAGAGCAACGTGATGACGACCTACCACTACGCCGGCACCTGTCGCATGGGTGATGGTCCCGACGCCGTGGTCGACCGACAGCTTCGTGTGCGCGGCGTGAACGGACTGCGTGTCGCCGACGCATCGGTGATGCCGGTCGCTCCCGTGGCCGCGCTCAACGCCCCCAGCATGCTCATCGGGTGGCGTGCGGCCGCCATGATGAAGGCCACCGCGGCCACCATGGCCGCGCAATAGACGGCCGCGCTACCAGGTGCCGTGCACGCCGACGCTGGTGGGCCCGATGAAGGGCTGCACCGTGAAGGCGGTGGCGTCGGCAGGGGGGGGCTCGGCGGGTTCGTCGCCTCCGACGAAGAGGCCTACGACGCCGAGGATCGCACCGACGCCCGCGACGGCGAAGCTGGCCGTCGAGACGTAGGAGAGGGCCAAGGAACGATTGGCGTCGGCTTCGTTCTCGAGGGGACACGTGTTGCCCGTGCAGCCGTCCTTCGCGCTCGACGCGTCGGCCAACGACAGGCCACCCGTGATCGAGCCCACGATGATGCCCGCCCCGGCCACGCCCACGCCCACCCATACCAAGGGAGAGATGCTGCTCTCGGTCTCGAGGTCGCCGATGGGTTGTGGATCGGGTTGCGGCACCGGATCGGATGCGAGCTCGCCGTCACCAGGCGTGAGCACGACCCTGAGCTTCTTCTGCTCCCCTTCGCCGAGGGTGAAGGTCAAGGTCACCGTCGCGTAGTCGGCCGCCTTGATGTTCAGCTCGTGCGGGCCCGGGTTGAGACCGCGCGGAAGCGTGGCGACGTCGGTGCGGATCTCGTCGTCGTCGATGGTGACCTTCAGCTGGCTCTCGCCGTCCCAGCCATCGAGGTTGAGCGTGACCTCGGGGATGCGCGGCGCGATCTTCAGCTGGAGCTCCGCCGCCTCCTTGCGGGCCTGCGCGAGCACCTCGTTCTCCTGGGGCGGCTCAGGGATCCGGCTCACCTTGTAGAGCTTGTCGCGGGCTTCCACGAGGCGACCCAGCTCGACCAGCGTCTTTCCCACCCAGAGGCCCGTCGTCGTGACCCCCATGATCTTGTCGGCGCCTTCGAACGCCTCGAGCGCCGCCTCGTAGGCGCCGGATTCGAAGCTCGCCTTGCCCTTGTCCATGAGCTTGCGCGCCGTCTCGCGGTCGCTGGCGTCGGTGCTCTCGTCGCTCTGAGCCGAGGCGACCGAAGGCACGGAGCAGAGAAGACCGAGGGTCAGGGCGACCCCACCGAGAGAAGCCAAAGAGAAGCGCATGGCAGTTGAGAACAGGGCTAGAAACCCCAGTCGTTGGGCTTGGGCTTGCCCGTCGTCTTAGGGGATGGGCCGGGTGCCCCCTTGGGGGACGGGGTCGCCGCCTCGGCGGCGGGTGGTTCGGGCTCGGCTGCGGCCGAGGCACTCGACGACGGCGCGGTCGTCGGCGCTTCGTCGGTGGCCGGCTCGGGCTCTTCGGCCTTCGCGGGTCTGATGGGCCAGCAGATCGCGGCAAAGGGCGTGACCGTGTTGGATGACGGCACCATCCCGGACCGACGCGGCTCCATCACCATTGATGACGAAGGCACCCCCAGCCAGAAAACCACCCTGATCGAGGACGGCAAGCTGGTCGGCTTTATGCAGGACCGACAGAACGCCCGGCTGATGGGGGTGGAGAGCACCGGCAACGGGCGCCGTCAGAGCTATGCCCATGCGCCGATGCCACGGATGACCAACACCTATATGCTGGGCGGCGATGCCAACCCGGACGATCTGGTGGCCTCCATCAAGGATGGCATCTGGGCGGTCGGCTTTGGCGGCGGTCAGGTGGACATCACCAATGGCAAATTCGTCTTCTCCTGCACC
>JAUHZF010000566.1 GCA_030426145.1 Polyangia bacterium
GCCAGCGATCTGGGGGAAGCGCTTCGAGATGGCCTGCCAGCCGGCTCCGTGAAACTGGTCGTCGGCGTGGGCGATCTCTGCCGTGGCGGGGATTTTTCCGGCCGCGATGCCGCGCTCGATGAGCCCGAGCGAAACCGGGCCCACCACGGTGCCCTCATTGCGAACCATCCAGATTTCCACGTCTTGGACGGGGGGCTCGGCCGGTTGTCCTTGGTTCTGGGTGGGAGGCAGGGCGACGTTCATGCCACCTCATACGACCCGGCCCGAAAGACCTTCCCTCCTTCAGGGACCTGAAGCAGGACCTTCACGCCACCTCGGCGCCCAGCCGCGCGTGGTCTGCGGTCCAGATCTCTCCGAGTCCACCTGCGCCGAGCCGCTCGCGCAGCGTCAGGTGGGCATCGATCTGCTGTCCCGCGACGAGCTCCACCTACCCTCCTGCGGGGGCGGTGGCCTGCGGGCGCGCCCGCGGCGTCTCGGGTTGTGTCTCGGCGCGTGTGAAGACCAGCGCGCCATCGTCGAGCGGCCGCAGCTTCATCATCACGTAGTCCTGCACGTAGTTTTGATAGAGCTTCCACGGCGCCTTGTCGCCCTGCCTCGGTAGCAGGTGGCGCGATCGTTGGAAGTACCCCGAGGTGAGCGTCACGAACGGGCCTTGGTCACCGATGCCCTCCGCGCGCGGGGTGCAAGCGGCGTAGCCGTGTTCGTCCATGTGGTTGAGAACCCGGCATACGAGGTCGGCGATGAGATCGGCTTTGAGGGTCCAGGAGGCGTTGATGTAGCCGAAGACCATCGCCATGTTCGGCACGTCCTGGAGCATTGCACCCTTGTAGTAGAACTTCTCCGACACGGGGATCTCGGCGCCGTCGATGGTGACCTCGGCTCCGCCGAGCACCTGCAGCTCGAGGCCGGTGGCGGTGACGATGATGTCGGCTTCGAGCTCTTCGCCTGAGGCCAGGCGTATGCCCTTGGCGGTGAAACAACGGATGTGATCCGTCACCACCGTGGCCTTGCCGGATCGAATCGCCGCGAAGAGATCGCCGTCGGGCACCGCGCACAGGCGTTCGTCCCATACGTCGTAGCTTGGCGAGAAGTGTTTCAGGTCGATGTGGCCGCCGAGCTCTTCTTTCAGCTTGCCGAGCAGGAAGTGGCGCATCTTCTGAGGGCGGTGCCGTGAGAAGGCATAGACCCCCATGCTGAAGAGCACCTTGCGGAGCCGAGCCAAGGCGTAGACCGCGGGCTCGGGGAGGACGCGGCGAAGCTGGTTGGTGATGACGTCCTCGCGCGGCACGGAGGCCACGTAGCTCGGAGAGCGCTGGAGCATGGTCACGAGGGCGGCCTTCTCGGCCATGGCTGGCACGAGGGTCACCGCCGTCGCGCCGCTACCGATCACGACCACACGCTTGCCCGCGTAGTCGAGGTCTTCGGGCCAGGCTTGGGGATGCACGATCTCGCCTTCGAAGTCGTCGCGCCCTTCGAAGTGCGGCGTGTAGCCATGCTCGTACTTGTAGTAGCCCGCGCAGCTGACCACGAATCGGCAAGCGAGCTCGAAGGTCTCGTCGGTGTCGAGGCGCCGCACCCGGAGATGCCACCGCGAACGCTTGGGAGACCAGTCGAGGGCCTCCACCTGGTGCTGAAAGCGGATCCGCTCGGTCACGCCATATTCGTCGGCGGTCTCGCGGATGTAGCTGCGGATGTCAGGGCCGTCGGCGATCGCCTTGGGGTTGGTCCAGGGCTTGAACTGATAGCCCAGGGTGAACATGTCCGAGTCCGAACGGATCCCCGGGTAGCGGAAGAGGTCCCACGTGCCCCCGATGGCGTCCCGCATCTCCAGAACCGTGAAGGACGACTGGGGGCTCTTCGTCTGCAGGTGCACGGCCATGCCCACGCCGGACAGCCCCGCGCCGATGATCACCACGTCCAGATCTTCCATCGCCTCCAGACCTTACCAGTCCCCCCGAGCGGCCGCGTCAGTCGGACACCACCACGAGCTCGCAGCCGACGAGCACATCACCGTCTCGGCCGCGTGCCGTCCAGCGCGGGGTCACGGTGAGCTCGTAGGGCCCTGGGCTCAGTGAGAGCGGGCAGTCCTCGAGGGGATGTCTCCAGGTCGCGACGTCGATCTCGCCATCCTTTCGCTTCTTCTTGTGGAAGCGAGGGTGGCCTGGCGTTGCGTCGCAGTTCATGGTCACCGGCTCCCCTCCTTCGACGGGGCGAATCACCACGTCGAAGGCGAGGCGCGGTAGGTCCTTCTCTCGCGGGCCGCCGCTCAATGTCATTTCGACTTCACTTCGAAGCGCGAGCGTTCCGCCCCCGGCGTCGAAGCGGGTCGTCGCCGGACGGTCCTCGAAGGTCATGTGGGCCAGGCGGTCGGCGCGCAGCTGGTAGCCCGCCACCATGATGGCCCCTGCGCCGAGCACCAGCGCGATGGTCTTGTAGCGACGCGGCGAGGACGACACGCCCTCAGTCTAGACAAAAGGGCTGCTAGCCTCAGCCATGACCGAAATCGTGAAGCGGGTCGCCTTTCTTCGCGGCATGAACCTGGGCCGAAGGCGGATCACCAACGAGGCCTTGGCGCAGGCCTTCACCGACCTCGGCTTCGAGGCGGTGCAGGTCTTTCTCGCCAGCGGCAACGTGGTCTTCTCGAGCGACGAGAAGCCGTCAGCGCTCGAGGGTCGTATCGCCGAGGGGCTCGAGGCGTCGCTCGGCTATCCGGTGCTCACCTTCGTGCGCACCGACGCCGAGGTGCGTTCGATCGCCGGTCAGCCGCCCTTCGACGGCGCTCGCGGGCGTGTGGGGGGCAAGCCGCAGGTCATCTTCTTGCCGAAGCCGCCTCCCGCGGCGAAGCGGCGCAAGGCGATGGAGCTTGCGACCGAAGACGACCGTCTCGTCTTCTCGGGCGCCCAAGTCCTGTGGTTGCCATCGGGGGGGATCTCCGACAGCGAGCTCGACCTCGACGCCATCGGCAAGCTGGTGGGCCCGACCACGGTGCGAACCCACAACACGGTGGTCCGGCTGGCCAAGAAGTTCCTCGCCCCGTGAGGCGCACGGTGTAAAGAGCCCCGGTGATGCGCGTGGCCTGGACGACCCTCTTCGCGACCTGCCTTTTTGGGTGTGCGGCCCCGGTGCCCCCGGCTTCTCCGGAAGCAGCGGCTCCGCAGTTCCTGCTCGAGGGGCGCTGGACGGTTCAGTCGTCGTCGCTCCCGATGTGGCATGAGGCCGACATCACGTGCCCAACGCTGGTGTACCTGCCCGCCATGACCGACGACCACGTCGACGACTTCGTCCTCTACGAAGACGAGGGCGAGCCCACGGTCATCGCCGGCAAGGACTGGCAGGACCCAAACGATCGCCGACACGTCACCTGGCGCGGCCGCGGGCCACTGTTCCTGTTTTCGGGTGACTGGTACGTCAGGGCCAAGACCGACGACTGGATGATCATCTACTTCGAGTCCACCATGGTGAGTCCGGAGGGCGTCGATGTGCTCGCGCGTGGGGCATCGCTACGCGCGGGCCAGTGGGCCGCCATCGAGGCCGCCATCGCGGGTGATCCGGTCCTCGCCCCCTTCGCGAGTCAGCTGAAGAAGGTCGATCGCGAGACCTGCGACGACGACGCCTGATCGCACCTTTTTGTGCGACGGATCCGTGCGAAGCGCGCCCTCGGGGTGACGCTTTCCGCGTCGGGTGTCGTCATGAAGTCCAACTGGCTGATTTTCCTCGCGTCCGCTGCCCTCACTGCCTGCACCATCGACGGTCCCGCCGACGACGGTGGCTTCGATGACGCCTCGGGCGTCGGGGGGGATGACGACGGGGTGACCGTCGGGGTGGGGCCCGGCGGCGGCACGGATCCGAGCGGTGGCGCCGGCGGCATGGGGAGCCAAGGCGCGACCACCGGGGGGGGCCCGACCGGATCCTCGAGCACCAGCGGCGCGGGGGGCGGAGGCCAGGGCGGGGGGGGCGCCGGCGTGGCAGGCGGTGCAGTTGAGTTCGGTGGCCAACAACCCGGAGGAGGCATCGCCCGCCGTGTCGCGGTCGAAGCCCGGC
>JAUHZF010000567.1 GCA_030426145.1 Polyangia bacterium
CGAGCCTAGCGCACGCCAGGTCCGCATAACGACCGGGAGTTGAGCTGCAAGGACGAAGGGAGGCTCGGAGGGAGCCTGCGACCGGAGAGCCGACCGCCGGCCTTGTCTGCCTCCAACGACATGTTATCGGGCATGTTCCCAGGCGTGAACCTGCAGAATTCGACTCTGCGAGTCTCCAATCGCTCCGAGCCTTCGGTCGGTTCAAGCGCTTCGAAACTAGGGCAACTCTGACTTGGCAACCGCCCATCCAACGCGGATGTGGGTTGCGGCTTTGGGAAACGGAACCACGAGTCGGCCGACGCCATCCCCAACCAACCAGGACGTATCACCGTCGGTCACTAAAGCAAGCTGGCGACCGGAGGCCTGCAAGAACAGTCCCTCAACGATTTTGAGGTCGGCGCCGGGAAGGGCAGAGGAAGCGACCTCATACAGGTAGCCACGGCGCTCGAGGATACGCGGCACCGAGTCGTCCTTCGATGTGGTGTTCAGGTCGACTGGACGCTGCTGCGCAAGCCACGCAACCCCGCGATCGGCGAGCGTGAAATCATCCACGCCCATCCCCCCAACGGGCAGAAAGTTCAGCACGTCCGTGGGAACGTAGAAGTCCTCGTCCTCATGCCGGAACTGCATGAGAGGAGCCCCGCGAACGGTTCCGACCTCACACAGGACGAACGGCCACTCATCGGAGATACGGTCTTCCCCGTCCACGAACCCGAACTCATGAAACAGATACTCGTTTATCTCCCGCAGCATGGCTCAGACAGGATAGCCAACTACCACCGGGGAAGCCGCACTGAGTCAAGGACCGGGAGCCTCTGTCCCGATAACGACCGGGAGTTGAGCTGCAAGGACGAAGGGAGGCTCGGAGGGAGCCTGCGACCGGAGAGCCGACCGCCGGCCTTGTCTGCCTCCAACGACATGTTATGCAGCGACCGCCGTCGTTGCGAGCTCAGAACCACGTCCCAGGATGAGACCCTCTCCACGTCGCCAGGCCGTGGAACCACGTCCTCCCGACGTGGGCTCCCGGGACAGCCCATGGCCCGCGGGGGGAGTCGCGCCCTCCTGCAGCCACGCCAAGAACCGCCGAAACCGCCGAAACCGCCGAACCGAAACCCTGGAGTCCAACGGCACCGAGCACCGGGGCTTTCGATGCGCTGGCGAGCACGCGTTCGATGCGACGGGGCGCCACCTCTCCCACCCGTTACCTCGCTAGCGCGGGTCGCGACGGCGCGCTCCAGCAAGCGACAGGCTCACGCCGGACCCGCCTCAGGCGGCTACCGCCCACGGGCATCGCTGCAGAGCACGCGTCCAAGCGAACGAACGAACGAACGAACGAACGAAACCCTCGAACCGAGAGCGCCACAGGGCGCAGAACACGGCGAGCGACGCCTGCGGTGCAGGGCACGCGTTCCGACCAGCGGCGCCACCCGCCGCGGGGAAACCCACCCATACGAGGAACCTCGGAACTCAGGAGCCAGGCAGACGACACGCACCAGTCGAATGCCGTCTGCATAACGACCGGGAGTTGAGCTGCAAGGACGAAGGGAGGCTCGGAGGGAGCTTGCGACCGGAGAGCCGACCGCCGGCCTTGTCTGCCTCCAACGACATGTTATCCAGCCCCGTCCGTCTCGCCCTGCCCCAGGTGCTCGCAACGACAGCAGGAACCGGAAGAGCACGGACCTCCGTGGACGAGACCGCCCCAACCCCTAGAGGCCATTCACCACGAGTTCCGCTGACGCCTGGTCACAAGCAGGTCCGCAATAAGGACCGTTTGGCCTCGCCGTTCCGAACTCGACCTCCTCATCCAGGCTCGCGAAGCTGCTACCGTCCGGCAGGCGTGCATCAACAACGATACGCTCAACGTCGTCGAACGAGCCAGCCTCGCCACCTGCGGTCAGGGAAACAATTACCTGAGTGGTCACAACGCCGTCGAAGCCCCCGGTAGAGCTGACAGCGAAGAAGCCGTCCACCTGTCCACGAAGATCTACGCGGCGAACCGATGGGTCGGTGAGGTCCAGGATCGCATCGGAGCAGAATTGATTGCGACAGACCCGGACGTCTATCTCTGGAAGATCCGGAAAATCTTCTCGATCGACGTGAGCAGATGCAGAGAACTCGTCGTCACAATCGGCGAGTGTACAGCTACAGCTGCAAAGAAGGACGGCGAGAGATGAGCCCGCCAGGAGCTCCAACGTGGTCCGTCGAATCGCCACACAGGGATTCTAGCGCACTTCGGGAGAAACGATCACGGCCCCGACCAAAGGAGTTGCTGTTCCTGGTGCTGCGGCCCGTCTCCCTAGGGCCCGCGAAGGACTCGCCTGCACCGCGCCGGATGCGCCGAACGGCCGAGTGACGCTCTTGGTCTGGATAACGACCGGGAGTTGAGCTGCGAGGACGAAGGGAGTGTCGGAGGGAGGAACGACCGGAGACGCGACCGCCGGCCTCGTCTGCCTCCAACGACATGTTATGCCGCGACCTCGCCTCCCCTCGCTCTTGTCAGGGAAATCGCGCCAAAGACTCCCGCAACCTGAAATAGGAGCATAGACGCTCGGAAAGCGATGGACGCAAACCCATCGAACTCCGCGAAGAGCGACGGCGCGTGGGCCACGACAACGTGCGCGTAGCCTGAGGAACCCACGAACGCCGCTAGTGCAAGCGCGGGTGCTGGGCGGCGGAACGAGACCAAAGCTAGCCCAAGCAGTACCAGCCCACGCAGAAGTGGAACGACCGCGCCTTCCTCAAGTGCGAGGTCAAGTCCAACAGTGCTGTACATGGTGCCGAGAACACCGGTCGCGAACGTCCCGCCGAGAATGCGGGCGAACCCGACGCGTTGGTCGAGTTCGGTCGATAGGGGACCATGGAAGGCGATGGTCATCGTTGGTGGGATACTAGCAAACGCAGGCCACCATCTGCGACGGAGCCGCCCGATTCGGCCGAATCGGTCTGTGAGACGGGACGACAGCCGGTCGAGTCTGGCCACGGGTGGCGCCGGCGGGTGCATCCAGCCAGAGCACGAGTTCGAGTGGAGTGCGGAGTGTGGGGGTGCTCCGAAGTCCCGTGAGGGAACGGCATCACCCCTCGCTCGTGCAGCCAGCATGGTCATCGTCTCAGACCACGCGTTCGAACGGCGGCTCCTCACGGCCCCCGGAGGACGACTCCCCGGGGGAACCCCGCGGCTACCTCCTGGGGCCGCCGACACCTGCCAGATTTCCGCCGTCGGCATAACGACCGGGAGTTGAGCTGCGAGGACGAAGGGAGGCTCGGAGGGAGCCTGCGACCGGAGAGCCGACCGCCGGCCTCGTCTGCCTCCAACGACATGTTATCCCGCGCGTTCGCCTATTCGCATGCCCATGGATACTCACAGTCTCCAACCAGGCTTGCCTCGGGACAACCGCAAGTAGAGGGTCCCCAGTCGAAGCTCTCGGAACTCATCTTCTCGAGCGGCCCGGAGCCAACGAGGACCTTCGATTCGTCGAGAGACACTTCCACCAAGGCAAGAGGAGCGTCGAACGACTTCAAGCGAACGAGTCTACCAACCAACTCCATGCCATCGTGTCGTGGATGACTCAGCGGCCACTTGGTGTGACATTCGTTTCCGTTCCCTTCGAACTCAGGCAGGGCGATCCGCAGCTCCGAACTATCACCAGTGAGAAACAGTTCCGATGACGAGCTGTTGCAACCGCAGACTGGAGGAGCACAACCGGCCGTGGTGGAAGTCGTCCATGCCGACGGTCGGCCTCTGACCGTTACAAGCTCGCCAATGTACTCGTCACTGGCGGCGTGGACTTCGTCGACCGTCACCGAGTCGCTGCAACCAGGGCCCGCAAGGACGAGAAGTGCAACGCAGATTGAATTACGGCCACTCATGCCGACCAACAAGGGCAAGAGGCATGCCCAGTTTCTCTTCAACGCTCTCGGAGGTTACGAGGCAACAACCCCCTAGGCCGGCCCACCGGGTTGACGATGCGACACCGACGTTGGCAGTGCCCTTCCGTCGGGATAACGACCGGGAGTTGAGCTGCAAGGACGAA
>JAUHZF010000182.1 GCA_030426145.1 Polyangia bacterium
GAGCCACGCGGCCTGTGTCTGCTCGCTCCACGGCTCACCGACGAAGCCGGGGTCGAGGTGCGGCTCGCCGGCGGGCGGCGGGAGGCTCGGTGCGCTGACCGCGGTGATTGCGATGGGTTTCTCGAACGCTGCGAATTGATCGAGCATCCCTGAGACGCTGAGCATGTCGCGGGCGACGCCGCCCAGCTTGGGCTCACCGATCTGGATGCGCAGGCCCAGCGCATCGACGTCGATCTCCGCCTGCGCGAGCAGCTCGGCGTAGAGGTACGCGGGGATCGTCGCGCGGTTGACGCTGCGGTTCTCGCTCCAAGGCTGGTCGAGCTCGACGGTGATGCGCGCCTTGGGCTGGAGCCTGCGCACAGCGAGGACCGCGGTCCTGGTCAGGTCGACCACCTGCTCGAGCGAGAGCGTGAAGTGCTCGTTGCAGTGGATGCCGCTGACGACGGTCCAGCGCGAGACGGCTTTGCGGTAGCGCGTGACGACGAGCTTGACGTGCTCGAAGACCAGATCGCGGAGCGTTTCGTAGTCGTGCTCCCAGATGCTCAGCCAGTCCGGCGTGCAGCCTGGGCGGAAGTCGATGAGTGGGCCGCCGACGACCGGGAGCTTCGCCTTGAGCACGGCCCACTCGACCCACCGGTCGGTGCGCGCGAAGGCGTAGGTTCCTTCTTCCGGTTCGAGGTCGGTCCATCGCATCGGCGCGTTGATGAAGTCGAAGGCGCCTGCGACGACCTTGCACAGGGGCTCTGCGAAGCGGTCCGGCGCGACGCCGACGGCTCGGTCGTCACGCGGGTCGGCGACCCGATCCGCGTGCGCGTCGCGCGCCGCGACGCCGACCGCGATCGCTGGGTCCTCTCGCTCCTCCCGGCGTGAGCCGTCAGCCGGGCGGGTCGAGCCGCGCGCTCACCGAGAACGCACCGAGCGGCCCGCTCGCGTCGTCGTGCACGGTGAGCGTCCCCGCGCCCGAGTCGACGCGGAACGCCGCGTCTCCGTCCGTCGCGGTGACCATGTCCTCGCCGCCACGGACGGCGGCGCCCTGGACCTCGCAGGGGAAGGAGCTCGAGCCGCGGCCATAGACGGTGTGTCGCCCGCACTCCACCCGGCCGTGGCAGGTCTCCCGGCCGCTCACCCAGACCCGGCACTGGCCGCCCGCGGTGACGCCCTCGGTGGTGCCATCGACGAGCGCCTCGACCACGGCATCATCGGCGAGGCGCCCCGCCGCTCCCCCGCGGGCTCCATCGCCAGCGCCCACCGTCGACCCCTATGCGACCCGCCCCTGACGGGGGGGCTAGCCCTTACAGCGACCGGCGAGGAAGTCCTCGTGCAACCCACGATTGCAGCTGGGAACACGCTCCCAGAGCTTGCAGGGACGCTGGTTGCGTCCACCGCAGGTGAACTGCTTGGGCCGACGACACATGCCGTTCTTCAGGTCCTCGGCCAACCCCGGGTCGCAGCTGGGGATGCGCTCCCAGAGTTTGCAGGCACGCTGTCCGACCCCGCCACAGACCATGGGGTTGTTGCCTTTGGGGTCGTAATAGGCGGTGTTCAGACGGTTGTAGGCGCCAGCCTTGCCCGAGGCTCCCGCGATGGCGGAGACGGACACGCCGTCGAGCTTGCCGTCGTAGTCGTACCAGATCCCCGTTCCAGCACCCGCGCCCGCGCCGGCTTCGAAGGAGAATCCCTGCGTGTCGCTGCCGCGCGTGTCGACGGCATTCGTGCTCTTGTAGAGGCCGATGTTCAGTCCCACGCCGCCTCCAGCCTGAAATCCGATCGAGACGGCTTTGGTCTGGTACAGCGTCGGGGCGCGACGACCGGCCGTATCGAAGGCGAAGCCGGTGTCGACGAAGCCGCCTAGGATGAGAGCACCTCCTCCTGAAAGGCCTACGGTCAGGGTTCGGTAGCCTCGCTCGGCCGCGATCGCGCCCATGCGCTGGATGCATGGCGAACGCTGTAGCTTCTGAGCGTAGGCCGCATCGGCCTTCCGGATGGCGCGTTCGAGGACCTTGGGGTCGAAGCAGCTGATGTAGCCGCCGAGGGTTTCGAGAAGGTCGGAGAGGTCGCGCGCAGTGGCCTTGGCGTTGGACGCCAGCGCTCCGTCGGGTCCACGGGCGACGCAGCGGTGGGCGAGGAGGTTCTCGACGAGCCCCGCATTACACGAGGGAATGGCCTCCCACACGTAGCAGGGACGTTGTCCGCGGGCGCCGCACTGGGTTCTGCGCACGCTGAGAAAGCCCGCGTTGGACTTGCTTGACGTCATCGCGTCGAGGTGTACGCGGCTGGCGCGGCTCTCGGCGGCCACGGCCTCGGGCGAGGGTGCGTCGTGCGCGTCGGGGGTTTGCTGAGGCACAGCGAACAGGGGCCCGAGATCGAGGCCGGCACAGCCCGTTTGCAGGGCGACGATGGTGAGCAGGAGGGACAGGCGGCTCACCGTGCGGTGGCTGTTCTTGGTGGGGTTCATGGGCAGCTCCTTCACCTCCTTTCGCGCGAGCCGCCGGCGAAAGTGATCAGGCTTTCGCGCAGAAAACGATGACCACTATGGTCGCCCCGTGCTGGTCGGTGACGGGCTCGCGGTGGATGTGGAAGGGCGACGGCTCCTGAAGGGGCTATCGTTCACGCTCGACCGTGGCGAAGTGCTTCGCTTCGGAGGGCCGTCGGGGGCGGGCAAGACGTCGCTGCTGCGGGTGATGGCCGCGCTCGATGATGCGGCGGAGGGTACGGTCACCCTCGACGGGCGTTCGGCGATCGAGCACGGCGTGCCGGTGTTCAGGCGGCAGGTGGTCTATCTCACGCAGCGCCCGGTGATGTGGCCGGGCTCGGTGCGCGAGAACCTGCAGCGGGCCCTCGGCTTCGCCCATGCGGCGGTGGCCTACGACGAGGCGGAGGCCGAAGCTTTGCTGTCGCAGCTGGGGGTCGGGGTAGACCTCGAGACCGACGCCTCGCGGCTGTCGGAAGGGGAGCGTCAGCGCGTGGCGCTGGTGCGGGCGTTGCTGTTGCGCCCGCGGGTGCTGTTGCTCGACGAACCGACGAGCGCGCTCGATCCCGAGCACCGACAGCGGGTGGAGACGCTGCTCGAAGAGCGGCAAGTAGACGGCTTGGCCATGGCCCTCGTGACCCACGAGACCGAGCAGGCGCGTCGGCTCGGTGCCAAGCAGGTCGACCTGGCCGAGCACCGGCCGAAGGCGCAACGGGCGGAGCCCAACCTAAAGGTGGAGCCGTGAACGTCATCGAGCTCGGACCCATCGACCTCGCGGTGGCGAGTGCGCTCGTGCTGCTGGCGGGGGGCTTGAGCCTCGCGCTGGGACTCGGGCTCGAGCGCCGCTTGCTCTGGGCGGCGGTGCGCACCGTGGTGCAGCTCACGTTGCTGGGCTACGTGCTGACGTGGGTGTTCGGGGTCGACCGTCCCTTGGTGGTGATGGTCATGGCCGCGGTGATGACCCTCGCCGCGGCGCGGGCTGCGGTGCGGCGACCGAGCCGTCGCTACCGGGGGGCGTTCGGTCACGCCTTCGTGGCGTTGCTGACCACGGGTTTGGTGACGACGGCGGTGGTCACCCAGGTCGTGGTGGGGGTCGAGCCCTGGTACCGACCGCAGTACGTCATTCCGCTTCTGGGGATGGTGTTCGGGAACAGTCTGACCGGAATCGCCCTCTGCATGGATCACCTGCTCGAGGCGTTCGACGCGGACCGCGCGCAGATCGAGCTCGCCCTCGCGCTGGGCGCCACGGCGCACGAGGCGTCGCAGCATGCGGTGAAAGAGGCCCTACGTCGCGGGCTCATCCCCATCATCAATGCGATGAGCGTGGCCGGGATCGTCTCGCTCCCCGGCATGATGACGGGGCAGATCTTGGCCGGCTCCCCCCCGCTCACGGCCGTGGCCTACCAAGTGGTGGTGATGTTCATGATCGCCGCCGGAACCAGCCTCGGCTCGATGATGGCCGCGCTGCTCGTGCGCCGACGCCTGTTCAACGAACGGCATCAGCTGCGGGCGGAGCTCATCGAGGCACAGCGGGACTGAACCCGCCGGCCCTACTTCTCGCCGGCGATCGGGTAGACCGGCTTGAGGTCGACCGGCACATCGTCGAGGCCGCTGAGCGCCTTCTTCATGGGAGGCGAGACCTTGCCGTACTTGTCGAGCATGGCCTGAGCCGCGGCCTTGTCGCCGTTGTGTTGCACCATGGCGAGGTCCTTGGTGAGCGCCTCGATGGCCTTCTCGAGCTTCTCGAAATCGAGCGTGAAGCGCCCGGTCTTTTCATCGAAGCTGGCGCCGCCCGCCTCGAGGTAGCGGTTGATCTGGATGGCCGCACCCTTGCCGTGTGCGCTCACAGCACCGAATCGCACGCTGCGGAAAAGGCCCGCGAAGTAGGAGGCGAGCAGCTTCTCGCGGAACTCCTTCGGGAACTCACCCTTCTCGATCATGAAGAGGATGTTGTAGGCGCCCATGGTGTCGGCCTTGCACTCCTCGAGCGGCGCATAGGTCGCTTCGAGGGCCTCGCGAACCTCGGGGCCACCCTCTTCGTTCTTCACGCGTGCCGGGC
The DNA here is from genome assembly GCA_030426145.1 of Polyangia bacterium. Taxonomy (GTDB): domain Bacteria; phylum Myxococcota_A; class Polyangia; order Polyangiales; family Polyangiaceae; genus JAPYTK01. The sequence goes on from JAUHZF010000182.1 coordinate 4,530, forward strand.
CCAAGGAGTGGGACAGCTCGTGGAAGAGCACCTGGTTGAAGAAGGCGTCGGACGAGAGGTACTTCAGCTGATCGGGGTTGATGATCTTGTCCGCGATCGGCTTGAGGATGAGGTCGAACTTCTTCTGGATGAGGTTGCGAAGGAGGACCTTCTTGGCGCCCTTCTCCTTGCGCACGCGCTCGTCGTTGGGAAGGTTGAAGGCGATGGTCTGCACGCTCTTGCGTGCATCCCCCGAGGTGAAGACGAGGTCGACCACGCGGATGGGGCTCTCGGCGCCGCGCTTCGTCTTGACCTCGTCGTCGACCGGCAGGTGCTTCTCCATTTCGGGGAGCAGCGCCTTGTACTTGGCGAGGTTCTTCGAGGCCTCGGGATCGGTGACGGTGACGAACGACTCGAAGGCCGCCTTGGCCGCCTTGAGCTTGTCCTCGTAGGTCTCGTACGGACCGATGGTGATCTCGACCGCACTGTCGAGGTCCATCCAGTCCTTGTCGGACTGGTAGTAGTCGTCGCTCATGAATGCGTCGGCGCGCGACTCGAGGAACTTCTTCAACGAGGCGTTCTCGGTGAGCGCGGCTGCCTCCTTCAGGGCCTTGGCGGCCGGCTCGAGCCACTGCTTGTAGGCCTCGCTGTACTTGACGGCCTTAAGCTTGTCGCCGTCGCGCTCGACGATGGTGAAGAGGCCGAGCAGGTCCTTCTTCTGGCCCTCGTTGGCCTTCAGGTAGGTGTCGAGCTTCTCCTCGGTGAGATCGGCGGGGTAGAAGCCGGCGCCCTTGGGGCGCGCTTCGTCGGTGGCAAAAGGCTTGAACTCGTCCTGGCGATCCCAGGGACCGCGCATGATCTCGAAGTAGGCGAGCTTGTCTTGGCCGGCGGGGGTCTTGTCCGCCTCGAGGGCCTTCTTCATCTCGTCGTAGTTGCGGGCCACCTGACGGTTGAAGATGGGGTCGAGCAGGCGGCTCGCTTCGATGAGCTTGTCGAGGGCCTTCTTCTCGCTCTCGGGGAGCTTGCTGACGTCGGCGGTGAGCTCGGCCGGGGCGAACTGGGCGACCTTGGCCTTCAGGCCGGTGGGGGCCGTCGGACCACCGATGGCGGTGCCGGTGGCTGACGCCGTCACGCTCGCGGTGGCGGAGGGGGAGGTCTTGGTGGGCGCCGGCTTGTCGTTGCCACAGGCGAGGAGCAACAGGAGGGAGCTGGCGAAGAGAGTGCGGCGCAAAACCATGAGGGCGGGCTTGCCCAAGGCGTCTGCGGGCCGCAAGTCTCGTCTTCGTCGCTCAGCCGCCCGAATCGGGGGTTGGGAGGCAGACGTTGGCCTCTGCGCCGCAGGCATTGCACAGCGAGAAAGCACAGGGGTCGTGCACGGTAGTGACGCAGGCCTCGCCCTCGTCGCAGCTGTTCGCAGTGCAGTCGTCGATCGGGTAGCAGCCCTCGGGCGTCACGGTCTCGGTGCCGCTCCCACAACCCGGTACGAGCCAGCGGCAGCCGGTGTCGGCGTCGCACAGGTCCTTGTGCCCATAGGTCTCGCATTGAGCCGAGCTGCACGTCGGCGCCTCGACGGTCCACATCATCTGGAGGTGGAGCTCGTCCCAGGTGCAGTCGGCCTGAACCTGTTGCGTCCCGCACGGCGTCTCTTCGTCGTAGAAGCAGGTGCCGGCAGAGCCCCAGCCGTTCTCGTCGCAGCTGGTCCCCTCGAGGGGAAGATCGACTGGGCATTCGAAGGGAGGCGGCGGGTTACAGGAGTTGTACCAGCTGGACCACTCGCCATCGCGGCACTCGGCCTCCTGCTCGGGGAAGCCGCAGAAGTCATCGCCGTAGCCGCAGCTCAGACCCTCCTGGAAACAGCTCGTGCCGTCGGTGGGGATGGAGGCGGGACAAGCGCAGTTGCTGTTGTCTTGAACCGTGAGCCACTGGCCGCCCTCGCAGGTGGCCTCCACGCGGTCGCAGGCTGCGCCGTAGTGGCAGGTCAGGCCCTCGTCCGCGCAGGCGCCCGAGGGCTGGGTCGCCGGACAGCCAGGCGGGTTGGTGTCGTCGTCGTCTTCGAACAGCGAGACCTGGTTGGTGCAGGCCACCGGAGCCGCGAGAGCAGCGGCGGTCACGGTGATGAGGAAGGACTGTCGGAGGGCGTTGCGCTTCATGGGGGCCTCGAAGGTGGGGGTTGCCACGCTTCATTGCGAGGTGCGTGCCACGTCGCAAGTGGCTGAAATGTAGCCGCGGTTGTCGCTAGGTCCAGACGGGGGCGCCAGGGTGTGTGCCAGTGGCACAATCCAGGGAGGCGGGAAACGCGTGTTCAGTTGTCGCAAAAAAAACAGCAGAAGGCCACGCCCAGCACGCGGCTGCCCGTCGGCGAAACGGCCCCGACACCTCGTCGTCCCGCACCGAGCCTCGACAGCCGCTACCATCCGCGGCCATGAGCCATCGTCTCCTGGTCGTGCCCACGGCGCACGGCGTCGGCGTCACCTCGGTTGGCCTCGGTATCTTGCGGGCGCTCGATCGCCTCGGACTGCACATCGGCTTCTACAAGCCGGTGGCGCGCAAGCTCCCGGATAGGTCCTCGGCCCTCGTCCGACTGACCACGAGCCTCGACCCGCCCGAGCCGGTCGACGTCGAGACGGCGGAACGTCAGCTCGGCGAAGGACGCCGCGACGTTCTCCTCGAGGCCATCGTGGAGCGGGTCGAAGAGGTGAGCCGCGGCTGCGACGTGGTGGTGGTCGAGGGGCTCGTGCCGAGCGACGACGCCATGTACGCGAGCGCGCTCAACGTCGCCATCGCCCAGGCGCTCGATGCCGACGTCATCCTCGTCGGCACCGCCGCGGGACCCCCCACGCGGGTCGCCGAGCACATCGACATCGTGGCGCGCGCCTTCGGCGAAGACAGCGCGAACACCTGCATCCTCAATCGCGTCGACGAGGCGTGCACGGGCGCGCTCGCGGAGGCCCTGTCGGCGGAGGGCTTTCACGCGCTGGGCCTCATTCCAGAGCGCCCGGCCCTCAACGCGCCGCGCATGAAAGAGGTGGCGGCCCACGTCGAGAGCGCGCTGGGGGCGCGTGTGCTTCTCGAAGGAAACCAGACGGGTCGACGCATGCACGGGGTCGCCCTCTGTGCCGCGTCGGTGCGGGTGGCGTGCCAGCGAATGCAGCGAGGCACTCTGGTGATCACACCCGGCGATCGCGAGGACATCATCGTGACCGCCGCGCTTGCCGAGCTCGAAGGGGCGCAGCTCGCAGGGTTGCTCCTCACGTGTGGGATCGCGCCGTCGGAAGACGTGATGAAGCTGTGCGCCCGTGCCTTCCGGGATGGGCCGGCCATGTTGCTCGTCGACGACGACAGCTTCCCCACCGCCGCCGCGGTGAAGGACATGAACCGTGGGGTGCAACCCGACGACCGGGCACGCGCGGAGCTCATCGCCGACACGGTGGCGGGTCATCTCGACATGGAGTGGCTCGGACGGCTCGCGACCTCCTCGCGGCAGCCGCGTATGACGACACCGGCCTTCCGCCACCGGCTGGTGGTTGCCGCCCGCGAGGCCAACCGGCGGATCGTGCTCCCAGAAGGCGAAGAGCCGCGCACCGTAGAAGCCGCTGCCATCGCGGCCGAGCGGGGCATCGCGCACTGCGTGCTTCTGGGGGACCCTGAGCGAATCGCCGACGTGGCCCGAAAGCGCGGAGTGTGCCTCGGCGAGAAGGTGTCGATCGTGGCCCCGCGGTCGGTACGCTCGGCCTACGTGGCGCCGATGGTGGAGCTGCGCAAGCACAAGGGGTTGACCGCGGCGGCGGCGAGGGACCAGCTGGGCGATACCGTGGTGCTCGGCACGATGATGCTCGCACAGGGCGAGGTCGACGGTCTGGTCTCGGGTGCGATCCACACCACGGCCAACACCATTCGTCCGGCCCTCCAACTCATCCGCACGGCGCCCGATAGCTCGCTCGTGAGCTCGGTGTTCTTCATGTGTCTGCCCGAGCAGGTGCTCGTCTATGGCGACTGCGCGGTGAACCCCAACCCCAGCGCGGAGGAGCTGGCTGACATCGCCCTGCAGAGTGCGGCCTCGGCGGAGGCGTTCGGGATCGCGCCACGGGTAGCGATGATCAGCTACAGCACGGGCAGCTCTGGCCAGGGGGACGACGTGGAGAAGGTCGCCAAAGCGACTGAGCTCGCCAGAGCACGACGGCCAGGGCTCGCGCTCGACGGTCCGCTCCAATACGACGCGGCAGCCATTGCGGAGGTCGGGAGGAAGAAAGCGCCCGACTCGCCGGTGGCGGGGCAGGCGACGGTCTTCGTCTTTCCTGACCTCAACACGGGCAACACGACCTACAAGGCGGTCCAGCGCAGCGCCAACTGCATCAGCATCGGACCGATGCTCCAAGGGCTGGCCAAGCCGGTCAATGACCTCTCGCGGGGGGCGTCGGTCGAGGACATCGTCTTCACCATTGCGCTCACCGCCATTCAGGCGGAACAGCTCGCGCGCTCCTGAGGCTGGTTGTCGGTCGTCCCAGACTTCCGTACCCTGCGCGGATGGGGTTCAGAGGCGTCGTGGGGCTCGGTCTTCTCGGGCTCGGGATGAACGCCTGCGTCCTCGACCTCGACCGTTTTGGCTCCAGTGGTGGTGGTGGTGAAGGGGGGGCGGACCTCGAGGCGTGCGGCGATACGGCGGTGTGCATTGCGCCGCCGCCTCTCGGGTGGTCGGGGCCGGTGGCCCTCGTCGAGGTGGGAATGGCGGGCTGCGGCGGGGACTTTCCCAACGAGGTGTTTCGCGGTGACGTCATCCTCGACGTGCCCGACCTGAGCTGCTCGTGCTCCTGTGGGGCGCCCACGGGGCAGTCATGCGGAAAGCCCACCTTTCACAACTACCTCAGCGACGACTGCTCGCCGGTCAACAATGGTTCGGACCTCACTGCGGGGCAGTGCCACGGCTCCTTCTCCCCGAGCCCGCCGGCTGGTGGTTCGGTTCGGGTCGATGGGGGCGTGGCCACGGGGGGGGCGTGCGCCGCGATGCCGGTAGAGGTCCGACCGGAGATCCTCACCGAGCGACGACTGGCTTGCGGTATCGAGGCCTCGCCCTCGAACAGCTGTTTGGAGGGCGAGGCTTGCGTACCCGTTCCCAGCGGCACCTTCGAACCTCGCCTCTGCATCTGGGCCGAGGGTGAGCTCCCGTGTCCGACCGGCGCTGGCTTTGCTCCGGCGGGCACGGTGTTTCGCAACGGCTACCAGGACGACCGCGAGTGTAGCGCGTGCACGTGCGGCGCACCTTCGGACGGCACGTGCGAGGGCTCGTCATCGGTCTACGCGGCAGGGAGCTGCAGTGGTTCGGCGAAGGCGACCATGCCGCATGATGGTACCTGCGTTCCGTTGTCGCCTACGGGTTTTGCGTCGGTGCGCATCCAGGCGTCCACCGTGGTGCCTGGCTCGTGCATCCCTGCCGACGTGATCCCAGAAGGCGAGCTCGTGCGCCGCGATCCGGTCACGGTCTGCTGCACGCCCTCGCTTTGATGGTCCTCAGAGGTGGAAGACGAACTGCGTGTCGTCGAGCTGCAGCAGGACCTGGGGCGGGGTGGTGCTCGGGTCGACGATGCTGACCCGGGTGACGCGTGGGGGGTCGGCGCTCGCGTCGAAGGCGACCTCGTCCAGGCAGAGGAGGAATGCGTATCGCACGGGACAGGTCTACCGTGGGTTGGTCTCGAGCTCGATGCGGTCGCGTCGGATCTGCTCGCGTAGCTCGGCGACGCGGGGGTCGTGGGGGAGCAATGGCCGCAGGGCGTCGAGCGCGGCCTCGGCGCGGTCGAGCGCGCCTGCGCGGCGCTCGGCTTCGGCGAGACCGAGCCAACCCCGGACCAGCGCGGGGTGGCGATGCAGGGCACCGCGAAAGGCGCGGATGGCGAGCTCGGGTTGGTTGAGCTGCAGGTAGGCGCGGCCACGGAGGAGCATGACCGCGAGGTCCGGCACGGGTGCGGGTTCGAGCGACCGAAGTGCGCTGCGGGGCTCGCCCGCGTCGAGTTGGGTGATGGCGAGAGCGAGCCGCGCCTCGGGGTCGTGGGCCGCGATGGGGGCGAGGGCGACTGGATGGGGGGCAGGATGGGCCTGCCACGCGGAGAGCTGGCGCTGGAACCACCATCTCGGCGCGGCCTGGGAAGTGAGGGCGACGAGGGTGATGCCTATGGCCGCGGGAAGGATGAAGCGTCGCGCCGAGGTCGGCGGGGTAGGGTCGGGGAGGCGCGCGATGAGCAACCCGAAGAAGACGGCCGTGGCGGGTAGCTGCAGCGGGACGTCGGCGAGGCCGGCGACGGTGAGGGCGATGGCCGCGATGCGCGCTTCGCGGCGGAGCAGAAGCACGAGGCCCAGCAGCGTGACGAGCAAGAGCGCGGCCCCGACGAGTCCCGACTCGGTGGCGACCTGGATGAGATCGTGATGGGCCGTGCGCGCGGGCAGGTAACGACTCGCCGCCTCGGGTAGCGACAAGGGGCGAAGGAGCTCGCCCTGGGCTTCGCGATAGGCCCACGCGAAGTCGCCGGCTCCGTGTCCGTGCAGGGGGAGGTCGCGCAAGCTCGCTCGCCAGATGTGCATGCGACCTCGGAGGGCGCTTCCAATGGCGTCGCGCTGGGCGATGGCCGTGATGACGATGGCTCCGAGCAGTGCTCCGCCGACGATGCGCCGACGGGTGGTGATGGCGACGGCGATGAGGAGTCCGACCACGGCCGCGCGGGAGCCGACGAGGAGCGCACCGGCCGTGGCGGCGAGGGCGAGCCAAGGCCACCTGATGGGGGTCGTCCGGCTGTGCTCGAGCAGGGCGGGGAGGGCCAAGACCAGCGGCAAGCCGAGCCAGTTGGCGTTGCCAGCGCCGCCGGCGCCGACGTCGAAGACGCGTAGGGCGGCCTGGGCGGAGACCAGCGCGGCCGCCGCGTAGGCGGCCATGGTGGGCGCCTCGTCTGGGGCAACGGCGAGGGCGATGGCAGACGCGATGGTCCACGGAAAGAGCGCTGCGAGCGACGGATGCACGCTCCAGCTGAGGGAAAGGGCGCTGAAGCCCAGGAGCAGGGCGAGCGCGGCGCGGGGCCACGCGAGGAAGAGTCGCCACTTGGGAAGGCGCAGTGCCGTGAGCGCCAGCACCACGAGGCCCACCGCGAGCGCCTTCGCGTCGGTGGCGCGGGTGAGCGGATCGTAGGCGGCGGCGGCCAGCCCGAGGGCCAGGCCCCAGGCGGCGCTCGGCGTCACGTCATCCTCGCCGATCGAGGATGGCGCGCAGGCGATCGGCCACGTCGTCGCTGCCCTCGCGGGCGAGGGCGCGGCGAAGCAAGAAGGTCACGCGCTTGTCGGGCGCCTTGGCCAGGTAGCGCTCGGCCAGGTCTCGTTCGTAGGCGCTGTTGGAGCGCAGTCCGTCTACCAGACGGAACACGGCTTTGTCGGGCGTCCAACGGAGGCGGATGGCAGCCGCGGCGAGCGCGATGTTGACGTCGGGGTCCTTCTGGAGCGCTTCGAGCTTGGGGGCGAGCGCATCACGCGCGGCTTGCTGGTCGGCGATGGCGACGGCGTGGATCGAGCTCGGAAGCCACTCGGCCGGCATCTGCTGGAGGGCGGCGACGACCTTGTCGGCGGCGGCGCTGTCGCCGAGGCGCAGCGAGGCCATGTGGCCATGCACCTTGGGCCATAGGTAGCGGGTGTTGGCGCGACGCTGCACGAGGGGGAGCACCGTGCCGTCGCCGAGCTTGCCGAGCACGTGGAGGGCCTCGCGGGTGTGCCACGAGCGCGGATTCGACCAGGCATCTTCGAGCACGCTGGTGGCGATGGGCTTGGCGCCATTGGGGCCGAGCGACGAGACCATGCTGGTGAGGCCGTAGTCGCCGCGGGCCCAGCCGAGCAGGACTTTGCCCTTGATGGAGTCGTCTGCGCGCGCAGCCACGTAGGCGCGGGTGCTCTGGGTCGAGCAACCACCTCGGATGACGCAGTTGACGATGTAGTCCTTCACCCGGGGATCGCCGGCTTCGGCGAGCGCGATGGCCGCGCGATATTGGATGGCACGGGCCTGGCCGTAGCCGTAGCGATTGGGGTCGAGCTTGAAGAGCTTGTCGTGGATGAGGTCGAGCCGGCCGCCCTTGGTGAGCTGGTGGGTGGCGTAGATGGCGTGCTCGCGCATCACGATGTTGCCCTGGCTGACGAAGGGCTTCAGCGCCTCGAGGGCTTCTTGGCGCTTGGTTTCGTCGGTGGTGCCGAGCTTGCCGACGGCGACGACGGCGCTGGTTTGCACGTATTCGCTGTCGTCGGCGAGGGCCTTCTTCAGGAGCGGGAGGCCCTCCGCGTGGCGAACGTCGCCGAGGACGAAGGCGGCGTTGAGGCGAATGACCGCCTGCTTGTGCGTCGCGAGGTCGTCGATGGCGTCGTAGAAGGCCTTCTTGTCGAGCCGCTCGAGGGCGAAGGCGATGTTGTTGAGCATGCGCGACTCGCGCACCTTGGGCAGGCGCTCGAGCAGGGCTTTGGTCGCCTTCTTGTCGCCGATGCGGCCGAGGGCGTAGACGGCCTTGTTTCGCACGCCTTCCCACTTGTGCTCCATGAGCGGGATGAGGGCATCGACGAGGCCCTTGTTCCGCAGCTCGGAGCAGGCCAGCGTTGCCTCGTAGACGAGGTCGTCGTTGTCGCTCTTGAGGGCGCTACGCACATCGCCCGTGAGGGTGGTGCGCGCCATGAGGTGGCGCTGCGCCCAGAGGGCGCGGAAGGCCGCGGGGCGGAAGTCGGGTTCGTCTTCGTCGGGCTTCGCCGTCATCTCCTTGCGGAGGAACCCCACGACCTTCTGATCGCTGATCTTGGCGAGAGCAGCGAGCACGGCATAACGGGCGTGGCTTTCTTCATCGGCACGTCGGTAGAGCGCGATGAGCGGGTCGACGCTGCTCGCATCGGGCATGCGGCCGAGGGCGCGCACCACCTCGCGGCGCACGTCGGCATCCCAGTCGGCAAGCGCCGTCTGCAGCGTCTTGAGGGCGCGGCGGTCACCCAGAGCATTGAGGGTCACGGCACAGCGCACGCGGATGTTGGCGTCGACGTTGTCGGCGAGACATCGCTCGAGGGCGCGCGTCGAGCGCTTGCCCCACTCGAGGATGTCGGGGCTGCCGGGCATGTCCCGGAACTTCACGTTGATGAGCACCTTGGGGTCGTCGGGGATCTCGGCGAGGATCCGTTCACGGGTGCTCATGGGGCGACCCGCCGCTTCGGACGGGCTGACGCGATAGGCCTGCACGAGGCCGATGGCGGCGGGGAGGAGACCGGCCGCGAGGGCCACGGGTCCGAGCCAGGGCTTCTTCGTCATTGGGGAGCCTTCTCTGGTTGCTGTCGATCGATGACGGTGGCGAGGTCTTTCACGCGCTGCATGAGCTTGGGTCGCGCGAGACGCTCGGGGAGGTAGGTGATGTCGACACCACGTTCGACGCAGCCGCGGCCGTCGTCCCAGTCGATCATGTCGACGCCGCGCTCCCGGTAGAGCTCGAGGTCGAACTGCTCTTCGCAGTCGGCGGCGGGGGGGAGGCTGAGCAACAGGCCCACCTGTGCCCGCTTCACACCCGCCGGAACCGGCTCATCGTGTGAGGTGGGGTCGGGGTGGGCCACTTGGGACCCGGCCTGGCCGCCGCAACCAGCGACGAGCAGCAGGGCGAGGGCGTACCTGAACATCGGTCCCGGGCTTACCACGGTCGGCGGGCCGTCATCACGGGGGCGCAGCACGGGCAGGGAAACGACGCGGCCGGGGGGATGGCTTCCAAGGGGGTGGTCTTTTGTGAAGAAAGGTCACCAGCCTGCGAAGTTTGCGGGGACAAATGACCGTTTCCGGACATTTATCCGACTCGCTCTAGCGTCTGATGGAGCGTGCGATACGTTTTGTCCCAGGCGTCTCTCGCGCGCTGACCCACCATGAAGCGACTCATCACGTCGAGCCTCGCCGCCGCACTGCTGGTTTCCAGCACCGCCGGCGCCACCGAAACCCAGCCCTCCTTCTCGGGCCCGCCCGATGAGGCTGCCGAATGGGAAGTCGCCGGCGAGTACGTCGTCGACTTCCGCGACGACGCGGGATTGTCGACGGTGGGGACCTGGCTGCAGTCGATGGGTCTGCTGCAGGTCACGCCGGGGCCGATGGCGGAGGAGACGAAGATCTTCACGGTGACCCTGCCCGGCGCGTTGGCCAAGGCGGGCAAGCTGCTCGCGGCCCTGAAGGCCGACCCGCGGGTGGTCACGGTCGAGCCCAACGTTCGCTACCGCGCCCTCGAGGGCTGGGAGGCCGACCGGCTCCACCCCGACGACCCGATGTACGACCGCCAGTGGCACATGAAGGCGATCGGGGCCGAGGACGCGTGGGCCTTCGGCGTGGCCCGTGGCGTGACGGTGGCGGTGGTCGACACGGGCATCGCCTGCGAGAACCGGGGGCCGTTCACCAAGGCGAGCGACCTCTGGCAGACCGAGTGCGTGGAGGGGGCGAACTTCGTGAAGAAGGATGCGCCCCCGAGCGACGACCAGGGACACGGCACCCACGTGGCCGGGACCATCGCACAGTCGACCAACAATGGCGTCGGGGTGACGGGTCTCGCCTTTCACGCGCGGCTGATGCCGGTCAAGGTCCTGTCCGCCGACGGCTGGGGAACCACGCCCGGTGTGGCCGCGGGGATCCGATGGGCGGCCGACCATGGGGCCGACGTCATCAACCTCTCGCTCGGCAGTCCAAGGTCGAGCAAGGTGCTTCAAGAGGCGATCGATCACGCGCGCAGCAAGGGCGTGGTGGTCGTTGCGGCCGCGGGCAACAACGCGGGCAAGGTCGGCTACCCCGGCGCCTGCCACGGCGTCATCGGCGTGAGCGCCATCGACGAGCAGGGCGAGCTCGCGTGGTTCTCCTCGCGAGGCACTGGTGTCGACATCGGTGCGCCAGGGGTCAACGTGCTCCAGCAGACCATCTGTGAGCGTGGGCGCAATCGCTGCGAGCAGTTCGCCGCCTTCAATGGGACCTCGATGGCCTCGCCCCACGTGGCGGCTGCAGCGGCGTTGCTGGTGGGGGCTGGCATCACCAACCCCGACGCGGTGGAGCGGATCCTCACCGCCACCGCCGATGAGGTCGACAGCGAGCAGGGTCACATCAACTTCGGCCATGGCAAGCTGCGCGCGCAGGATGCGGCCGCGAAGGCTCTGCGGGACCAGATCTCGGCGCGGTTCATCGCCGTGCTGCTGCTCGGCTTGCTCGCGTTCCGCTGGGCGCGCCGCAAGGGGGCGGCGGTTTCGCGCACCCACCCCGGCTTCTGGGCTGCGGCCGTCTTCTCCGGGGTGGGCCTGCTGTTCGCCGCTCCGTGGGTGATCTCGCGCCACGTGCTCTGGGTCGACGTGCTCAGCCGGCCGCTGGGCGACTGGAGCTTGCTCATCGGCGGAACGGCCCTGCACGGATTCCTGCCGCTGGCCAACGGGGCGGTGCCGCTCATCTTGGCGGCGCTGTTCTTCCGCTCCGAGCGCATGAAGCCGGCACTGGCAGGGATCAGCATCGGCACCGCGGGTTACCTCACGGCGCTGATCTTCCTGGGGCACGTGGCGACGCCTTTCGGCTCGGTGCTGACGTTCCTGTGGTGCGCGGGCAATGCCCTCTTCTGCACCTACCTCGGCTCGCTCATGCTCCGAAAGGGCTGAGTCAGTTGAAGCCGCCGGTGTAGAAGAGCCCGGCGCAACAGTTGGCGACGGGGTCGCACGTGAGGTTCTGCCCCGGGCAGAAGCCGATCGACCTTTCACCGCCGAGGAGGCACTCGCAGTCGCCGTCTTCGTCGCAGCGCTGAGTGAACTCTACGCCGGGGCTCACGAAGACCGCGCACGAGCAGCCTTCCACCTGCTCGGTGCACCCGAGCTCACCGGCGACCTTGCCGGTGCAGTCGAGGTAGTTCCGTAGCTGTGGCTCGCAGAGGATCCCGCCGCTGGTGCCACAGAGGGTATCGGTGAAGCCGAACGCGCACTCGAGCCACGCTTGGTGCGCGTCGCCGCATGCAGACTGTTCGATCGCCTCGCAGTTGGCCTGACAGTCGTCGAAACCGCCCCCACACGCCTCGAGGCTGGAGCACGCCATCGAGCAGTTGGTCTCGATGACGGGGCCGGAGGAGCTGGACGCGATGGTGGTGCCAGCGCCACCGACGCCGCTCTGACCACCGGCTCCGGCCGAGTCGTCGATGGATACGGAGCCGCCGCAGCCGATGAGGAGCAACGTCATGGCGCACGGGGCGAAGAAGGATCGGTCGTAAGTCATGGCCCTGAAGCTGGAACGGAACCCCTGGCTGGGGAATCCGTATTTTCGGGATGCGTTTGTTCGGGACGGTAGGACATTGAGGCAGATGCTAAGTGGCTGAATCGTTTGCCTGGGGAAGGCGACCGGAGCAGACTCCCGCGCAACGTGGCCCGTCTTCTTCACCGCTGGTGCTCGAGCGCCCTATCGGCGTTCCTGGTCCTGGGGGGGACGTCCGCCTGGGCCCAGGCCCCGTCCGAGAAGGACGCGCTGCCTGAGAAGCAGGCGAGCCCGGAGAAGGACGCCGCAGCCGACGAGACCCCCGAGGCCGGGAAAGAAGAGAGCCCATCTCCCGACCCTGCCGAGGAGGGCGGGACCACCGAGGGCGGAGACGGCGAAGGTGCTGAAGGTGCTGAAGGTGATGGAGGCGGCGTGCCCGCCAACGGAGTCACCGACGAAGACCTCGACTGGGACGACGACGACGACGACGATGATGGCCCTCCCGCGGAGCCTCCCCTCACGCCCGAAGAGGAGCGGGCGCAGCGTCGCGCACGAAGCGCGCAGGCAGCCCTCGAGGCATCAGAGCCGCGGCCGCCTCTCGATGAGCTGCGCGAGCCGGAGCCGCCGCCATGGGAGCCTCGACTCGAGGTTGGGGGAGCCTTCGCGTTCGTCCTGCGGCCCTTCGCCAACGCCGTCGCTCCGGACACCGGCATCAGCTACAAGCCGGCGCCGGGGTGGGGCGTCGTGTTGCGCTGGCGCATCTACGACTGGATCGCCATCCACCCGTACTTCATCGACAGCCACCATCGGCTCGACATCCCCGCTGGTGCGCTCGCGACCGACGCGTCCGACTCCATCGCGCCAGATGCGACGATTCAGACGAACAGCGTCACGACCTTCTCGTTCGGTGCCAAGCTCGCTCCTACGTGGGAGATCATTCCGAGGTTGCGGGTGTGGGCGGCGGTCGGCATCGGGTGGGGCCGCTTCGAGTTCCCCACCATGACCCTCACCGAGGGCGACAACAGCTACGTCGTGGAGGACCGTGAGGGGGTCTTCGTGGAGTTCCCGATGGGCCTCGGCATCAGCTACGACGTGATCGACAGGTGGCTCGCCGTCGGCTACGAGGCCACCGCGGCGCCCATCACCGGCCAGACCGGAAATGCCCATGAGTCGTTCCAGGCCGTCGATGCGGACGGCAACACGCGAGACGTCGGACCGCTGGGTGCCATCGAGGCCTCCATCGTGCAAACCCTGTCCTTGACGGTGATCCTATGAGTCGGGACGCGCTGGTCGTCATCGGCAACTTCGACGGCGTGCACCTCGGGCACCAGAGTCTGCTCGGCGAGGTGGGTCGCGAGGCGAAGGAGCGTGGGCTGCGAGCCCGCATGCTCACCTTCGAGCCCCACCCGGCCGTGACCCTCGGTCGAGGCGCACCACCGCGACTGACCACCTTGTCGCGCAAGCTGGAGCTCGTCGATCGGGCCTGCCGCGGCATCGACGTCGTGGTGCGGGCCTTCACCAAGGAGTTCGCGAGCCAATCTCCCGAGGCCTTCGTGCGCGATGTGCTGCTGAACGAGCTTCAGGTGCGCATGGTCCTCGTGGGCCAGAACTTCCGCTTCGGCAAGGGCCGGGCGGGCGGCATCGACGAGCTGAAGGCCTTTGGAGCGGAGCACGGATTCGAGGCGCGGGCCGAAACCCTTGTGAGCGACGAGGCGGGGGCGTGGTCGAGCAGTCGCGTGCGCGAGAACATCGCGGCGGGTGACATGGAGAGCGCGGCCGATATCCTAGGACGACCCCACATGCTCTCCGGCGAGGTAGAGCGGGGCGATCAGCGCGGCCGCACCATCGGCTTTCCGACGTGCAACTTGCCGGGGGTGACCGAGGCGCTCCCGCCGAACGGGGTCTATGCGGTGCTCGTCGATCGCGTCGAACGCGTCGAACGCGTCGAACGAGACGGCGAGCGTGAGGTCCCGACCGCGCTTGCCCGAGGCGTGGCGAACCTCGGCGTACGCCCGACGGTGAAAGACGCGCAGCCGGCACCCCTCTTGGAGGTCCACCTCTTCGACACGGACGCCGACCTCTACGGTGCATCGCTGCGGGTTCACTTGGTGAAGCGCATCAGAGCCGAACGACGCTTCGACGGACTCGACGCGCTAAAGGCACAGATCGCGACCGACGCCGAGGCAGCCCGTGCCGTGTTGGCTGACGCGGAGCCTCGTTCCGACGGCCCGTGGGCTTGACCAAGGACCGCGCGGCCGGCGACGAGCGTGGCCAGCTCGAGTCTTCGTTCACAGGCCCTCGAACCAATCGGCGCACTATTTCGAGAACGAAGCGCAGCTGGCGCGGACCTCCCCACGACAAGAAGGGTAGATGGACGCGGTTCGTCATGCGGCATGGGGACTTCGACTCCGCGGAGTCGCGGAGCCTCGGTGGTGGCGACGGCCGCCGAGACGACTGCGCGACGTCGTGGCAGACGTGTACGGAAACCAGGCGCATGGAATCATTCATGTTTGGCGACTCCGCGGAGTCGCGGAGCTCCGGTGGTCGTCATGGCTGCCGAGACGACTGCGCGACGTCGTCGCAGACGTGTACGGAACCATGCGCATGGAATCATTCGTGTTTGGCAACTCCGCGGAGTCGCGGAGCCTCGGTGGTCGTCGTGGCTGCCGAGACGGCTGCGCGACGTCGTTGCAGACCTGTACGGAAACCAGGAGCGCGGAATCATTCGTGTTTGGCAACTCCGCGGAGTCGCGGAGCTCCGGTGGTCGTCATGGCTGCCGAGACGACTGCGCGACGTCGTCGCAGACGTGTACGGAACCATGCGCATGGAATCATT
>JAUHZF010000183.1 GCA_030426145.1 Polyangia bacterium
GTCGATACCTTCCAGACCAACCGGGTCGCCCAGCGCGGGGTCGCGCTCTCGCGGCTGCTCGTCATCCGCCCCACCCTCGATGACGCCGCTCGGGTCGCCGTTCGCCTCGTCGCGAGCGGCGTCTTCGCAGCCATCGTGATCGATCGCACCACCCTCCCCGGGGTCGAGCGCGACGCGAAAGACCGACGCCGTTGGAGCCTCGCCGTGCGTCGGCTCGCCCTCGCCAGCGAGCAGCACGCCTGCAGCATCATCCTCCTCAGCGACCTCGATCAAGCCCGGCGCGAGGCCTTGCCCACCCGCATGCGGCTCGAGCTCACCCGCCCTCGCGCCGACCGCCTGCGCGTCCATCTCACCAAGGAACGCCGGGGGCGTCTCGTCCCTCCCTTCGAGCTCCCTCTCTCCGAGCTGCGCCACATCCCGTCCCCAGCCCCCGTCGAGCTCGCCGCCTGCCGCCCCACCCCCGAGGCCTCTGCCACCGGTTGAGCCCGTGCGCCGCATCGTCGCCATCGTCTTGCCCGAGCTCGCCTGCGAGCTCGCCCTCCGCGAAGAGCTCGCCGACGGCCAGCGGCCTTTCGCCGTCATCGTCGACGACGAACCCGACGACGCCCTCCGCGAGGTGGTTCCCCGAGCCATTCTCCACGCCGTCGATCCCATCGCTTGGCGCTACGGCGCCCGCCCCGGGCAACGCGCTGCCGAGGCCGCATCTCTGGTCGGCGACCTCCACGTCGTGCACCTCGGCAGCGACCGCATTTTCGAGGCCCTCGGCCGTGTCGCCGAGCTCGCCCTCGCCTTCGGCCCCACCGCCAGCCTCGACGCCCCCGGCGGCACCGAACCTCTCGCCACCACCCTCAGCCCCGCCGAGCTCCGCGACGAGAACCGCCGGCGCGACGAAGCCGCGACCATGCGCTACCCCACCGGCGCCGGCGCCGGTCCCTACGACACGGTCTGGCTCGACGTCAGCGGCTGCACGCGACTCGTCGGCGGCGAAGACCTCATGCTCGACGAGCTCCACGAGCAGCTCTCCCCCCTCGGCCATCGCCTCCGCTTCGCCATCGCCGACGGACCGCGCATCGCGCAGGCCATGGCGCGCTGGGCCAATCGAGACCCATCCCACACTGGAGGCCCCATCGTTCCTCGCGGTCGCAGCGTCGAGTCTCTCGCTCCCCTCCCCATCGCCGCGCTCCCATTGCGTCGCGAGCAGCTCGCTTGGCTCGGCAAGCTCGGCATCCTTCAAATCGAAGACCTCCACCGCATCGACCGCGCTCAACTCGCCCCTCGCCTCACCCGCAAACGCTCCTCGCGCAGCAAGACCAGCAAGGCCGACGTCAAAGACCTCCTCGAGCTGGTCGCCGGCCGCGACGACACCCCGCTCGAGCCCTACGTGCCCCATCGCCGCATCGTCGAACGCGCCGCCTTCGACAACGAGCTCAGTGGCACCGAACCGCTGCTCTTCGTCCTCCGGGGACTCAATGCCCGCGCCGTCGGTCGGCTCCGCGCCCGTGGTGAAGCCTGCAGTCGCGCGCTGCTCACCCTCTACTTCGACGCGGGCTACCTCTCCCCTCGCCTCCAACCCGAGCAAGAGCTCATCGACGGCGAGCTCGACGCCGACGACCAACTCGCCCACCCCAAACGCTCTGCCCAGCTCACCCTTTCCAGCCCGGAGCTGGAGCTCCCGCTCACCCTCCCCGTTCCCCTCGCCGACGAGGCCGAGCTCATGCAAGCCTGGACCTCGAAGCTCGAGCGCCTCGAGCTCCCCGCGCCCATTCGTTCACTCGCCCTCACCCTCGACGACCTCACGCCCCAACGCCATCACCAGCTCGACCTGCACCGACAGCGACAGCGCGACCCGCACGCCCTCCCTACCCTCCTCGCCGAGCTCAGCGCGTGGCTAGGCCCCAACCGCATCGGCACCCTCGAGGTCGTACCCGTCCACCGCCCCGAGCAACGCTCTCGCCTCGTCCCACCCGACGCTGAGCGCAAACCACTTCCTCCCGCGCCATCTCTCCTCGAGTCCGAGCCGACGCGCCTACTCCCCACGCCCCTCTCCCTCGGGGCTCCTCTTTCCCCCGACGCCCAGTGGTTCGCCGGACGTCACGTCTTCACCCTTGCGCGTCTCCGTCTGGTGCAACGCCTCGACGCCGTCGAGTGGTGGCGCCCCGACCCCATCCACCGCGACTACAGCCGCGCCACCATGCGCACGACCCACGAAACGACGTCATCCGATCACAACGCGCATGGCGGCCCCGCATCAGCCCACTACGCCGACGGCTTCGTCTTCGTCACTCCGGATCATCCCGTCCCCCGCCTCCACGGTTGGTTCGACTAGGTCGCGATGGCGGGGCTCGCCTTCGGCGTCAGCTGGAACCATCCCGTCCCGCGGTCCTTCGGCTCGTTGACTGACCCCGTCCCCAACCGGGGACACCTCCAAAGGCACATTCCAACGATCACGGCGGGGTACGCCATCACCCTACACTTGTAACGCGCGAGGGTTGCCTCGTACCGGAGGTTGGCCCAGAGTGGGACTGTGCGCGGCGTATGCTTGGGTCCATCGCCGCAACACACGAACCGAGGACGACGGTCAAGAGACCGTCACGATGCTGGAACACCATGAACTTCTTCAATAAATACTCATCGAGCGACACTGTCGCCTCATCGAGGTCCATCAGCGACCTCAGCTGGGAGGCGTCATGACCGCCATCAAATCGCTTGTTGCTCAGACCAAGCTCTTCTGGGTGCTCTTCGCCGCCTCGTTGGTTTTCGTAACCACCGGATGCGGGGACGACGAGCCCGATCCGGGAGCGTGCGCTGCCGACACGACGGCACCCACCGCGACCGCCACCCCCGCCTCTCCAACCTCATCGGGCGGCACCACCGCATCCTTCGAGCTCACGTTCAGCGAATCCGTCACCGGCGTCGCAGAAGCGGTCAGCGTCAGCGGTGGCGCCACGGTTAGCGTGGAGGGTTCGGGGACGACCTACACGGTGACCGTTTCGGGCCTCACCCCGCCGGGAAGCAACGTCGTCACCGTCGCCGCCTCGGGCGTGAGCGACGACTGCGGCAACGCACTCGCATCCGACTTCACCTACACGATCAACGCGACCCCCGATTGCTCGACCGACATGACGGCCCCGACGGTCAGCGTTGGACCCTCCAACCCGATCGTGCTGCCGCCAACCACCATGTTCGTCGACGTTACCTTCACGTTCGATGAGTTGGTCGAGGCACTCACCGCCGCGAGCTTCAACGTCGACAACGGCGCGGCCGTCGAGTCCGTGACGCAAAACGGAAACGACTGGGTCGTTCGCATCAGCGGCCTCGCCGAGGGACAAACCAATCTGGTGCTCCCCGGTGCCACCGCAGATCTCTGTGGCAACGCCATCGGTACCGACACGACCGTCGTGATCGACGTCGAGCCCGATGACCAGACGCCGCCGATGGTCATGTCGACGGTTCCTGCCGACTCCGCCACCGACGTTTCTGCAGCGAGCACGATCGAGATCAACTTCACCGAACCGGTGGTCGCCACTTCAGGCACGGTGACCGTGGACGCCGGTGGCGTCATCACCACCACGTCCGCCTTCACCAACGGCGACCAAACCCTCACCCTCACGCCCGACAGCCCGCTCCCGTACGACACGCTCGTCACGGTCACCGTAGCCGACTACGAGGATCCCACCGGCAACGTCATGGCCCCGGCCTTCACGTTCACCTTCACGGTGGAGGTCGACCCCTGCCTCGGCATTCCTGCGACCTCGTCGCTCGCCAACGGCGTCACCGCCATCGCGCCGCTGGGAACCGGCGGAACGGCTGTAGTTGGTCTGGCCTTCTCCGACGCCTTCGCGCTCGAGGAGAGCATGATCGCCGTCACCGCCACCAACGGCGGGTCCGGGACCCTCATGACCGGCAGTCTCACGGGCAGCGGGACGTCCTGGACCTTCATGCTCCAGAACGTCAACGCGACCGAGACGTATGATGTCGTGCTTGCCAACACGACGAGCACCGACATGTGCACCGCACTCACCGGGGGCACCGTTGGCGTCACCGTCACCGACGGTATCCAGATGTCGGGCGCCTGCCCGCTGCCTCCGACCCTCGCCCAACACCACACGGCGACGGACGCCTGTGATGCTGGCACCAACAGCACCCTCGCCAACTCCGAAGCGACGGGCTTCACCCTCGCCGCCGTGGGCGATGCCTTCAGCATCAGCGGCATCTACGACTCCGACGCGATCGGCGGCAGCGACAACGACTTCTTCTCCTTCCAGGTGATGGAGGACGGAATCAATGCCACGGAGCTGCGGGTCTCTGTCGCATACGGCTGCAACTTCTCGGGTACCGGCACGCCAGGTGCTTGGTCGCCCATCTTCGACATCTGGGACGATGTCGGGGCCGAAGTCGGAACCTTCACGGCCAACGACGACTACAGCTCGTTCAGCGGAAGCGGAAACTACGGCTCAGGTCAGGGCAGCATCCTGCTTGGCGGGCCCGCGGGCACCAATACCTACCACCTTTGGATCGACGACAACGTCGGCAGCAACTGGTGCATGGACTACGTGGTGTACATCGAGCACGTCGACGACACCCTGCCCTTGGTTTGCATCGGCGCCTCACCCAACGCGAGTCTGGTGACGACGAGCACCTCGGCCTACGGCCCTGGCACCAACGCCACCGTCGTGTTCGAGCTCGACAACGGCTACGACCTTCAGCAGTCAGATCTGACGCTGGTGGCCAACACGGGCACCGGCACCCTCATGCCGGGAAGCCTGATGGGCAATGGCACCTCCTTCAGCGTCGAGCTCATGGGGACGGCCCCCGGCGACAGCTACACCCTCCAGCTCGCCAATGGTACCGACCAGTGCGGCACCACCTTGGCTGCGGGTAGCTTCACCTTCGACGTGACCGACCTGCCGGTCGCCAGTGGCTCGTGTCCCTTGCCGCCGGCATTCACCAACCACCATGTCGGTGCGGATATTTGCGACGCTGGCACCAACTCCACGCTGGCCAACTCGGAGCCGACCGGCTTCACCCTCGCCACCATCGGAGATGAGTTCAGCATCGCCGCCATCTACGACGCCGATTCCATCGGCGGCAGCGACAACGACTTCTTCAGCTTCGATCTCGTCGAGAATGGCACGAACGCCACCGAGCTGGAGATTGCCATCGCCTACGGCTGCAACTTCACTGGCACTGGCACCCGTCCCGCAGCCGCACCGCTCGTGCAGCTTCGGGACAACACCGGCTCGGTCGTCGGGAGCCTGAACGGCAACAACGACTACGACGATGTCGATGGCAGCGGAACCTGGGGCGCTGGCTCCGGTAGCATCTTGGTTGCAGGCCCGGCCGGCACCAACACCTATCACCTCTGGGTGGATGATGTCTCCGGTGCCAATTGGTGCATGGACTACCACCTCTACGTTCGCCACATCGACGACACGTTCCCCGCCGTCTGCGTCGGGGCTCAGCCGACGACGACTCTCGCCTCGAACGGGAGCGTAGCCTTCGCACCGGGGAGCACGGCGACCGCGACCATCGAGTTCGCCGATGGCTACGATCTCGCCGAAAGCGATATCAGCCTCGTCGCGAACGTCGGTAGTGGCACCCTCGTGCCGAATAGCCTCGCTGGAGGCCCGACTGAGTACACAATCGATATCACGGGAGTCGCCGCTGGTGATTCCTACACGCTCCAGATCGCGGCCAACACCGACCAGTGCGGCACCGCGTTTGCCGGCGACAGCGTCGCCGTCAGCGTGACCGACTTCCCGGTCGTTTCTGGCATGTGTCCGCTTCCCCCCACGCTGGCCCAGCACTTCGCGGCTCCCGACGCGTGTGGTCAGCAGACGAACAGCACCGTCGCGACTGCGGCCGTGACGGGCTTCACCCTCACAAATCCTGGTGATGCGTTCAGCATTGGCGGGATCTACGATTCGGACGGGTCTGACTTCGACTACTTCGCATTCGACGTGGTGAGTGACGGGGTCAGCACCTACACCGTAGAGGTCGCCATCGCTTACGGTTGCACCTTCACGGGGACCGGGACCCCCGGCGCTTGGCAGCCGGACATCGACCTGTTCGACACCGGTGGCACCACGAGCATTGGGAGTTTCTTCGGCAATGATGACTACAGCGACATCGACGGCACCGGCTTCTACGGCGCTGGGGGTACGCTGCTGTCCATCCTTCCGGCAGACAACCCCATCGGAACGAACACGTTCTACCTACGTCTCGACGACAACGTCGGGTCGGGTTGGTGCATGGACTATTCGTTCTTCGTGAGACTCGTAAGCGTGAACTAGGCAATTGAGGGGGGTCGTCATCAGGTTCTGATGCCCCCCCTTCTGCCGCGCTAGGGCCCACCGCATCTACATGCGGTGGGCTCTCGTGTATTTGAGATGAGAGGCCGGCTCCGCACGCGGTTCTCGAGCGCCTCGACCTCCGAGGCGGCTACTCATACCAATACGTGTAGGCCTCGTAGCGGACCTCATCCCCTTCCTCATCCCGCCCGATAGCGCCTTGGACTTCGAGCGACACGCGCCCGCTAGCATCGAATGCACGCAACTCGAACTCGTGCATGAAGTCGCCCTCCTCGACCCAACCGGTGACGCCGTAGACGCCTCCGTCGGGAAGCAGAAGCTCGCCTTGCAGCTCGGCCCCATCGAACAGGTAAGCCCCGTCACCGGTGCGCATGTAGAAGGTGAGGTCGGTACCTGCCTGACACGGGTCGGCCACCGCGAGCACGAGGCCATCGTGGTGGAGGGTCGATCGCCCTTCGCCGCGAATCCGCGAGGTGCAGCTGACCTGATGGGGCTGTTCGCCGCCTTCCAGGAGCGTCGAGACATCTCGTTCGACGAGGGGCTCTTCCTCGTCCACCGGCACTTGGCATCCGATGGCTCCTACGGTCAGGCAGACGGCAATGGCGGACATCATCTTCACGGACTTCATGACTTCTCCTTCGGTAGCCCGGCCATCTCCGGCGCGGCGTCGTGCCGGCTGGAGACCCGTGTGCTTTGCGACCCCGCCTCGCGGCGGGTGTGCCGTTTCGGGTCGGCTCACTTTCCGGCCCACCTAGCCAGGACGGCCCTTCCTCCAGGGACTTGAGGAAAAACTTGGCGCCACAGCTGGTACTGATAATCTGTTCAGTACCATGGTCGACCCAACGCCCTTCGCCGAGCTTCTCGGGCGCTCGTGCTTCTCCTTCCTAGAAGGGGCGTCGCGACCGGCCGAGCTCGTCTCGCAGGCGCGGGTGCTGGGTCTGTCGGCCATCGCGCTGACCGATCGGGACGGCCTCTACGGCTCGGTGCGCATGCACGTGGCGGGGAAGGAGCTGGAGCAGCCCGTCATCGTGGGGGCCGAGCTCACGGTCGAGGCGGTGCGCACCGGGGATCCCGTCGACGACCCCCTCCCCTATCGCTTGCACCAACGCCCCACGGTCGCGGTGCTGGTGGAAGATCACCGCGGCTACTGCGGGCTCTGTCGGTTGCTCACCGCGGCCCACGCCGAGCACGAGAAGGGCGAAGCGGGGCTGTCGCTGGAGGCCATCTGCAACGAAGCGGCCGGGCTCTTCGCCGTAGTGCCCTTCGACCCGCGGTTCCCCATGCCGCATACGGGCCTCGAGATGCTGCGCGACGCCTTTGGTGAGCGCTGCGTCATCGCCACCTGGCGTCACCTCGAGCCCTACGACCGACTCCGTGTCGAGGGTGCGATGCGGGCCTCGGAGCGTTTCGGCATGCCCATCATCGCGAGCGCCCGGCCTCGGTTTCACGACCGTACCCGCAAGCGCTTGGGCGACGTCGTTCACGCCATTCGTCTCAACACCACCCTCGCCGAGCTGGGCGATCGCCTCGCACCCAATGCCGAGGCACATCTCGAGTCGGGGGCCGTGATGCGCAAGCTCTTCCCGCATCACCCGCAATGGATCAGCCGCACGGTCGAGGTCGCCGATCGCTGCCAATTCTCGCTGTCGGAGATCCGCTACCACTTTCCCAGCGAGTACGGACAACCCGGTCTGAGCCCCATCGACAACCTGCGGCTCGAAGTCGCCAAAGGGTGTCGCGACCGCTATCCCGACGGCACGCCGCCTGAAGTTCAGGCGCAGCTCAGCCGCGAGCTCGGGCTGATCGACGAGCTGGAAGTCGCGCCCTACTTCTCCAGCGTGAAGCAGGTGGTGGAGATCGCCCGTGCTCGCCGCATTCTTTGCCAGGGCCGGGGGAGCGCGGCGAACAGCGCCGTCTGCTACGTGCTCGGGATCACCAGCATCGATCCGGTGCGGAGCAAGCTGCTCTTCGAGCGCTTCATGTCATCGGCCCGACGTGAGCCCCCAGACATCGACGTCGATTTCGAGCACGAGCGACGCGAAGAGGTGATTCAAGAGCTCTATCAACGTTATGGCCGCGACCGCGCGGCCATGGTGAGCGAGGTCATCTGCTTTCGCGGCAAGAGCGCGCTGCGCGAGGTGGGGAAGGTCTTCGGGCTCTCGGGCGATCAGCTCGATCGGCTCACGAGCATCGCGTCCTACTTCTCCAGCTCCACCGAAGCCGACGACGCCGCGCTGAAGAAGCGCGGACTCGATCCGAGAGATGCCGGCCTGCGGCACGTGGTGGCCATGGCCGAGCAGCTCGCTGGGTTTCCTCGCCACTTGTCCATTCACACCGGTGGTTTCGTCTTGTCGTCCGAGCCGCTCTACACCGTGGCGCCCGTCGAGCCGGGACGCATGGAAAACCGAACGGTCGTGCCCTGGGACAAAGACGACATCGAAGATCTCGGCTTCTTCAAGGTCGACGTGCTCGGCCTCGGCATGCTCACCGCGATCCGCAAGGCCCTCGAGCTCATCCACGACGACGGCGACTTCGACCCCATCGTCGCCCTCGGACGCATCCCTCCCGAACAACCCGAGGTCTACGACGCCTGCTGTGCCGCCGACACCATCGGCATCTTCCAGATCGAGAGCCGAGCTCAGATGGCCATGTTGCCCATTCTGCGGCCACGTAACTTCTACGACCTCGTGGTCGAGGTGGGCATCGTGCGACCTGGACCCATTCAGGGCGGCATGGTTCACCCCTACCTTCGGCGACGCACGGGGGAAGAAGAGGTCACCTACCCCCATCCCTCCCTGCGACCCATCCTCGAGCGCACCCTCGGGGTGCCGCTCTTTCAGGAGCAGGTGATGCAGCTGGCCATCACGGGCGCCGGCTACGATCCGGGCGAAGCCGATCAGCTTCGGCGCGATATGGCCGCATGGCGCAAGAACGGCCAGCTCGACAAACATCGGCTCAAGCTCCTGAACGGCTTCGTAGAGCGGGGGATCTCGGAGGACTTCGCGCACCGCATGTTCCGGCAGATCCAGGGCTTCGGCGAGTATGGATTCCCCGAGTCCCACGCAGCCAGCTTCGCCATCCTCGTCTACGCCTCGGCCTGGATAAAGGTGCACCACCCCGCCGCCTTCGCCTGTGCGCTCATCAACGCACAGCCGATGGGCTTCTACAGCCCGTCGAGCATCGTTCGCGATGCTCAGAAGCACGGCGTGGAGGTGCGGCCGATCCGGGTCGAGCACGCCCAGTGGGACTGCACCCTCGAAGCCACGACATCGGGGCCTGCGCTCCGGCTCGGTTTTCGACTGGTCAAAGGCGTGAGCGAAGCAGGGATCGAAAGCCTGGTCGCGGCACGAACGACGGCGCCCCTCAGCGGCGTCGACGATGTCGTCCGGCGTACCCGGCTTCGTCGCGACGAGGTCGAGCGGCTGGCCGAAGCCGGAGCCTTCGAGGGGTTGAGTGCGGGCCGGCGGGAGGCGATGTGGCGGGTGCGCGCACCGCGCGAGACCGGGCTCTTCGGTGCGACCGACATCGAGCCCCACCGACGCGCTGGGCTGCCCGCGCTATCGGCCCGCGAGCAGCTGTCGCTCGACTACGGCACGACGGGGATCTCGATCCACGATCACCCCATGCGCCACCTGCGCTCACGCCTGAAACGACGACGTGTGCGCCGCTCCGAGGAGCAGACGAGCTTTCACAAGGGCCAACGGGTAACGGTCGCGGGGGTCGTGCTCACGCGGCAGCGACCCGCCACGGCGAGCGGCGTCGTCTTTCTCACCCTCGAGGACGAGACGGGCACGTTCAACCTCGTGCTCTACAACCACGTCTTCGAGCGCTACGAGCTCGTGGCACGGCACGCCTCGATCGTTCTCGCGCGGGGCAAAGTCGACCGGCGCGGGCCCGTCGTGCACATTCAGGTCGACCACCTCGAGCGGCTCGACCTGCCTGCCGGGGGTGACGTCGAGGTGCGCTCACGCGACTTCCACTGACGGATTCCGAAGCCGTGGCAGATCTGAGGTCTCAGAACGACGTGCCGAGGAAGATCTGGTGGGTCGATGCGCTGAGCGCCGTCGTCTCGAGCTGCACCGAGTAGCCCAGCTCGAAGACGCTGGCCTGAAGCGAGACGCCTAGGGTCGGACGCCAGAACCACCGGCTCTGTCGGGTCTCGACGGAATCCGTCGTCACCGGGCAGGAGAGGTCGACACATCCTGCATCCACCACCGGCGTGCGGTGCACGAAGACGTCGCGCTCCCATCCGAAGGCCATGCCGACCTGCGGTACGAGGTAGGTGGTGAAAAAGCCCGCGTCGGCCAGCATGAAGCGATAACCGAGGCCGAGCTCGGTCTGGAGCTTCAGCCCCTGGAGCTCGGTCGTGGGCTCGAGGGTGCGCTGGCCCTGCTCCCGCGCTGCGACCAGGAGCCCGAACCGATAGGGCATGACGAGGCGGTCGTAAGCAGTGATGGCTCCCCCGGTGTTGAACCCCACGTAGGTGCGGCGCTCCTCGCCCGGGCGTGGCCGGCCTTCCACCTGCACCGCGAGCCCGAAGGCAAAGTGGGCCGCCGACCACTCGCCCTCGTAGTCGGGGAGACGATCCCTGCGCTCGACGATGGCGCGCGCCCTCGCGGCGGAGACGAAGGTATCGACGAAGGCTTCGGACACACCCACGACGCGCCCCTCGCAGTCGAAGATGGGCGCACCACCGGCGCCAGCGCGCAAGGTCACCACGACGGGCGACAGAGGGGCGCCACCGATCACGCCTGGGCTCACCTCGGTCACGCTGCCGAGGTTCGCGTCGTAGCCGCCAGTCATCACCACGATCGGCGTTCCCACCGACGGCGCGGGCTCGACCCATCGCACGTAGGGAGCCGGTTCCAGCTTCTCCAGCTCGATGAGCGCGAGGCCCGATGACTCGTCGAAGGCGGCGATGCGCGTCCACGCCAAGGTGCGACCCCGACCACGAATGACGAAGCCGCGGCCATAGCGCACGGGCTCGGTTTGCGTGAGCACGTAACGCCCACCCTCCACGAGGAGGCCGCGGGCGAAGCCGAACTGACCAT
Organism: Polyangia bacterium; assembly: GCA_030426145.1. Classification (GTDB taxonomy): domain Bacteria; phylum Myxococcota_A; class Polyangia; order Polyangiales; family Polyangiaceae; genus JAPYTK01. Next base: position 11,363 of record JAUHZF010000183.1, read on the forward strand.
CGACCTCGACCACCGACGAAGCCCATCGCGCCTCCACCGCGGCGAGCTGAGCCGACGTACACAAGGCGCGACCTTGCAGGGCCTTTTGGGGATCGGTCGGGATGACCAGAGGCTCGTTTTCGATCTTGGGGTCGGACTCGTTCTCGGGCTCGGGCTCGGGCTTGGACTCGTTCTCGGGCTCGGGCTCGGGCTCGATCTCGGGCTTGGGCTCGATGTTGGGGTCGGACTCGGGCTCGGGCTTGCATGTGCCGCCTTGGGGGGCGGCGCAGGGGGCTGCGGTGGCGGGTCGCGCCATGGCGAGCGCGGCCGAGGCCAGGGCCACGGAAAGAAGCGCGCGGCGGAGCGCGTGTTTGATGTGATCGATGCTCGACCGCTTGGGGTCGGCGTTTCTCTGGGTCATGGGTCACCTCCAAAGCGACCCAGCGAAGCCACCCTCCTCTCTAACAAGGGGCGTGCCGAGCTCGATGCGCCGACATCCGCGGAGTTGGAGCGGCCCGACCGTCGAGGCGCGGGGCACGCCGCGCACACTTGTGAACTGCCATGCACACACGCACGCCGTCATTGTCCGACCCCGGGGGATCGACCCCGCCATCCCCACGTCGTTTCGCGGGTCTAGCCGCGGAACACGTCTTGCGAAGAGCGCCCGGTGACAGGACCTCCCATGACGATGACGCTTTCGATGTGGCTCACGCTGATCTCCACCCTGGGGATCGCCATCCTTTTCGTCCCCGTAGCGCGCGCCCGCCATCATCTGAGTCCACCGCTGCTGCTCCTCATCGCCGACATGCTGGCATGGAACCTCTGCTGGCTCGGCCTGGCCCGGTCGGGGCAGCTCGGTTGGTATTGGCTCACCCTGTTCGCGGCCTCGTGGGTCCCCGCGCTGGGCATGGACTTCGTTCTCCACTTCGTCGGCCGCTGGCGCGCGTGGCGCTGGCTTCGCGTGGTCTCCTTCGTCTATTTCGGGCTTCTCGCCCTCTCCGCCGCCTCGGGCCTGGTGGTCTCCCACGCACGCTTCTTCGTGGGCATCGTCGTGTGGCGCTACCTGATGGTCGCGGGGGCCGTGGTGGTTTGTGGCGCCATCGCCTGGATGCTCTTTCGCCACTATCGAACCCAGCGCGAACCGGCCGAACGCGCCCACACTCGGCTCCTGTTCTTGGCCGCGGCGCTCTGGGCGGGACTCGCGGCCACCGACGTGCTGCACGTTCAGGTGAGCAGCGCCGTGCCGCAGATGTCAGCCCTCGGCATGTTGGTCTTCGCGCTGCTCATGACGATCGTCATCGAGCGTATGCGTCCCGGCGGGCAGTGGATGCGCTGGGTCCTGCCCTACGCCATCGCCTTCGGTGGGATCGCAGTCCTCGGCAACTACGTCATCTTTCGCACCTGGGGGGCGTCAGCCCAGCTCATCCTCGCGCGCACGGCGATCTTCACCCTCGTGATTCTGGCCGTGGCGCGCGAGGTCATGTGGATCGTCGGCGAGCGCCGAGCGCGTCTGGCCGAGCTCGCACTCTTCGGTCGCTACACGGCTCAGATGGCTCACGACCTCAAGAACCCGCTCGCCGCCATCGGCGGAGCTTGTCAGGTCCTCGCCGAAGCGCGCCGGCGGGGAGAGCTCGAGACCAACCTCCATCTGCTCGAGCTCGTCGAGCGACAGGTGGGTCGCATGGCGTGCATTCTGGACAACTACGACCGCGCCTCGCGGGTCGAGCCCTCCCCACGACCCGTACCGCTGTCGGGCCTCGCCGACGACGTCGTTCGACCGGTGTCGCTGCGCCACCCGAACATCGTCGTGCGGCGGGAGGACGAAGGCGACCTGCCACCGGTCGCCGTGGATCCCGAGCTGATGCGTCGTGCGCTAGGCAACCTCGTCGACAACGCCATCGCGGCCATGAAGGGTCGCGGCCAGCTCACCGTTGCCGTGAGCGGAAGAGGGCCCGCCACGTGGCACGCCGAGGTACCCGGGGTCGAGATCACGGTGAGCGACACCGGCCCCGTCATCGACCCACGCACGAGCGAACGGGTCTTCGACGACTTCTTCACCACCAAAACCGACGGGAGCGGACTCGGGCTCGCTTTCGTGCGACGGGTGGTGGAAGCCCACGGTGGACGGGTCACGCTGCGCGGCGGGGCGGGTCGTGGCGCCTGCTTCCGGATCACGTTGCCTGCCCTCCCCCGCCACGGACCGGCGTCACAGCCACCCGTGTCGTGGGTGCCGAATCGTGCTCCCTGCGAGCCGGTTTCTCGTCCTCTCGTGTCTTCCGTCTAGCGGACCTTCACCCGTCCCCATGCCCTGCGCGCCACACGGCGCGTCTCGAAGGAGCTTCCCCATGATGACCTCACCCCTTTCTTCCCCTCCCTCCGTCACCTCTCCCCTCGCGCCCGCCCCCCGCGTGCTCGTCGTGGACGACGATGCCGACGTGCGCCTCGTGCTGCGCGCGTTGCTCGCCCAGCAGGGCTACGACACCGCCGAAGCCGGGGGCATGGCGGTAGCGGTGCGGGCCATCGAACGACACGTGACCGGACAGGAGACGATCGACGTCGTCATCTGCGACGTGCGCATGCCCGACGGTGATGGCCTCGAGCTGCTGCGGCTCATCGGCGAACGCTGCCCTCGCTTGCCCGTGGTCATGCTCACCGCCTACGGTACCGTCCCCCTCGCGGTCGAGGCCATGCGGTGTGGCGCGGTCGACGTCGTGTGCAAACCCTTCGAGCGTGAAGCTCTCGTGTCGGTCCTCGATCGCGCGCGGCGAGGTGAGCCGGACGTGCCTGGTGGACGAGGGCTGCATCGTCTTCTCGGCGACGCACCGGCCATGCGGCAGTGCAAAGACCTCATCGAACGCGCGGCCAGGGGCGACACCACCGTTCTGCTGAGAGGCGAGACGGGAACCGGCAAAGAGCTCGCCGCCCGTGCCCTGCACGACCTGTCGCCGCGCCGTGAAGGACCCTTCGTGCGCGTTCATTGCGCCGCGCTCCCCGACACCTTGCTCGAGTCGGAGCTCTTCGGGCACGAAGCAGGTGCCTTCACCGGGGCCATTCGACGAAAGGCCGGGCGTGTTGAAATGGCCGAAGGCGGAACCCTGTTCCTCGACGAGATCGGCGACATCACACCCGCGGTGCAGGTCAAGCTGCTGCACCTGTTGCAGGAGCGGGAGTACTGCCGCCTCGGGGCGACCAGCAGCAGTCGGGCCGACGTGCGCTTCGTGGCGGCCACGCACCGCGACCTCGAGTCTCTCGTCGCGACCGGTGAGTTTCGCGAAGACCTCTTCTACCGCCTCAACGTGGTGCCCATCTTCATGCCGCCCCTTCGCGCGCGGCAGGGGGACATCGCAGCGTTGGTGATACGCTTCGTCGAACGACACGCCGGGCGCCTACCGGGTGCGGCGCGCACCGTGGTCGAGCCGGACGCCATCGAGCGACTGACGGAGGAGCCGTGGCCCGGCAACGTGAGGCAGCTCGAGAACTTCGTGGAGCGCCTCGTGGTGCTCGCCCCCGAGGGCTTGCACGGCACGCGGCGCGTGGGTGCGGCCGACGTCGAGCGGGAGCTCGAGCGCGTGGTGCGGCGACATCCCAGCGAGCCGCCGATGCTGGCCGGGGGACTGGTGGAGCAGCGGCGCGACGCCGAGCGCAGAGCCCTGGAGAGCGCGCTCCGTCAGGCCGGCGGCAACCGCTCGCAGGCGGCACGCATCCTCGGGATCAGCCGTCGCACCCTCTACAAGAAGCTCGAGCAACAGGGCCTGAGCTAGCCGACGACAAAACGAAACCGCCGCTCTCCTGAGAGGGCGGCGGTCGCATCGAGTCCTGGCCCTTGGGACCAGTGGTTCGCCTACTGCACCGTTACGATGAGCTGGTAGAAGGGCACCAGAGTGGCTGAGTCATACCCGGCTACGCGGACGTAGTAGGTTCCCGCCGTCGAAGCGGTGTAGTTGACCAGCGAGCAGAAGCCCGCCCCCCCATCATCGTCGAACGCAACCTCCGTGGTTCCATCCGTGTCGATGATGCCCACAGCTGTATCGATGACGAAGTTCGGGCACGCACCATCGCCCGAGTCGACCGTCTCCGCCGTGATGGTCTGACCCGCCGCAACTGTAACCGCGACGAAGTCGAGATCCCCAGCGGGGTTGATAGCCGCTGTGAAAGGATCGAGGTAGGGATTGGCGCTCGCGGAGTCATCGTTGGCTTCCACCTCCGTGAACTCGAGCTGGCAGGTCGAGGAACACAGGTCACCATCCGTGGTGTTTCCGTCGTCGCATGCCTCCCCCACCGCTGTGTCGACGATGCTGTTCCCACAGGTCTCGTTGCTCGTACAGTCCGCGCTGCAACCGTCGCCATCGGTGGTGTTGCCGTCGTCGCAAACCTCGGGTGATGTGACGACGTTGTCGCCACAGACCGCGAGCGTCTCGACGTCGATGGTCCATGCGCCAGTCGCGGTGTTTCCGTTGAAGGTCGACGCGACGATGTGAATGACCTGTCCCGCAGCGATGGTGAACCCAGCGACCTGGCTCCCACCGGTGCCGTTGAAGTCGTCATCGCCCGTGAGGCAGCCAGTGACACCATTGGGATCGAAGGGGTCGGAGTAGAGGTGCAAGAAGCCATCTCCCCCCCACGTCGCGGTCACGTTGATGTCCTGGGGCGCACCGGTGTTGTTCACGATGCTGAACACGTCGAAGTAGTGGTCAGCGGGGGTGGATGCCCCACAGGTCGACGAAGGACGCGCCCACAGAGCGTCGGTGGCGTCGATCGACCCGGTGCCCTGGATCGACGCTCCTTGCGCCGCGATGGCCACGGGGGTTGGCGCTTCGTAGACGCAAGTCGTGGAGCAACCGTCACCGGGCGTGGTGTTGCCGTCGTCGCAGCTCTCCCCCGCCACGGTGTCGATGATGCCGTTGCCGCAGGTCTCGTCGCTGCTGCAGTCGGCGCTGCATCCGTCGCCGCCGGTGGTGTTGGCGTCGTCGCAAGCCTCGCCCGCCGCGGTGTCGACGATGCCGTTGCCGCAAGTTTCGTCACTGGTACAAGTCGCGCTGCAGCCGTCGCCATCGGTGGTGTTGGCGTCGTCGCAGACCTCACCGACGGCCGTGTCCACCGTACCGTTGCCGCAGGTCTCGTCGCTGGTGCAGGTCGCGCTACAGCCGTCGCCGTCGGTCGTGTTGCTGTCGTCGCAGACCTCGCCCACGGCGGTGTCGATGACGCCATTGCCGCACATCTCGTTGCTCGAACAGTCCGCGCTGCACCCGTCGCCATCGGTGGTGTTGCCGTCGTCGCAAGCCTCGCCCGCGTCTCCGTCCACCAGCGAGTCGCCGCAGACCTCGCTCCCTGCGCAGTCGGCGCGGCAGCCGTCGCCACCGGCCATGTTGCCGTCATCGCAGACCTCGCCCACGGCCGTGTCGACGGCGCCGTTGCCGCAGGTCTCATCACTCGAACAGTCGGCGCTACACCCATCGCCGTCAGCGGTATTGCCGTCGTCACAAGCTTCGCCCGCCGCGGTGTCGACCAACGAGTCGCCGCATGTCTCGGTGCCGGTACAGTCGGCGCGACAGCCATCACCACCGATCGCGTTTCCGTCGTCACAGACCTCGCCCGCCGCGGTGTCGACGACGCCGTCGCCGCACTCCTCCAAGCCGGTACAGGTCGCGTTGCAGCCGTCGCCATCGGCGGTGTTGCCGTCGTCGCAGGCCTCGCCGGCAGCGGCGTCGACCGTGCCGTTGCCGCAGGTCTCGTCGCTCGCGCAAACGGCGTCGCAGCCATCACCACTCGCGGTGTTGCCGTCGTCGCAGACCTCGCTGCCCTCGAGCACGCCGTTGCCGCAGACCGACTGGGTCGACTCGTTCTGGCAGGTCGCGCTGCAACCATCGCCTGCCGTCGTGTTTCCGTCGTCACACTGCTCACCGGTGTCGACGGTACCGTCTCCGCATGTCGCGCTGGGGTTGGGGTCGGGGTCAGTCGTATCGTCGCCGCAGGCGACGAGTGGGAGGCCCGCGAGGGCGAGCGCTGCAAGTTGGTGTCGAATACGCATAGTCATGTGGGGGTTTGGGGACGTGACGCTCACGCCGATCCGAGCAACCTACCACATCGCGGTTCTTCGGTGGTCTCGCGTACCTCGAAACAGACTGTTCCCCGGCCAGACACCGGATATCGTTGACGGGTCCGTACGCCCAAAGGCAAGAAGTCGAGGTATGGGACGGCTGGTCGACGGGACGTGGCGTGACAATTGGTACGACACCGAGAAATCGGATGGTGCCTTCGTTCGCCCTGAAACCGCGTTTCGGGACTGGGTCCGCGAAGATGGCTCGACCGACTTCGCCCCGGCGTCGGGGCGTTACCACCTCTACGTATCGTTCGCCTGTCCCTGGGCCCATCGCGCCCTGATCGTGCGAAACCTCGCCAAGCTCACAGAGCACATCGGGGTCTCGGTCGTTCACCCCGACATGCTCGCCGAGGGTTGGACCTTCGAGACCGACTTCGAAGGAACAACCGGCGACCAGCTCGACGGCAACACGCGCCTGTATCAAGTCTACCAGCGAGCCGACCCCAAGTTCTCCGGACGCGTGACGGTGCCTGTGCTCTGGGACCGTGAAGGGCAGACCATCGTCAACAACGAGTCGGCCGAGCTGCTCCGAATGCTCGACACCGAGTTCCGTTCCCTGACGAAAAGCGACCACCCGACGCTCTATCCCCGTGCGCTGCGTGAAGAGATCGACGCCATCAACGAGCGCGTCTACCACACGGTCAACAACGGGGTTTACAAGTGTGGGTTCGCCACGAAGCAAGCTGCCTACGAGAACGCCTTCAACGAGCTCTTCGATAGCCTAGACTGGCTTGAAGACCGACTCGGGCGTCAGCGCTATCTCGTGGGTTCCCAGCTCACCGAGGCCGACGTTCGACTGTTCACGACCCTGGTTCGGTTCGATGCCGTCTACTACGGGCACTTCAAGTGCAATCGGCGTCAACTCCGGGACTACCCCCACCTTTGGGGCTACACCCGGGAGCTCTTTCAGATGGAAGCGTTCCGGCCCACGGTGCACTTTTCGCACATTCGCCGGCACTACCACTACAGCCACACGTCCATCAATCCGCACCGCATCGTGCCTCTTGGTCCCGACATCGACTTCGACGGCCCCCACGGTCGGGACCATCGGGCGAGCTCGACATCGTCGGGCTGAGTGCACGCGCGCGTCGGGTGCCGTCGTCTCCGCGAGCTCCTCGAAAGCTTTCTCCTCAAGATCCTGAAGGCCCCGCCGTCCTGTAGGGACGGGCCGAAAAGTACGCCGCCCCCAAGGCCCTCGCCGTGAGGCGGAGCCGCAGAGCCACGGGTCTCGCCGGCACGGTGTCGGGTCGAAGATGGCCGGGCTCGACAAGGAGAAGCCATGATGTCCTCGAAGATGATGTTCCCGTTTGTCGTCAGCCTCTGCGTTGGCGCCGCCGCTTGCCAGATGCCCGTCGATGAGGAGTACGGCGCGACCGAGCAGAACGTGGAGATGGCCTCCGACGCCACCAGCGAGGGCGACGCCGCCTGCACGACCCTCGTTCGGGGAGAGGGGGAAATCGCTCCCCACGAGAGGAGCATGGTGCTCTCCTTCGCAGACCCATGTCACGATGGCGATCGCCTCATGGTGTACCTATCGAGCGTGGATGAGGCCCTGCTGTTCGACGGAGCCGTACTCGGGGGAGAGGTGGTCCTTCCCGACGGATCGCCGATCTTCGTCTCCGGTTCGTTGGAGAAGATCAACGGCATCCATGAGCTCCAGCTCTACGCGCTGGAGTCCGAGTCGTCCCTCATCGCCAGCATGCGCGGGCACCTCGTGCAGGGCGACGGCGGTACGCACCTTCGGCTCACTGCGAAGACCTTCTGGTACTGAGCCAAAAATCAAATTTTATTTTGAGGTAAAAGTAGACTTGCCATCGCGCGATGCCTACTACGAAACCGATGCCAAAGCAGCGGCAAAAATCGATGCCATTGTAAAAGAGCTGGGTTTGGATAAATAATCTGAACGATAAAATACGTTGAAAAGCTGCATCCTACTGTTGGGTGCAGCTTTTTTTTGTTCTCCGGTCTGCTAAAATTCACGGTTTTATGGGATAGGAAAACTGTTTTTGAGTCGTTATCTTGTGGGGATTAAAAGTTAGAAAACCGTACATACCTGTTCGGATTGGGATGTATCATACGGTTTTTCTGAACATACAAGTTAGTTAGCGTTCATTTAACAAACTGAAAAT
>JAUHZF010000568.1 GCA_030426145.1 Polyangia bacterium
AGGAATTGGTTCGCCGTCTACGGACCTTCCGCGACCTCTACAACAGAGCCTGGCAAGCGTGGAAGGCGGGCGTACGAGGTGTGGTTTTCCCATACGGCACATGGAAGATGCGCGTCTTCCACGGCGTCGCTTGTGAAGACCCACCATAGTGGGTCCTCGACGCTCGAATCGCGGAATCACCACCAACCGCCCTCGGCCGCCATCGACGATGTCGCTGGTAGACGGACCGGTGCGCCTTGCTGGCAAGGTCTTCGCTGTTTGAGCGTCATTCTTGCAGGATGGCGGGAAGCTCGGCCGATATGCTCCCGTCTGTCTGGCCCCGAAGCGCCCACCGCGTCACCGCCACTGACACTTCGGCGTGCAAGATGCCCGTCGAACAGCCGTCACCCTCGGTCCGATCTCCTGTCCTGCCGCCGAGGTAGCCGACAGCCTCCTTGGGACGCCCATCCGCGACGCGCTCGCGGTATCCCGAGAGCACCATCGACTCTGCGGTCCCTATGGGGTCGTTCTGTGCACCGACGAGCAACGCCGCCATACCCTCGATGTAGGCCTGGCCCCGATCAGCGCTTGGGAGGACTTCGCCCAGAATGGGGTGAGACGACAGGGCACCGACCTCCGACACCAACCCGTCGATGCCGATGGCATCGCGGAGCGGCTTGAGGGTGAGCGCGTTGCCCAATGGCTCGGGCAACATGTCTACCAGGGGTGCATGAATCTGCAGGAGCTGGCGCCCCTTCCAGGCCGCCAGGTCGGTCTTGTTTCGCGCGTAGTAGAATGGCGCAAGCGCGGCGTCGAACCCTGTGTGCCAACATGATGTGAGACAGCTTCCCTCCTAGAATTAATGAGCAACAGGGTGGAGACTGGAAACATCATCGTGCCCAAACCACGGAAGAACAGGACCACCGAAGAAGGCAGCAACGAGAGCGTCGCCGCCGGCCGACGGAGGCGTTTCTCGGCGGCGTACAAGGTACGCATCGTGAGCGAGGCCGACGCGTGCACCGAGCCAGGGGAGGTCGCGGCGCTGCTTCGGCGGGAAGGTCTCTACAGCTCGCACCTGTCGAACTGGCGCCGCGAGATGCGTCGAGAGGCGCTGGTGGGGATGAAGGCGAAGAAGCGAGGGCGAAGGCCGACCAAGACGCCCGAGCAGCGGCGCATCGAAGAGCTCGAGAAGCGCAACGCCGCCCTGGAGAAGGAGCTGTACATCGCCAACGCCCTGCTCGACCTCCAAAAAAAAGCCTCGGAGCTGTTGGGGATCACGCTGGACTCGACCAAGAGAGGAGACGACAGCTGATGGAACAGCTGGAAGACCTCGCCGACCCGGCGGTGCCCATCAGCACGGCGTGTGCGGCGCTGGGGGTGTCGCGGGCGACGTTGTACCGGCACACCTCGCCACCGCCCCCGCCGTCGTACCGGGAACGACCGAGAAGTCATCGCCGCATTCCAGACGAGCAGCGGCAGGAGGTGCTCGCCGTCATGAACAGCGAGGAGTTCGCGGACCAGCCGCCGGCCGAGGTGTATGGGAGCCTGCTGAGCCAGGGGATCTACCTGGCGTCGATGCGGACGATGTACCGCATCCTCGCAGAGAACGAGCAGAGCCGAGAGCGACGTAACCAACGCGCTCCCGGGACGCACGCCACCCCACGGTTGACGGCGACCGGGCCGAATCAGGTGTGGACGTGGGATATCACGAAGCTGCCGACGACGATGAAGGGCGTGTTCTTGTCGCTCTACGTGATCATCGACCTGTTCAGCCGCTACGTGGTGGGGTGGTTGTTGGCCGAGCAGGAGTCGAAGGAGCTGGCGATCCAGCTCTTCGAGGACACGATCGCCCGCCATGGCATCAAGCCCGGCGAGGTGGTGGTGCACGCCGATCGAGGCGGCCCGATGAAGTCTGACGGCCTGGCGCAGTTGCTGTCGAACCTCGGTGTGACTCGGAGCTTCAGCCGCCCGCGCGTGTCGAACGACAACGCGTTCAGCGAATCGCAGTTCAAGACGCTGAAGTACCAGCCCGACTACCCCGGTGAGTTCACGGGCATGCTTCACGGCCGCGGTTGGCTGCAGGAGTTCTTCGACTGGCACAACAACGACCACCACCACACGGGGCTCAGCCTTTTCACCCCGTCCGACGTGTTCACCGGTCGCTTCGAGGAAGTCCTTGTGGTGCGCCAGCGGGCTCTCGACGCGGCGTACGAGGCCAACCCCGAGCGCTTCGTGAAAGGGCCTCCGAAGGCGGCCCGTCCCCCCGCAGTCGTGTCGATCAACCCCGTCGCGCCCGGCGACCACGAGCCGAGCTACCCCGAGCAAGAGCCGCACCCCTCCGCCGTCGCCCACACACCTTCCACCGCGCCGGGGCGAGGGGCTGTCAACCCCGCCGAAGGCGCCGCGAAGCGGGCAAAGCGGGTTGATAGACCCTCGGCACTGCGCGAGCTTGAGGGCGCGATGGCGGACCGCCGTCCCCCCGCCGCAGCCCCTCCCTAATTAATCGTATTGGCTGTCTCAAACGCGTTGACACGTTCCGACTCGTTTATTTCCCGCAGCATGGCTCAGACAGGATAGCCGACTACCACCGGGGAAGCCGCACTGAGTCAAGGACCGGGAGCCTCTGTCCCGATAACGACCGGGAGTTGAGCTGCAAGGACGAAGGGAGGCTCGAAGGGAGCCTGCGACCGGAGAGCCGACCGCCGGCCTTGTCTGCCTCCAACGACATGTTATCCCGCGCGATGCATCGACGCCGAGGTATAGGACATGCCCTCGACTCTGCTAGGGCTTCACGCACGAGCCGTTCAGGGCGTAGCATTTCTCGGCGACCTTGCACTGTTCGGAGCCCTTGCAGTCCGAATTGTCCTTCGCGAAGCATTCGCTAGCATCCTTCCGCAGCGAGCACTGGCCGTTCAACCGACACACTTCAGATGCCCGACAGCCATCTACGGTGTGGCGAACGCAAGCGCCATCCTTCCAACCGCAAATGCCGGCAACCCGACAAGCCTTTGTGGCGACACACGAAGCATCTGCGCCTTCGTGCGTACTACAAGACCCCGTCTGTGCATTGTCGGCTTTCACACAGACGAGACCGCTTGCACATTCCGGGGGCCTATTGGGGTCGCAGGGGGCACCCTTCTCAAGTTTGCAACCTGCCATCGAAACCAAGGCGGCGAAGATCACCAATGTGCGCATTCTGCGTTCTACCACGTAACCACCCAGCAACAGTTCTTTCCAGTCGCGTCGAACGCGACCACGGGGCCTGGCTCCACCGTAGTGAATGCCCGCCTCGGCCGTCGGAATCAGGCAGGCGTTGAAGTTCACAAAAGCCGACACGTCGGGATAACGACCGGGAGTTGAGCTGCAAGGACCCGAGCAACCACGCTGGTAGACGGCAACCACGATCTTCGAGGGCCTTGTCAGCCTCCAACGACATGTTATGCAGCGACCGCCGCCGTGGCGAGCTCACAACCACGTCCCAGGATGAGACCCTCACGACCTCGCCGGGCCGTGGCACCACGTCCTCCCCGAGGTGAGCTCCCGGGGCAGCGCATGGCCGGCAGGAGGAGTCGCGACCTCCTGCTGCCACGCCAAGAACCGCCGAAGCCGCCGAACCGAAACGCTGGAGTCCAACGGCGTCGAGCACCGGGGCCTTCGATGCGCTGTCGAACACGCGTTCGAAGCGACCGGGCGCTGCCTCTCCCACTCGTTCCCTCGCTAGCGCGGGTCGCGACGACGCGCTCCAGCAAGCGACAGGCTCACGCCGGACCCGCCTCAGGCGGCTACCGCCCACGGGCATCGCTGCAGAGCACGCGTTCAAACGAACGAACGAACCAAACCCTCGAAACGAGAGCGCCACTGGACGCAGAACACGCGAGCTACGCTGCCGGTGCAGAGCACGCGTTCCGACCAGCGGCGCCAACCGCCGCGGGGGGAGCACCCATACGAGGAACCCCGGACCTCGGCGGCGCAGCCGACGACACTCATCCTGAAACTCCCGTCTGCATAACGACCGGGAGTTGAGCTGCAAGG
>JAUHZF010000569.1 GCA_030426145.1 Polyangia bacterium
GCCGGCCCTCAAGAAGCTCGAGTACATCGACGAGCTCATGGAAGACATCAGTGGCGTGAAGCCAAAGGTGCGCGATCGCTCGCGCCCCTACTCGCTGCCGAAGCTCCGTCACACCCTTCGCACCCACTACGACCGCAAGCGCGACCACTACACGGCCGGCTACTCAGAGGCCTACGACCGGGACCTGCTCAAGATCTTCTCCGACGAGGAGACCGACCGGCATCACCCCACCGCTGCCTCTTTCTTGCGTCGACGACGGCGCGACATCCGCGAGCTCGTGGCCAAGTGGACCGGAGAGTACGAGTTCACCCTCGACCAAGTGCTCAAGGAGATGATCGGGCGGTGCCGGGAGCTGAAACTCCGACTCCGCGATTCGGATGAGGACCCCATCGTAGACTTCGCGATCATGCTCGCGGTTCACACCATCCACTCCCTGCATCGCGGCACGGAGTGGCACCCACTCTGAGCCTGATCCAGTATCGGCGACCCATGCGCGTTTTGTTGCTCGTGCACGAGGACCTCGTGCCTCCCCCATCCTTCGAAGGTCTCTCGGAGGAGGAGATCACCGAGGTGCGAACCGAAGACGACGTGCTCGTCGCCCTCGAGGAATCCGGCCACCAGGTCAACGTGCTCGGCCTGTACGACCAGCTCGGGCCCCTCGACGATGCGCTACGCAGCTTTCGGCCCCACGTCGTCTTCAACCTGCTCGAGGAGTTCCATGGCGATGTCAGGTTCGATGCCCACGTCGCGGCCTATCTGGAGCTGCGCCGCATACCGTTCACCGGGTGTGGCCCTCGCGGGCTCTTCATGGCGCGCGACAAGGCCCTCGCGAAGAAGATCCTCGCCTACCACGGGATCACCGTTCCCAAGTTCGCGACCTTCGCCGTCGGAACGCGCTTCGTTCCCCCGTCCGAGCTCCCCTACCCCGTCATCGTGAAGTGTCAGACCCTCGAAGCCTCGACGGGGATCAGTCAGGCGTCGATCGTGCACGGTGAGCGCGCCCTCCGCGAGCGGGTCGCCTTCATCCACGAACGCTACGAGGTCGACGCCATCGCCGAACAGTTCATCGACGGCCGCGAGCTCTACTCGGCCGTGGTCGGCAACGAGAAGGTGCGCGTGATGCCCCCGTGGGAGCTTTTTCTCAACGGGCTCCCCGAGAGCGCCCCCCGCATCGCCACCTCCCGCGTGAAGTGGGACCTCAAGTACCAAGAGAAATACCGCATCCGCGCTGGAGCTGCCCGCCGCGCCTCCGAGACGCTCCGCCAGCGCGTCGAGGACACGAGCCGCGCCGTTTACCGCCACCTCGGGCTCGATGGGTACGCACGCATCGACTACCGCCTCGACCGCAAGGGCAACCTCTACTTCTTGGAGGCGAACCCCAACCCCGACATCGCCGAATTCGAGGAATTCTCGAGCGCCTCCAAGGCCGGGGGGCTGCGCTACCACGACCTCCTCGAGGAGATCCTCCGGCTGGCCAAGCGTCGCGAGAGCCGCGGGCGCCGGTCTTGACGGTGCTGCGGGCGTGGAATAGCCGCATGGTCATGCACCTGCGGACGAAGATGGGCGTCTCCTCCTTGATGCTGGGCCTGCTGCTGCCGGCGCTCGGCGCCTGTGGCGAGGAGGGCAAGGACGGCAAGGGACCCGACAAGGCGGCCTATGAAGCCGCGGCCACGGTGATGAAGGAGCCCGTCGCGATGATGTCGGCCTTCAAGCCTCACCTCGACCTGCCGAAGCTCGAAGGGGAGTACACCCCCAAGGACAACCGCAACGACCTCGACACGGCCAGCTACTACGCGGCCAACGCGATCCGTCACGTGGCCAACGACGCGCGGCAGAAGGCATCGCGGAGCGATTCCGTCGTCGCCAAAGAGCTCGCTGCGCCCATGACCGAGGTCGCCAAGGCGTGCGCTACCCCCGACGGCAAAGAAGATGTCGACAAGTGCAAGGCCTCCCTCGACGCCCTCGACAAGGCGCTCGCCGACGCGTCGACCAAGGCTGAGGCCGCTGGCGCCGCCGCCCTGCCCCGCATCGGTGATGCCGCCATCGACGACAAGGCCAAAGAAGAGGTCGCGCTCTTCATCGAGGCCAAGGGCCCCAACAAGGGAGAGAAGGCCCTGCTCGATGCGATGAAGGACACGGGCAAGACGCCCAAGGACCTCCTCGACGGCTGCGAGGCCACGATGACCGAGCTCGACGGCGTCATCATGAAGCTCGAGCGCAAGCCCGAGGACCTGAAGAAGGTCGCCATCGTTCACAAGGAGAAGGTCAAGTCGTGGTGCGTGCGCATGAAGGACATGGCCACCATCCTCGAGGCCCTCGAGGGCCCCTGCGCCGACAAGGCCGACACCGACGAGTGCAAGCAGATGTGCGCCAAGGCGCGCCGGCGCCTGAGCCAAGGCACGGTCGCAGCCGCCTTCGAGAAGCTGAAGAAGGTGCGCAAAGACGTCTGCGAGGACGAGGAAGAGTGACGGCGGCCCCCACGCGGGGCTAACGTTGGCACGATGGAGGACGAGGGCTACCAGCCCGGGCAGCAGGTCACGCCCGAGCTAAGACTTCGCAACAAGCTCGGCGAAGGAGCCATGGGGTCCATCTGGGCCGCCGACCACCTTCGCCTCGGTCACCCCGTGGCCGTCAAGTTCGTCTCGGCGTCGCAGGCTGAAGAAAACCCCCAGGCTTTCGAGCGGTTCCAGCGAGAGAGCTCGATCCTGGAGGGCTTCAGACATCCCAACGTCATCGGTGCCTTCGGCCAAGGCACCACGGCCGGCGGCCAGCCCTACATCGTGCTGGAGATGATGGCCGGCGAGGAGATCGTCGACCGCATCGAACGCGATGGCGTGTTCACGGTCGAAGAGCTGACGCTCATCGTGCACCAGCTCGGCAGCGCCCTCGCCGCGCTGCACGGCCACGGGATCATCCACCGTGACATCAAGGCGGAGAACATCTTCATCGCCGGCGATGAGCACCAGCTCCAGATCAAGCTCTACGACTTCGGACTCGCGAAGCGACCGGGGGAGAAGGACGCGCGCAAGATGCTCACGGGCATGGGGGTCATGGTCGGCACCGCCGAGTACATGAGTCCCGAGCAGATCGTCAGCTCGCGCGACGTGGATCACTACGCCGACCTCTGGGCCTTCGCGGTGCTGATCTACGTCTGCATGTGCGGGGGCCTGCCCTTCCACGGCACCAACCTCGTGGAGACCTTCGCCGAGGTGAAGGACGGCAAGTTCGAGCGTCCTTCGACCATTCGGGACGACATCAGTCAGGCCGTCGACTCCTGGTTCGTGCGCGCGTTCCACATGGAGCGCGACAAGCGCTACGGCACCGCGCAAGAGATGGTCGACAGCTGGAACGCCGCCATCGCCGGTGGTGCGGTGGCCATCCCGCCCACCGTTCCTCCTGTGGCCGGCAAGCCCGTTCCTGCGCCCCCCGTCGCGGGCCCTCCTCCTGCGAGCGGACAGGTGGCTGCTTTTCCTGGAGCCTTCGTCAGCGCTCCGCCCCAGGCCCACGCGGGCTATCCGGCCCAACCCGGCATGCAGCCGCCTCCGGGGCCCGGCATGGCCCCTGGGCAGTTCCCGCAGATGCCGACGCCGATGATGGCGGAGCAGAAGTCGGGTCCGAGCCCGGCCGTGCTCGCCATCGTGGCAGTGGTGGTGGTCGCCGCCACCGTCGCCGTAACGCTCATGCTGCTCTAAATCCGTTCCCGTGGGTTCGCTGCTCAGCTGGCGAGCTTGCCCTTGCCGCTCGGTGGCTCGCGGGTGTTCAATGACCGCATGGGCTACTCCTCTGCGAAGCGGGCGAGCATCGCAGCCGCGGCGTGGCTTCTCGCCGGTTGCCTGTCGCTCGCCTGCGGGCGCGGCGGCCTGGTCATTCTCGAGAGCGAGGGCGGTGCGGGAGCCGCGGGAAGTGGAGGCGCAGCGAGCGCCACGAACGGTGTGGTGGTGGTGAGCTCGACGGCCGTCACCGGCGGCGCCGGCGGCGCGCCTCCCGAGATCTGTTACAGCGACG
>JAUHZF010000570.1 GCA_030426145.1 Polyangia bacterium
GCCCGGAGGCGAAGGTGAAGCCGGCACGGGGGTTGGCCTGCCCCTGGCACACGTCCTGGAACTCGACCTCGATCGGATCCTCGAGCGTGGAGACGCTGAGGTTGGTCGTGTCGAGCTGCTGGATCATCGCGTAGAGCGTGGAGGTCTTGCCGCTGCCGGTGGGCCCGCACACCACGATGAAGCCGGACGGCTGCGACGAGAGGCGCGCCATGGTGTCGAGCACGTCGTCGTCCATGCCCAGCTTCTCCATCGAGATCAGCTGATGGCCGAGCAGCACGCGGAGCACGATGTTCTCGCCGTGGATGCTGGGAAAGGTCGAGGCGCGCAGGTGTACGAGGCCCGTGCCGAGCTCGAGGCTGAACTGTCCGTCTTGGGGCAGACGCCGCACCGTCATGTCCATGCGGCCGAGCACCTTGATGCGGGTGCACAGAGACGGGGACAGCTCGAGGGGCAGCGTGCCCTGGTCGCCCATCACGCCATCGATGCGAAACCGAACCTTGAGCGCCTTGCGGCGGGGCTCGAGGTGAATGTCGCTCGCTCCCACGCTCACCGCGCGCTCGACGAGATGGTCGAGCACCTTGACCGCATCGAGATCGTGGCCCGCGCCGCGTACCTGGCCCGACGAATACGCCATCCCTCTGAAATTAGCAGGCTACCCGCGCTGCAGGCGGAGAAATCAAGGTGCGGGAGGGACTTCGACGTCCTCGCTGGCCGGCGTAACCTCACCGCCGCCCGCTCCATCACTCCCGTCGCCGAAGCCGCCGTCCTGGCTGGTTCCGATGCGCCCGCCGCTGCTGCCTCCGCTTGGCTTTCCCGAGCTGGTCTGACCCCCGCCGCAGGCGCCGAGCGCCGCCGCCAGGAGGATCGATGTCGTCAGGTGTAAGACGTATTCCATGCGCCCCGTTGGCCTCTTGGTACCCTAGACTATCGCCGTGAGCCGTTCGGACCGGGTCCGACGTCTAGCCTTGTACGCTCAGTTCACTGAGCGGGGATGCTCGCGTAATCGCATGCCGAAGACCACCCCCAACCTCCGCCTCGTCAAGTCCGCCCCCAAGGACGAGCTCGAGGCGCCCCCCTCCAGCCGCCGCTCGAGTCGTGGCGAAATCCTGGAGATGGGGGACGACCAGCTCGTCGTTCTGGCCCTCGAGGGTTCCTCCGACGAGCAGCTGCGGGCCCACGAAGCCCTCTACCGTCGTCACGCGGCCTTCGCATTCAACCTCGCGGCGCGCATCGCAGGTTCCACCAACGACGTCGAAGACGTCGTGCACGACGCGTTCCTGCGAGCGTTCGACAACCTCGACAACTTGCGCAACCCCAAGGCCTTCAAGAGCTGGCTCGGCAGCATCGTCGTGCACGCGATGCGCTCGCGACTGCGACGCTCCCGCTGGATGCGGCTCTTCGGCCTGGGTCACCCCGGTGACCCGGTAGACATCGACGCCCTCACCAGCGAGCAGGCCTCCCCCGGGGCTCGGGCCGAGCTCGCCCAGGTCTACGCCTTGCTCCAGACGCTTCCCGCCGACGATCGCATCGCCTGGACCCTCCGCAACGTGGAGGGTCACGATCTGAAAGGCACCGCCGACCTCTGCGACTGCTCCCTCGCCACCGTGAAGCGAAGGATCCGTCGCGCCCAGCGGTACATCGAGACCCACTTCGTCGACCACGGCGACGATGCCGAGCCCACGCGCCTCGTGGCCAAGCGCTCCAAGCGCTCCGGAGGTGCGAAGTGAGCGACGAACGTCGTAGCCGCGAGCTCAAGCTCAGCTGGCAAGACGAGCCCACGGCCCTGCGCGATCACGCAACCCCGGAGCGCCTCGACCGGGTGTGGTCTCGCCTCGAGCGCGACATCGCCCGCGAGGACGACGTGCACGTGCCGACCACGCTTCGCAAGGGCGCCCGCCCGCGGGGTCGGTGGGGCCGACCGTCCCTCGCCCTCGCCGCCGGCTTCGCCCTCGGCGTCGGCGTGGCGGGTTGGTTGTGGCGCGGTGGTCCCGAGCGACCGCTGGTGATGCAGCCGGCGCCAGTGCAGAACGACGGGCCGCGGGTCCTCGCCGCCGGCACCGCACCTCAGACCTACCCGTTGCCTGGCGGTGGCGTCATCACCCTCGAGCCCGGCAGCATCGTCGACCGCATCGAGGGGCCCGGTCAGGGACTTCAGCTCCGGTTGGTGCGTGGCGAGGCCACGGTCTCCACCCGACGCGACGGCCGCCACGAGCGGGTCTCGCTCATGGTGGGGCAGGCGCAGGTCGTCACTGCGGCCGGCAGCATGCGCATCCGCCACGACGGCGACACCGCCTTCCTCCAGGTCATCGACGGCTCCGCCGAGGTAAAGACGCCACACGGTGACCAGAAGGACCTTCTGCTCGGCCCCGACGACGAAGCGCGGGTCCCGGTTCGGGTCATCACCGCTCAGGCCGATCAACCGCTCACCCCCCAGCGCAAGTCAGGGGAGCCTGCGCCCACGAGCGACGACGGCGGCAGCGAAGACGACGCGCCGGCCGAGGGCGACGAGCCGAGCACCGCGCCCGCGGTGGTGCCGGCCTGGGTCACGGCCTGCAACGAGTACGACTACGCGGCGGCGGTCAAGCTCTTCGCCGAAGACGGCGGCGACCTCGCCACGGTGAGCGACCCGGTCCACCTCATGTGCCTCGGTGACGGTCACATGGCCCGAAAGGACGGCCAGCAGGCGGCTGCGACCTATGAGCGCGTCGTCAACGGCACCGGCAACGACACCCAGAAGGCACTGGCCGCCCTCGAGCTGGTGCGCATCTACCAGGGGCTCGGCGAACCCAACAAGGTCGCCCACTACCGCGAGCTACATCGCAAGCTCTCGAAGGGGCGTGTTTTCTCCGCGGAGGCACTGTGCCAGAAGATCGAGAGCGAGGCGGCCGCGGGTCACGCCGAGACCGTCCGACAGCTGGCCGAGCGCTATCGCAACCAGTTCCCCAATGGCGCCTGCACGCAAACCATCCGGCAGCTCCTCGAGCAGCTCGCAGCAGCCGAGAAGGCAGCGGCCGCCAAGGACGGCGCCGATGAGCAGGGTGCAGACGCCGGCGACCCTCCCGCCGATCCCTACGATGAGATCGGCGACGACGAGACACCACCGGAGTGAGCGCCGCCGGGCGCTGGGCTCGACCGCGCGCCAGCTAGGCCTGGCGGGGTTGGGGCTGCTGGCCGCATCGAGCCTGCTCTTGGCGCCGGCCACGGCCGGTGCCCAGACCACGGACGTCGCGCAGGTGGGCTCGCCCGCCGAGGTGGAACCGCCCCGGGTTCGCCTCACCGTCTCATCCAAGGCCAACGAGCGCCTCATCACCCGACGCCTGCGCGCACTGCTCAGGATCCAGCTCGGGGACGAGGCGGAGGTCGAGCCCGGTGCGGTCGGCTCGCTCGCCGATGAGCTCATCTACGTCTGGATCGACGTGCCCCAGCCTCGTCTCGCCCTCATCGAGGTGCGGGGACACGCGATGGAGCTCGGACGCCGCACGCTGGCCATCGCGGACTTTCCCCCCGACGTGGCGGCCCGCGTGGTGGCCATCGAAGCGAGCGAGATGGTCCGGGTGCAAGCGGCCGCGCATGCCCGCAACAAAGCCGGCCCCGAGCCCAAGGGCGATGCCGATCCACTCATAGGGGACGAAGCGGGCATCGCGCTCGACAGCAGCTTCGATGTACACGGCCTTCCCGCGGCGACGCCGTCGTTCCTCTTCGGCCCCACCCTGAGCCTCGAGCACCGACAACAGTTCACGGCTCAGGCGCTCTACCTGCGCTGGCACACCGGCCTCGGCGACGGCGTCGGGCTGAGGTGGCTCGAAGTGGGCGCCGGGATCGATCTCCGCTTCGGGCTGGCCGAGCGCTGGCGCCTCACGGTCGGCGCACGGGCCGGCGCCGTGGTGGTGGGCTTGCCCAGCGACGCCGAGGTCGACGGGCAGCGCCGCCCCGATGGCGCGAGCGACGAGATCAGCGCCCGGGTGGCCGGTTCGGTGTGGGTGGAGACGGCGCTCGCGCCATCG
>JAUHZF010000571.1 GCA_030426145.1 Polyangia bacterium
TGCGATTTCAGAATCTGGTTCGAAGTCGCTCGAGCTCCAACTTCCCGCTCCCACACGGGCCAGCGCATTCCGGCCGTGTCGATGAGCATCAACTGTATCACCGCCGATGCGAGCCGAGACTGGTGGAACGAGGTCGCTATCTGGACCGGTATTGCCCCAAGGACCGCCTCGGCCATCCTTGGTCGCATGGCGTACCGCAGTCCCGCCCCTGTGCGTGCGAGGTTCGACGAGCGCAAGCGTGTCTTCTGGGCGCGCCACACGCGCTACGTGCGGCTCTTTCGAGCTTTCCTGTTCATTCCCCATGCAAGCGCGTTGGCTACGGTAACTCTGTTCTCGGACGCTCCGAGTTGGCCACGCTGGTACCTGGTCATGGGCGTGCTTTCCTGTCTCCCGTGGATCGCCGCGTCGGTGCTACGACCCTCCAAGTGCCCCGAGTGCGACAGGCACATCGGCATCGACGGCATGCACGCGGGTACACGCTACGGCGCCTGTTGGTTCTGCTCGTACTCCCGGGAGGAGGCCGAGACAGACGTCTTCCGTGCGCTCTCGCGCAACTTCTGAGTCTCGCCGCTGGCAGGTAGGCGCGGCGATCGCTTTGGGGGTCGCCATCCAACGTGTCACCGAGGTAGATTCGGGGCTCATGGCGCATGATCGAGGGTCCCTCGTTATCGCCGGTGGGATCGCCGCAGCGGCAGCCGGGTATCTCGCCTTCAGCTGTCGCTCCGCCCCTGCAAGAAGTGAAACGGTCAGCGCGAGCGACCCAGTTGACGGAGCCGCTCCGCCGAATCCCCTGGTTGAGCCTTCGGAGAAGATGACCCTGGAGAAGCAACTCGAGGAGCTCGCGAAGTTGGCGCTCCCTCTGAACGAGGGGGTGTCGGTGGATGACTTCTTGGCTTCCTTCGACCGGGGTCAGTACGAGAAGGCTCCATTCGACCTGGTGATGTTCGCCATCGGTACCGAGATAGAGCGCGAGCCATGGGGGCGCCGCTTTAGCGACCGCGCGTGGTACCTGGACATGGAGTGTATCGAGGACGGATCGGCCTACGAGAAGATCGTGAAGAACATCAGCATGGTGGCTGGCGCACCAGGAGTGCTCAGCGACCCCAAAGCAGAAGTCGATCTGTCAGCACCGACGGGCACGCTCAGCTACCGCGTCTCGGGCAAGGTCGTGAACCACACGGTGACCGTCAATGATGACTGGGCCGACCCGAAGGCCATCGCCGCCATCATGCGAGACATCGAGAAGGCCGTACCAGCCGGCGCGTTCTACGGGAAGGACAACGGCCAGGGCTCGACCTGGTTCTTTCTGACGCCAGACCAGGCAAGCCGGCTGAAGGCACTCGGTGCAGACATCTCCCGCGGCCCCTGAGAGATAAATCCGTCTGCGCCACACACCTCGTCCGCGTCCACCGACGTGTTGGCCCCTTCGCGTCAGCGTTCGAGACGCTTCACCATGAGCGAGCGACAGCCTATTCGGCCCGCGCGAGACTCGAGGGGACTACCGAGAGAAACCCGACCCCCTGCCGTCGGCTGGCACCCACCACCCACACGTCAGTCACGCATTCAACCTGCGCCCTAATCACATCCAGGACCGTGTTCGGCACAGCTACCGGGATGGTCCAGCCAACGAGGTCTACCACCTCACCATGGGTCAGCATCGTCATGGCATTGCGAGGCCATGGTCGAGCCAAGGCCTCGTAGAACGCAGGGTCGCCTAACTCAGCCAAGTTGTACCAGATGGAGTGTCGCTCGAGCTTGTCTCCCGTCGTGTTCTCAACGTGGTTGGCCTCGAGCGATGGCAAGAACAGGACAACCCGACCGCATTCATCGGCGACGAAGAAGGGTTCCGTACCAACGATGAGTTCTTCGTCCCACGGCAACGAGCACTTCAATGTGCCCATCGCTACCGGTTCACCATGAAGATTCTCCGCCAACAGCTCGACATTGGGATAACACAACCTGAACAGCTTGCCACTGTGGCGTACCGGGACACGAGACGGGTCCAAGTGAACGCGCGCACCCGCAACGTCGCGGTACCCGCCGCGCGTTCCCGCCAAGAGCGAGACGTCTATAAACCTTGCAAGACGTCCAACTCGATCGACCAGCCGTCGGCGGGACAGCCAGGACGCTGCGCCAAAACACAAGGCGACCACCGGCACGAGGCCCGCGAGGCAGAGAAAGGTCCAAACGCGGAAGGTTGTGAGTGACCCACATGCGACGAATACGCCTGTTACGACAGTTTGACCCACCAGAAACACCAACACGCGACGCGCGTCGGTACGGAGTGGAGGGGACCTCCAACCGAACGCGTACGAGCATGTATCCTCGAGCTCGGGTAGGATGTTGTCGTCGGGGGCAGGCACCTTCCAGTAAGCATAACCAGACCCTGAGGGGCAGCTATCAGGGCCCGCCGATTCGGGTCCAGGCGACGACCAACCAAGCCCCCGTACGCCGGTGATGGCGCGAGGACGCTTCTGGGAGCCTCGTCTGCCCCCAACGACTGCTATGCCGCTCCCGCGGCAAACTCCGAGAAGGAATTGATCGTCGGGAGGATCTCGTCTGCCTCGATGAGTCCGGCCAGAAGCTCGTCCGGGAGTGACCCTCTTCCCAGCCGGGCTCCGACCACCGTGCCCAGGGTGGCACCGATGGTGTCGGTGTCGCCACCCAGTCGGACCACGTCCGAGAGCAGGCGAGCAAGGCCCGCATCGAACAGACGCAGCGCCCCGAACAAGGCGAGCGGAACCACGTCCGCCACGTAGCCGGTCGTCCCCGTCACATCGAGGGCGTCGGCCAGATGTCCCGCCGGCCGCGTGCTCAGTGCGGCCAGACGGTCGCGCACGACAGAGTCAGGCGTGAGCTCGACCACCTGCCTGAGCACCTCTTGTGGGGTCTTCGGCTCCAACATGCCCCGAACCGCCGCTGCAACGGCCACGGCACCGGCGTACGCCTCCTCGTGGTGGTGCGTCATCCGAGCGAAGTCCCGCAACGTTGTCCGGTCTCCTTCACACTCGACGTCGAGGAGGAACGCCACGGGAGCGACCCGCATCGCAGCGCCGGCACCCGCCGCATACTCGCCCCGTACACCGGCGAGTGCCCAGTGGGCGCCTCCCGCAAGGTCTCGCAGGGCCTTCGTGGTCCCAGCACCCAGTCCGTGAAGGCGACCCGCCTCGTACCAAGCCACGTAGCGCGCGGCGATGGCCCCCAGGTCGAGCCTGCCTGACTCCACCAGTGCCTCGCACGTTGCGAGAGTCAGCTCGGTGTCGTCCGTGATTCGTCCCCGCTCTGGGAGGGCGCGGGCCGCGTCGGGACGCCGCCCTTCGAACGGAGCGCCAAGAGCGTCACCGATCGCGCCACCGAGGAGCGCGCCGGCCACTGAATCTGCCCGGACCATGCGCTGCCCAGTCTACGACAAGCGCCACAGGGACCTAGCGTTGAGCTGCGAGACGACCCCCGCGCCACGAACGAGTCTACACTCGAGCGGGCGAGCTCGTCCGGGCACCTAAGGGGCGAACACGACCAACGTATGGTCCTCGTCATCTAGGGCCTCGTCGATGATCTCTGAGATGGTTTTCCAGTCGCCGCCGCCCAGCCCTGCCCCAAGCTTGGGATAGCCGATGCGCTTGCCCGAGTAGTTCTCGGCGACCAGGTTGAACACCGAACGAATCGCCTCGTAGTCCACCTTCACGCCGGAGCCGCGATAGTGGAACTGCGTGTAGCCATTCACAACCACGAAGCTCGCCCCGTCTCGTTTGATGGTGGCGGTCGAGATGGTTCCCAGCTTGGACCTGTCTCCCTTTGGCGTGGCCAGGTCTGCTTCGTACGCCTCGGGGAAAGACTGCTTGATGAACTTCGCGATCCCCGCGCCCATCGTGCATTGGCAGTTGCACCCATGAACGATGACGTCGAACTCGCCTTCTCGAGCAAGGCGCAGCAGGTCACCCTCGACCGTCTTCATGAGACGGAGCCTAGGCGGGGTTCAGGCCGGCCAGCAAGAACGGCTGTGG
>JAUHZF010000572.1 GCA_030426145.1 Polyangia bacterium
TCCAGAAAATGGCGCGACGGAAACCTGTCGTCGCCGCCCTCGCAGGTGAGAGACGACGAAGCGACCAGCCCCGAAAAAGAGAGCGAATTCGATGACCTTCCGTACTGCCCGTGCCTCCGTTCTGCGTGCCCTCACCACCCTCGGGGTGGCTGCCCTTCTCCTCAACGGCTGTGCCGTCGATGCCGAGGGTGAAGGGGATCAGAGCTTCGAAGAGGCCGACGATCGCCAGGCCGCAGGTGGCGTATGCGACGACGTATGCCTGCACGCCGAGGCGCCAGCCGACATGGACGTCGACGCTTGTTTCGACAGCTGTGAGGCTTCGCTCGAGGACGACGCATACCGGTCGGGGCTCGATTCGGCCATCAGCGCTTGTGCCAACAACTGGCGTTGTCTGTGTCGCGTCGTTGGCTGCGAAGGCTACTACTGAGCGCATGGGTCCGCGGATCCTGTTCGCCCTCGCCACCGTCTGTCTTGGGGCGGGCTGCGCCGAGCCCCCACCATTGAGTGAGGCGAATGCCGCCATCGTTGGCGGCAAGCCCGTGCCAAGCTCCGCGGCGGGTCCCGCGGTGGCGGTGGTCGACGACGAAATCGGGCCGCTCTGCAGTGGGGTCCTCGTATTGAGTGACCGCGTGGTCACGGCGGCGCATTGTGTAGACGACGCGCGGCCCGAATGGCTCACCGTCGTGGTCGGCGACGAGGACCTGCTCGACGGAGCGCCCCGCGGTTCGGTGCTCTCCGTGCGGAGCATCGAGCTCTATCCCAATTATCGGCGGGACTTCGATGGAAGCGATCCCGATGGGCTGGACGAGCGCCACGACCTCGCCCTCCTCCAGCTCGAGGGTGACGTCTTTCACGTCGACAATGCGCCGATCCTTCCCGAGATCTACGTGGACGACGTTCTCGCGCCGGGCACGCCGCTCACGGTGGCCGGCTTCGGCGTCACCGATGAAGCGTCGACCGAACGGGGGAGGCTTCATGTCGCCTCGACGCCCTTCGTGCGGCGCCGAGGAGGAGAGTTGTTGGCCGGCGGGGAAGGGGAGGCGGATACGTGCGGGGGAGACTCGGGTGGGCCTGCCTTCGTCGATGTCGAGGGTGTGCGCTACCTCGTCGGCATCACCTCCCGTGCCGCGACCCGAGGCTGCGGAGAGGGCGGGATCTACACCCTGGCACCTCAGTACGAGTGGTGGATGATCGCACCCGAAAGCGCCCCGGCCTATGCTGGCGAAGAGCGCAGCCCCGACGACACCGAGGATGCGATGCTCGAGGCCGAGGGGCTGCACGGCGTCATCACGTGCTCGGCGCGGCCAGGTCCTGCGCGCGGAGGCGTCGTGCTGTGGCTGGTCTTGCTCGGCCTCGGCGTCAGTAGATGTCGAGCACGACGCGCGGGGGCGACGTCAGCGTGAACATGCGATAGCGCGCGTGGCGCTCGAGCTGCACCCGGTAGATGACGGGAGCCGTCTGGTGGGCGTGACGCGCGAGGTAGGCCACCTTGCCCTGCCCGAGCCAGGTTGCCTGCTCTGTGGCGCCCGGCGTGAGGTCGCCGTGCACGCCGACCAGCTCGACGTCGATCGCATGGCTGTGGGGGTCGTATTCGGCGAGCGCATAGGGCTGACGGCCCCGAGGGTCGTCGATGTCGAAGACGATGCGGTAGTGGTCGTCGTGGGCCGCGTGGCGGATACGCGTGAGGGCTTGTCCGTAGGCCGCCCCCGACTCTTCGGCGTAGACCGGCGTCGCCTGAGGCTCGCGCACGACCACTGTCTGCGGCGTCGCCGGCTCCTCGTCGACCACGACGCTACAGCCCGCGCTCATCAGACCCATCGCCACCACCAAGCCCAAACGCTTCACCATGCTCATCACCTCCAGCAAGACCCCCCGCGGTCGAAAGAGGGAGCGGCTCAGCTGCCCTTGCTGCACGTCGGATTCATGCCCGCCGCTTCGGCCCCCTCTAACGCACACATCGGGCCAGCATCTCCCCGCACGGCGGCGCGGCTGAGGTACCGTGCTCGTGGTGCGGCTCTCTCCCTTCGACTTCGGCTTTCTCCTCGGTGAGTCCCGGGCCACGCCCATGCACGTGGGAGGGCTCTACCTCTTCACCCTTCCCGAGGGGGCCGACGAAGCGGAGGAGATGCAGAAGCGTCTCGCCTGGTTTCGCTCCACCGACGACTGGCGGGTGCCCTTCGGCCACGTGGTGAAGCTCACCCGTACCGGTGCCGTGTGGGAGTCCGACGCCGAGCTGGACGTCGACTACCACATCCGGCATTCGGCCCTCCCCAAGCCAGGTCGGTACCGCGAGCTCTTCGCGCTGACGGCGCGACTGCATCAGCAGCTCCTCGATCGTCATCGGCCGCTGTGGGAGGTGCACCTCATCGAGGGGCTGTCCGAGCGCCAGTTCGCCCTCTATTCCAAGGTCCACCACGCGGCGACCGACGGAATGGGGGCGGTTCGCCTCGCCAAGCAGATGCTCTCCGCCGACCCTGGCGTGATGCAGCCCGATACGCCTTTCTCGCAGCGCACGGCCGACCGCGCTCGTGCGGCGCGAAAGCGCAGCAAGGTCGGGGTGCCGTCGCCTCGGGAGATCAAAGCGGTGGCCGACGTTCTGCGAGAGCAGTTCGGGGTGAGCGGCAACCTGGTCAAGGTCCTCAGCCAATACGTCAAGGCGTGGTGGCGCCCGGACCAGCACAGCCTCACCACGGCCTGGAACCGAACCCCGACCACCAGCATCAGCTCCAAGATCACCGGAGCTCGCCGCTTCGTCGCTCAGAGCTACTCCCTCGAGCGCGTACGCGCCGTGGCCAAAGCCCTCGGAGGAACGGTCAACGATGTGGTCCTCGCCATGTGCGGCGGTGCCCTTCGCCGATTCTTGCTCGACCGAGGCGAGCTCCCCGACAGGCCGCTCACCGCGCTCAACCCCGTGTCGGTGCGAGGAGACAGCGACGCCGCCGGCAACGTAGTGGGGGCACTGACGGCGAACCTTGCCACCCATCTCGCAGATCCGGCTGAACGCTTCGCCGCGACGCAGTCGTCCATGGACGAAGGAAAGGCGCTGATGCGTCAGCTGAGTCCGGCCGAAGCGGTTCTGTTCACGGAGCTCACCGCCGCGCCGGCACTATTGGTGAGCAGTCTCGGGCTCGGCGACCGCTTCCCCCCGTTCAGCACCGTCGTATCGAACGTGCCGGGTCCGCGCGAGCGGAGCTATTGGAATGGCGCGCGCCTCGACGGCATGTATCCGGTCAGCGCGGTCTACCACGGCTTCGCGCTCAACTTCACGCTCGTGAGCAACGCCGACCAGCTCGACTTCGGGGTCGTCGCATGCCGGCGTTCGCTGCCATCCGTGCAGCGCATCATCGTCGACCTCGAGGTCGCGCTCACCGAGCTCGAACAGGCCGCAGGCGTTTAGGCCTCTACCTCGTCGTCGCCGAGGTAGTGGTTGAACTCTTCGCTGGCTTCATCGGCGTGGAGGAGCTCGTAGGCATGGGCCGGGGTATGGGCGCGGTAGAGCGCCTTCCTGACGTTGGCGTCTTGGCCGATGGCTCGGGCGAAGGCGGCGAGCACGGCGAGGTGGTGGTCCTGTTGGTCGATGGGGGTCACGAAGAGCACGACCAGCCGAATGGGGCGCCCGTCGGGGGTATCGGCGGGCACCCCTTTGGGGAAGATGCCCATCACGCCCTGAATCGTGTCGCCCTCGGGGATGCGGGTGTGGGGGAGGGTGAGTCCTTCTCCCAGGAAGGTGCTCACCCCATCGTCGTCACCGAGGAAGGCCGCCATGAGATCCTCCCGGGGGACGGTCAGTTTGGTCACCTGCAACAAGCGCTCGGTGAGCATGGCGGTGGCCGACGTCATGTCCGCGGCCTCGAGGTCGCAGAAGATGTTGTCCTCTGCCAAGAAGTCGAGGACGCGGGCGCGGTCCTTGCCGAAGTCGCCAGAGCGGCTCAGGGCGGCCCGCGTGAGCACGGGACCGACGAGCTCGTTGAGGAGCACCACCGCGAGCACGGTGGCGAGGAA
>JAUHZF010000184.1 GCA_030426145.1 Polyangia bacterium
AGGCCCCGGTGAGGCCGAAGTTGTCACGCCAGACGAGCGCGCCTTGCGTGGTGGGGGGTCCTTCGTTCGGGTCGTCGAGCAGCAACGTCACGGCCACGATGCCGAGGTTCTGCGCTTCCCACTCTGCAATGTCTTGTGCGAGGCCACCTGCCATCGCCTGACAGACGCTTCACCCATATTGCGAGGTATCCACGATCACGGCGTGGATACCTCGCGAGCCGTCGCAGTCGAACAAGTCCTGCGTCGTGATGGTGGTGGGAGATGAAGCCCCCGGCGCGTACCCCTGCCAGCTGATCGTGGGGGGCACGACCTCACCCTGGTCGACGCCATACGGCCCCGGCGGATAGGTGCAGTTCTGGGGGCCAGCGCCGGCACCGCTCGTGACGCCGGTGCCGTTGGTCGCGCCGCCACCCACACCCGCCATGCCACCCATGCCTCCGGTGGTGACGCCAGAGCCGCTTCCGTTGCCCGAAGAGGCGACCTGAGAGCCCCCATCGTCGTCATCATCATCGAACTGGACGTCGTCGGCTCCCGTGATGGCATTGCAGGCGAACAGCGTCATCGCCCCCATCACGACGGACGACAACCAGAAGCCCTGGTGCTTTCGTCGAGTCATTTCACACCCCTGTTGCTCACTCACGTGCCCATCACTGTAGGTGACGGTTCCCGATCCCCATCCTGAATTCGGCCCGGGCGTGGAATTCCACCCCGATGGTACGCCCTCCACCTACCCTTCTTCCCTCGACATCGTCGGGGCACGGCTCGAGCGGGCGAAATAGGTCAGCAGAGCATCGTCAAAGACTCGACGTGTCTACATTTTGTCGCGACGAACCGAGACGAGGGTTGACCGGCTCGGAGGGAACGGGGTTACTCGAAGTGATGCGGGTAGGGGTGGTCAGGGAAGTGCACCCCGGGGAGCGCCGCGTGGCGGCCTCGCCGGAGTCGGTGCGGAAACTCGAGAAGCTCGGTTTCGAGGTGATGATCGAAGCTGGGGCCGGCGTAGCGGCCGGCTTCGTCGACAGCGCCTACGAAGAGGCCGGCGCCACCATGAGCGACGATCTCGCCGAGGTATGGAAGGCCGACGTCGTGCTCAAGGTGCGACCGCCCCAAGCCTTTCCGGACGTCGATACCTACCGGGCCCACGCCGGCAAACACGAGGTCGATCTGCTCGCCGAAGGCGCAGCCGTCATCTCGTTTCTCTGGCCGGCGCAAAACCCCGAGCTGCTCGAACGCTTGAAGGCAAAGAAGGCCTCCGCCTTCGCCATGGACATGGTGCCGCGCATCACGCGGGCCCAGAAGATGGACGCCCTCAGCTCGATGGCGAACATCGCCGGCTATCGGGCCGTGGTCGAGGCCGCCAACAACTTCGGACGCTTCTTCACGGGTCAGATCACCGCGGCGGGCAAGGTTCCTCCAGCCAAGGTCCTCGTGATCGGCGCGGGTGTCGCGGGCCTCGCGGCCATCGGTGCCGCACGGGGCCTCGGCGCCATCGTGCGCGCCTTCGACACCCGGCCTGCCGTCAAGGAGCAGGTCGAGTCGATGGGGGCCGAGTTCCTCGAGCTCGACTTCGAAGAGGATGGCGACGGCGGAGGTGGCTACGCGAAAGTGATGAGCCAGGCCTTCATCGACGCTGAGATGGCGCTCTTCCGCCAGCAGTGCGACGAGGTCGACATCATCATCACGACCGCCCTCATCCCGGGCAAGAAGGCGCCGCTGCTCGTCACCAAAGACATGGTGGAGCGGCTCGCGCCCGGCTCGGTGGTCGTCGACCTCGCCGCTGAACAAGGCGGCAACTGTGAAGTCACCGAACACGGTGAAGTCATCGTGCACGATGGGGTGAAGGTCGTCGGCTACAGCGACTTCCCCAGCCGGATGGCCACCCAGTCTTCGACCCTCTACGCCAACAACCTCGTTCACCTTCTGCACGACCTCGGCGGAGCCGAAGGGTGGGACGTGAACATGGACGACGAGGTCATCCGCGGCGCCATCGCCACCCACGATGGCGAGGTGACGTATCCTCCGCCCAAGCCCGACGTGCCGCAGACGCCGCACGCCAAACACGCGTCGCAGTCGCCCAAGGCCATGCCGCAGACGCGCGAGGAGTCGGCACACGGCGTCGACCGGCAGCAGGACAGCGCTGGCTTGGCGCGCTCTCTGGTCGCCCTCGTCCTCGCGGCCACGCTCACCGGTCTTGGCTACTTCGCGCCCGAGGGTTTCCTCTCTCACCTCACGGTCTTCGTGCTCGCCTGTTTCGTGGGCTGGCAGGTCATCTGGAACGTGACGCCCGCCCTGCACACCCCATTGATGAGTGTCACCAATGCCATCAGCGGGATCATCATCGTAGGCGGCATGTTGCATCAGCACGCCGGCCACGAGACCTCATTGGCCGGGATCCTCGGTGCCGTCGCCATCCTCATTGCGATGATCAACATCTCGGGAGGATTCTTGGTAACTCAACGCATGCTCCGCATGTTCCGGAAGTGAGGAGGAATCGACGATGAACGACAGTCTCCTCACCATCCTCTACCTCGCAGCCGGGGTTCTCTTCATTCGCAGCCTCGGTGGTCTCTCCAATCAGGAGAGCGCCCGTCGGGGAAACACCTTCGGCATCGTCGGCATGGTCATCGCGGTGGTGGCTACCGCCCTCGGCCCCGACGTCGATGGCTACGTCGTTCTCGGCGCGGGCGTGGTCGTGGGCGCAGCCATTGGCGCACTGGTCGCAGCCCGCGTCTCGATGGAGGCCATGCCCCAGCTCGTCGCGCTCTTGCACAGCTTCGTCGGAGCGGCGGCGGTGCTGGTCGGCCTCGCGAGCTTCTTGAATCCGCGGCCCGGTCTGCACGGCGTCGAGCACGTCATCCACCAGTCCGAGATCTTCATCGGGGTCTTCGTCGGCTCCCTCACGTTCACCGGCTCCCTCATCGCCTTCGGCAAGCTTCAGGGCGGCGCACTGAAGAAGATCTTCCTCTTCCGAAGCGCCCCCGTGCTCTTGCCCGGTCGTCACCTGCTCAATCTCGCCATGGTTCTGGGCTGCGGCTACCTCACCTACAGAGGCATCGCCGAGCCAGACACGGGCTTCGCGTCGTTGCTCATCGTCACCGCGATCAGCGGGGTGCTCGGCGCGCATCTGGTCATGGCCATTGGCGGTGCCGACATGCCGGTCGTGGTCTCGATGCTCAACAGCTATTCGGGCTGGGCGGCGGCGGCAGCGGGCTTCATGCTCGAGAACGACCTGCTCATCATCACCGGCGCCCTCGTCGGCTCGAGCGGGGCCATCCTGAGCTACATCATGTGCCGGGCGATGAACCGGTCCATCGTCAACGTCATCTTCGGCGGTTTCGGTACTGGCGACGGCGCCAAGCCGGCCTCGAAGGGAAGCTCCGCCGGCCTCGGACGTGACGACGTGACCGAGCTCGACGTCGACGGTACCGCCGACGAGCTCAAGCGCGCCCGCGACGTCATCATCGTACCTGGCTACGGCATGGCCGTGGCGCGAGCACAGACCCCAATTCACGAGATCACCCAGAAGCTCCGCGCCGCGGGCGCCAATGTGCGCTTCGCCATTCACCCGGTCGCAGGGCGGCTCCCGGGCCACATGAACGTGCTCCTCGCCGAGGCCAACGTGCCCTACGACATCGTGCTCGAGATGGACGAGATCAACGAGGACATGTCGGATACCGATCTCGTGCTCGTCGTCGGGGCCAACGACATCGTGAACCCAGACGCGCTCGAAGATCCCGGAAGTCCCATCGCGGGCATGCCCGTGCTCGAAGTGTGGCACGCCGAAACGGTGGTGGTGATGAAGCGCGGCATGGCCGCTGGCTACGCGGGGGTGCAGAACCCGCTCTTCTTCAAGCCGAACACACGCATGCTCTTCGGCGACGCCAAGAAGAACCTCGACGCGATCCTCGCCAAGCTCTGATGGCGTCGAGCCTCATGCCGCGCCTGCCCTTGGGCGTGCAAGTCTACAAGCGGACCCCGACCTTCGACGCGGAGACCACCCCCAAGGGACTGCTGAAGCGGCACACGACCAAGGTGGGTACGTGGGCCGAGATCGTCGTCGAAGCCGGTCGCGTGCACTACGTGCTCGAAGACGCCGACGACCACACCTTCGTGCTCACCGAAGACCTATCGGGCGTCGTCGAACCCGGACGGCCGCACCACGTAGAACCGCAGCCCGGCGCACGCTTCTTCGTGCGCTTCCTGCGCGCCCCGCGAGGGTCCGTTCAGGCCACGTGACGGCGACGCCACCGGGACACCAGACCTTCGACATTGCGGGCCGACTCCTGCTGCTGCCAGAGCTCGTGGCGAAGCTGGGACGACACGGCGGACACCTCGTCGACGAGGGCCGCGAAGTGGGCGCCACGCGGGATGGCAGCCGAGAGGGTCTTGCCGGTGATCTGCCCCAGCTCGAGGTGAATCGCCGTGCGCGACAACGCCGCGTTCGTCTTCGAGAACTGAGCCAGGTGCCGTTCGAGCTGGGCCATGTTGGACCGACAGTGGTCCATGGCTTCGTCGTTCACGCGGTCGAGCATCTCGATGAGCTCGGCGTGGGTGGCCCCGCATTGGTGCCGCTCGTCGGCGGGAGACGCTTCGCCCGCCATGCCGCGCCCAAAGTGTTCTTTCATCTCTGTGAGCAGGCTGTGCGCCGCGAGCCGGAAGGAGCTGTCGAGAAGCGCGGTCGCGAGACCAGCTCGCACCTTGCTCACCTGGTCGGCCTCGTCCGCGATACTGCGGGCGACCTCGGCGATCTGTCGTCCGACGACCGCGAGGGCACGCCCAGCATTGCCGCGCTTGACGGCGGCGATGCTTGCGTTGAGGGCGAGAAGCGACACATCGAAGCCCATGTCGGCCACGCGCTCCGAGCTCGTGAGCTGTGCACGTAGCTCCTGCATCTCACCCGCTTCCTGAGGCAACGCCGTCGGAGGCGGATGGCCCGCTGCGGCGAGCGCTTGCTCGCGAGCCTCGAGCTCGTGGAGAAGCGCTGTGGTCATGAGCTCCTGGTAGGAGCAGAAGCCGAGACCGGCGAGACCGGCGGGCAACATGGCGCCGGCCGCCGCCATCCCTGCGCGCCAGTCTCGCCCGTGTTTGGCCTCCTCGGCCAGGAGCGCGGCGTAGGTGCGCTCCACCACGGGGAGGATCTGTCCGGTCGGCTTGAGGCGGACGGAGAGGAAGTGGTCCCCCATCGGGAGAACCAGGGCGAAGACCCAGTAGTACTCCCCGGTCTTGGCGATGTTCTTCACGTAGGCGCCGAGCGGACGGCCAGCGAGGATCTCGTCCCACAGGAGCTTGAAGACACACCGGGGCATGTCCGGGTGTCGGATGATGTTGTGCGGCGAGGCCAGGAGTTCTTCGGGGGCGAACCCGGCGATGCGTACGAAGACGTCGTTGCAGGCAGTGATCACGCCCTTCCGATCGGTCACCGAGAAGAAGAGGTCTTCTACGGGGAAGGCACGCGGACGCGACACCGGCACGATGGGGCTCGTCTTCATCTCGTGGGTGAGAACGGTCTCGTGCACGAATCCCTTTAAGGTCCCGCTGGGTGAGGTCTCGCCAAGAATGTGGACCGCGCCGCGCGTCACCAAGCGGTCGCGCCCGGTGCCTATGCGCCTCCACGGACGCGCATTTTTCGGTCGAATGCGTCCTCAGACGCCACCATTGCGGGTGCTGCGCTGAGGGCCTTCGACATGTCGTGCACTTGGACCACTGGCACGGTGAATGCACAAACAGAGAGCGTCTCAGAAAGGAGGAGGCCATGGCACGTAGAAACATGCGCGTCGCGGCCGTCCTCGCCGGAGCCATCATGGCAGCCGCCGGCTGCGCCTTCGACGGGGCGACCGATCCACCGGTCTACATCGACCAAACCACCCAAGGTGACAACGGGACACCCAACGTCCCCCAGCCCTACGATGACGGTGTACTGCTCACCGACCCGGGTCTGGAGGACCTCGAAGGTGCGCTCTGCTTGGTAGGCCCCTGGGAGCTCGACCCCATCGTGGTCGACGAGGGAACCCCGGGACAGAACATGCCCATGGTCACCATCGATGACGCCGCACGCGGCACCATGGACGTGGGTGCTCTGGACTGCAGGCTCGTCGAGGGCGGCACCAACCCCATGGCGCCGTCCAAGCTGGTCTGCACGACGCTGGACACGATGACCCTCGACGAGGCGGCCCGCGCTGTCGCCCCCCTGACCATCCCCGACACGACCGTTTGTGAGAACGAAGGTGATGTAGCGACCGGCTGCGACCCACATTGGGTCGAGACCCCGATCATCGTCGAGGTCTACATGCCCTGCGACGTCCCACGAGGCTAGCTTGCTCCGGCTGCCCACTGCCCCCGAGCTCCCCCGAGCTCGGGGGCACTAACTTTTTGTCGCCCCGAAAGCATGAGCCCAAAGGGCTCAAGTTGCTGAAAACACTAATCAGTGTTCGTGCACCTTCCCTGCGGACGCAGAGAGCTCGGCACAAATTCGTTCACACCTTGGGCGCTCGCCTCTCTTCTTCATAGCCGCCGATCGTCGCGGCGCACCTCGCGAGGAGACGGCCCATGAACCAACTCGTCACGCTCATCCTACTCGCCCTCCTCGGAGGCCACCCCGACCAGAAGCCGCCCGTCGCAACCGGCCAGCCGTACGACTTCGATGGAGTCGGGGTCGACGACCAACAGCTCGAGGATGGCTTCGACGTCGACGAATTCGACTTCGCGCCGATGGACGACCGACTCCTCAACAAGAAGATGGGCGACGGCGACCTCACGGGTGTCATCGCGAAGCTACGGGCCATCGCCAACGAGCGCCGCGCCAAGGTCATGGCGCCAGTGCGGCAGCCGAGGCGCCTCATGCCCGCCGAGGGCACCTACGGAGACGAGGTCGTCTTCGACATGTACGGCCGTCCCAACCGCCGGGAGTGACCTCCGCCCCGAGGAGGGTACGATGGGGAAGCGCACTGACCTGAGGGTGCGTTCCTTCATCATGCAGGCACCACGAGCAGAGACCTGGTTCGCCGGCTTCTTGGCGGTCGTCATCGAAGGCTGTGCATCGACCGCCCCCCCCGCCCGACCCACCCTCCGTAGACATCGAGCCCACCCGCGACGAGGCCACGGCCATGCCCGCGCCGCGACCGCGCGAAGCGAGCAAGCCGCAACCGACGCGGCGTGGGCACTGGCCCCCGCCAGACGACGAGCGCCACGCCAAGAAGCTCGCCATCGAGGCCTTCAAGGCGGCGCAGCGCCACTTCCACGACGGTGACTGGGCCGACGCGGCCCTGCACTTCGAGAAGGCCGACTTCTACGTGGCCGGTGCGCTTCCCAAGTTCCGCCTCGCGGAGTGTTACGACAAGCTCGGGGATCGAAGGCGGGCGCTCATCGCCTACCAGCAGTTCATCGACAGCAATCCCTCCGAGAGATACGACGATCGGGTCGCCCTGGCGCAGAAGCGGATCCGCGAGCTCGAGACGACGCGCTGAAGGCTCGGCTCACCCCTCCTGTCGCAGCCGAGACCGCGAGCTTCCACGCCCACAAGATGAGGTCTGGAACATAAAAGGTCAACATGACTTTTTTGGGATGTGTCTATGACCCGCGTAGCCACATGCGACTGAAGGCGTGGTCACGCCCGGCTAGGCGCCATGTCCCCGAAGTCATAGTGGCCAGCCGTGGCGCAATTGCTGCAACCCGCCATCGACCATGGTCCCGCCCACCTTGAACAGGGGCATGCCACGTGGTCTTCTCGGGGCGCGCGGATGACGGTCGATACGGAGCAGCAGTCGGTCGAGATGTCCACCGAGACCGAGGGTCCGGGAGGCTTCGACGTTCGCGAAGACGTACCGCGCCCCACCCTCACCATCATTCACCACCCCGACTGGGACCTGGTGGGGGTTCGCGCGGTCATCCCCGCAAGGGGAGGCCTGCTCGGGCGCAGCTCGCGCTCGATGCTCCCGGGGGCCTTCGATGTGGGCAAGGTCTCACGAGAACACGCACGGGTGAGCATCGCCAACGCCAAGGTGGTGGTCGAAGACCTGAAGAGTCGCAACGGCACGTCGGTCAACGGTGCACGCCTCGAGCGCGCGGAGCTCGAGCCCGGTGACGTGGTCGGCATCGGCGGCGTGCTCCTCATGCTCACCCTCGACCCGCGGCACTTTGCGGAGCCACACCACCGCACCATCCTCGGTCACTCCTGGAGCGTCGCGCAGCTCCTCGAAGACGTGGACCGCGTGGCCACCAACCCCCACGCCGTGACCCTCGTTGGGGAGACCGGAACCGGGAAAGAGCTGGTGGCTGCCGCCATCCACGAGCGCAGCGAGCGCACCGGCGATTTCGTCGCCGTCAACTGCGGGGCCCTGTCGGAGGGCCTGCTCGAGAGCGAGCTCTTCGGGCATGTGCAAGGAGCTTTCACCGGCGCCACCTCATCCCGGCGCGGCCTGGTGGCGCGCGCCGAGAAGGGCACCCTATTTCTCGACGAGGTGACGTCGACGCCCCCGCGCCTGCAAACGGTGATGCTGCGCCTCCTCGAGAGCGGGACCTATCGTCCCGTGGGCGGCAATGACGAGTCGCGCGCCGACGTGCGGGTGATCGCTGCGGCGCAACCCGACATTCACGAGGCCATCGACGCCGGGAGCTTTCGACGCGACCTCTGGTACCGGCTTTCGCGCCGCATCGTCGAGCTGCCCCCATTGCGTGAGCGGCGGGAGGACATCCCTCTGCTCGCACGCCATTTCGCGCGCACCGAGCGACCCAAGGCCGAGCTCGCCCCCGAGCTGTCGCTGGCCCTGGTCGAGGCCCCGTGGAAGGGCAATGTGCGCGAGCTCCGCAACGTGGTCGAACGCTGCGTGGAGGCGAGCCGAGACACGCGCCTCAGCAACACCACTGCCGTGCCTCATGGTCGCCAGACGCCTCGCGAGCGGCCGCGCATGCGGCTTCGTCAGCCCAAGCGGGAACGACCGTCGCGCGAGGCACTGGTGAAGCTGCTCATCGACGTGGACGGCCGCATCGCCGTCGCCGCGACCCAGCTCGGCGTCGACCGCAAGACCATCTACCGCTGGCTCGATGCCCACGGCATCGATCGCGACGCCATTCGCCAGACCGACCCGTCCTAGCCGCGCTTGGCGCCAAGCTAGTTCATGTAGTCGTTGACCCTCTGCTCGAAGTCGTTGCCCTGGGCTGCTGGAGGCTGGGCTGCGGGAGGCTGCGCTGCGGGCGACGGATCGGGGGGCGGCTTGGCAGCGGGTGCGGTGGGGGGCGCAGCGGGCTCTGGCGCGGCGGGGGGCGTCGACGCCACAGGAGCAGGAGATGGCGACGGGGTGGGTGTGCGACGAGCTTCTCTTGCCTTCATCACCGGTCGTGCTTCGGGCGTTGGCGGATCCAGCTCTGGTGCAACAGCCTGGGGTGCGACGAGGTGCGGTGTGAGTCGAATCACGAGGTCGACCCCGCGGGTGGCATCCAGGTGCTGCCGATGAGGCTCGTAGCCCTCGGCCTCGAGCACGATGTCGCAAGCGACGCCCCGCGGCACCTCGAGGTCGAGCGGCGTCACGCCTCGGGTCTCGCCGTCGAGGGTGACCGTGGCCCCCGCGGGCACGCTCTGCACGCCCAGGGTCACCGTGTCTGCGCGGGCCTCACGCGCTTCGAGCGGCGGCGTGGGTACCGACGACGACGATGAGCTCGTGTTCCGCAGGGCAAAGACCGTCAGGCCCGCGACCACAGCCACCGCCGCCACCGCGCCGCCCATGCGTCGCCGCGACTGCATGGGGATGAAGAGGGTCGTCTCGCCCGCGACCGTTCCCGGAAGCGTCTTGCTCACCACCGTCTGACTCGGGTGTGTCTCGAGTCCCACTGCCCCCTCGGGGTCGCTCGCCTCCTCCGACGCCTCGTCGGGCAGCTCGAAGGCACGCCGCAGCTGCCGCCTGAAGGTCGCGGCGTCGCGCGGCCGGAGCCGCGGGTGCTTGCCCAGGCCACGCGCGATGAGCTTGGTCGCGCGACTGGGGAGCGGCGGGTCAACAACCTCGTCGAGCGGCGGAGGCACCCGCGTGAGCACATCGTCCACGAGCCGTTCGCGGTCGGTGTCGTCGAAAGGATAGTGCCCAGCGAACATCTCGTAGGCCACCATCGCGAGCGCGTAGACGTCGGCCCGGGCGTCGACCCTTCCTCCGCGAAGCGCCTCCGGGGCCATGTAGCGAAGCGTGCCCGCCGCTTTGGTCTCACGCTCGTCCGTGTCGACGAGTCGGGCGAGTCCAAAGTCGAGCACCTTGACCTGTGCACGGTGCCCCGGTGTACGTGCGAGCAGCACGTTGGACGGTTTCAGGTCGCGGTGAACGATGCCGCGCTCGTGAGCTTCAGCCAGCGACAGGGAGATCCCATCGAGGATCCGCACCACCTCGTCGGTCTCCATGGGCTCGGCCATGCGCTGCCGCAGGGTCGGCCCGGGCAGGTACTCCATGGCGATGTAAGGATCGCCGTCGGCGGTGCGGCCTGCGTCGTAGAGGGTGACGGTGTGTGGGCTCGTGAGCCGACTGACGGCGGCCGTCTCATTCAAGAACTGGTCGATCGCCCGGTCGTCGTCGGCGCGTTC
This sequence comes from Polyangia bacterium, assembly GCA_030426145.1. Lineage (GTDB taxonomy): Bacteria > Myxococcota_A > Polyangia > Polyangiales > Polyangiaceae > JAPYTK01. Next base: position 10,559 of record JAUHZF010000184.1, read on the forward strand.
GGGACGCAGGAGCTTGATGGCCACCTCGCGGTCTACGTTGACCTGGCGTGCGAGGTACACGACGCCCATGCCGCCCGCGCCGAGCTTGCGCTCGACCCGGAAGCGACCGTCGATCACGTGTCCGCCTTCGACCCCCATGGCCCGGTCACGAGGCTACCACGACCGCGCCGTGGCTAAGGCCGCGCGCACAGTCCCTACGTCCCCGCGGTTGCCACACCCCGGCGGGCCACAAGCCACGGGAACGACGCGGCCAATGGGGCGGCACGGAACCTGCCATGGTCATCCTCCATGGGACGAAGTCAACGATACGCAACCCTTGCACCGTCCGTGGACCATCGGCTGGGAGGCACTGCGCGATGAAGAAGAAACTCGTTACGATGGCGCTGCTCGCGACCACCTGCGTCGCCGTCAACTCGTCCGCAGGGGGAAGCAACAGCTTCAGCCTGACCTCCGACTACGGCGACGGATGGCTGAGGGTGCAGAAGGTCGGCTCCGGCGTCACCTTCGGCAACTACCGCATGCCGAAGCTCACGGGCGTGGCCCAGTGCAGGGCCGACGGCTATCGCGTGATGAAGATCGGCCCCAAAGACACCAAGCCGTATACACAGACTCAGGTCAAGGCGTCGTGGACGCTGAAGCCGTCATCGCTGTTTCTCGCCGGCGCCCCCGTGAGCGCGAGAAAGAGCCGTGAGGCCGCCTTCGCCGCCGCCTGCGAAGCCAAGCACTCGGCGGTCGACATCTCCGTTCGCCAAGCGGGGCTCTGCCTGTGCAACAACAGCGCTTTCTGCGGCGGGAACATCGAGGTCAAGCAATCCACGCGAACGTTGAGCTTCGGGCTCGAGTGCACCGGCTACGGCAACCCGGACAAGCGCCCGCTCTACCTCTTCAAGCACTACGGCACCGTCGCGGGGAAGAAGCAGCCCATGTGGCACATGCTGCCGGTAACGGGGAAGAGCCTCGCCGTACGGGAGGCAAAGGGTGACGCGCGCGCCGGCATCGAGGGCCAGGTGTGGATCTACAGCAAGGGCAACGAGCGCCGCGCCCTGTGGGAGCTGGAGAAGACGAGCGATGGCGTGGTCCGTCGCACCATTGCGTCTCACCCCACCACGATTCAGAACCTCGTCGCGAAGGGCTACAAGAAGCTCGCCGTCGTGGGTCAAATCGACAAGAACCCGGGCCCCGGTCGCATCCCTCTCTACAGCTACTTTCTGTGGCAGACCCAGGATCCAGCGACGGTCGCCACGAAACGATCCATCGATGGTCTGAAGTCGCGCGGCTACAAGCTCGTGCGCACCGAGGGCTACGTGCTGCCGCTTCCCAGATTGTAGGAACGTCACCGCTTCACGGCGTCGCGGATCCAACGGGGGAGCACGGCGTCGTCGACACGACCGACGGGGTCATCGGGGGTGATGGCGTGGTCGTCGGTCACATCGTGAGGCGACCACGTCTGATCTCGCTCACAAGCCGCGACGTATTCGTCGGGGTCGTCGCGACGCATGGCGGCGAGAGGGATGGGATCGCCGTCGGCCTCGACGCGAAGCACCTTCCCCATGGGAAGCAGGGTCACCAAGCGAAGCTCGGTGCGAGCTAGCGCGTCGAGGTCCGGCATGCCGTAGTCGTGGCAGAAGAAAGCCCAAGGTTCCCCGGGGATCTCGCAGAGGACCCACAGCGCGTAGTCCTCGTCCCCGCTCGCCGCCCCCACGAGGGTGCGCGCGAGGATGCGGGTCTCGCGCACCGACCAGCCCGACGCATCGCCGAGCCAGGGGTTCGGCTTGGCGCGCTGACGACGACGGGCGTCGCGGTAGCCGGCGAGACCGATGACGGAGAAGACGACCCCGATGACGGCCCCCACCGCCGCCAGGGGGACGTCGTGAACGATGGCGCCGGCCAACATGAGCACCAAGGCGAGCACCCCGCTGCCCAACATCCACACGAAGTGGAACCGGGCCTCTCGGCGATGCCGTCGCTGAGCCTCGACCCGTCGCTCGCGAACGACCTCGAGCTCCGCCTCCTCGAGCGGGCGCTCCGCCTCGCGGACGGAGAAAGGATGTCGGTAGGGCTCAGTCACGTGGACCTCTCTACGACATCATAGCGCCGGGATGCTGCTGCGGACCGGATGAAGTTGAACGCGTTCAACTTCGTACCTAGGTTGAGCGTGGGAAAGGCTCGCCCGCTCCCATTTCCGAGCCACCTCGGCCGCGAGGACAGGCCTGAGCGTCACCGTCTTCTACGCGGCGATCGGTGCCATCGGCACGGGGCACGACGAGACCGGCACTGCTGAGCTCTCACGCTCCACGCGCCGCTCTTCCTCGGCACCACACGACCCGCCCACGAGTTCGGCCAGTGGATCCTCCTGAGCGCGATGATCGTGGGTCACGCCCACCTCGTGTTCGCCTGCCTCGCCCACCGCCACGTTCGCAGCCTCACCTCGGGTGCCCCCATCGCCGCGCACGCCGCGATCAAGACCTGGGCCCTCACCGTGCTCGCCGCTGCCGTGCCCGGCATCCTCCTCGTCGCCATCCCGCCCATCATCACCGGCGTCACCGGCCTCTTCTTGGTTGCGCCGATGTTCTATTGGGCACGCACGACCATGCAGCGCGAGCGCACCATGCTCGCCTGAGCGTCGCTACGGACTTTGGTCATTGCGGAACACGACGCGGATCACGATCTTGGCGTCGACGGGCCGACCGAGGTCGTCCTCCGCCGGCGCGAAGCGCGCCTTCAGGACGCAGGCCCGGGCGGCGACGCCGAAACCGTAGCCCGGATCCCGAACGATGCGCGCCTCGTGCACCGTACCTCGCGCCGTGACGTCGACCGAGACCGTCACGACCGCCCGCTCGATCCCCTGGGCTCTGGCCGCGGCGGGAAAGGAACACGACCATGGTGAAAGCATGCTCGGCCGCTTCCTGTGGGGATGGGAAGCTCTCGGCGAGCCACCTGGTCTTGCCGTCACGCGGCCACCACGCACGGCGCCTGAGGGCGAGCGACTCACGAAGTCCCCCGTCAAGTCGAGCGGGGCATCTTCGAGCGGTGGCGGCGGCTCCTCCACCGGTTCTGGTTCCGGCTCCCGCTCCAGCTCTTCCTCCGGCTCCGGCAGCGGCTCGACCTCGGGTTCCGGCTCCGGTTCTCGGGTCGGACCGACCTCCACCGTCGGCGGCTGCTCCGGTGTCGCAGACTCACCCGCGGGCGCAGTCGTCTGGGCGCAGGCCATCAGGCCGAACACCAACCCCCACGCGCACCGCTCCCGCATGACCTTTGATGCGCTCGCGAGCGCCAAAACCTTCCCGCAGAAACGTGTGACCACGACACTCCGAGCCCCCGTCGACCCCGGCCGCACACCGACGGTGGCCACCCTCCCCAAAAAGTACTAGCTTCCGTCTCCTACAACTCGCCGGAGTGGTGGAATTGGTAGACACGACGGATTCAAAATCCCCACGTCGTGACCAATCGACCACCTTCTAGGGGGTTGGCGGCCGAATTCGGCGCGCAAGAGTACCCGACAATGCCGCGGGGACAGTTCTGGGGACAGTTCTCGCTGGTGCGCGGGCGTTCAGAGCTTGCACGCGGGGGAGCGGTGCCGACCCATCACCGCCGCCGCTCCTTGGCGCCGGCCCACGGCCGATTCGCGCGCCGGCGCTGAGGTCAGGGACATGTCCCGATGACATAGGTCGGGGGCCCGTACCCGTAGTCGTCCTGGCAGGTGAAGCTGTAGCATCTGAATTCGCCCCCCACGTCAACGTCCTCCTGACAGGTCTCCCCCGGAGCGGGGCAGGGGTAGCCATCGGTGGGGATACCGGTGCCGCACTCGCCGGGGCAGAAAGGGTTCGTCAGCTGCGAGAAACCGGCGCCGTTGTCTTGGCAGAAGAATATGGTCAGGCAGTCGTTAGGTGCGTCGTAGCCGCAGGTGAGACGGTTCTCAGGGGTGATGTCGCAAGGATCTCCCAAATCGGGGGGCTCATCCGGGCACCGTGGATCGTTGCAGCATGACTTACATTCCGCTGAGCAACCGCTATCCTCGCCGCCCGCACCGCCAACCGGAGTTCCGCCAGCACCCCCTCCGCCTTGTCCACTGCTTGTAGTGCTGCTGGAAGAGTCGAAGACGACCACCTCACTCCCGCAGGCTAGCGCCGAGAGGCTCGCCGCAGCGAGCACACCGATGACTCTCATACCTGACCCTAGCACCGCTTCATGACCTACGGATAGTTGCAGGTCTTTGAAGAATCGGACACATCTGATGGTAGCCAACAATAGCCCGCTACAGTCGGGCATCCGCTCACGACCGCACTGCACTTATTGCTACCGTTGCAAACAGCGTTCGGCGGGCAGTCAGCGTCGCTTGCGCATGGATCCCCCGCGCAGCCTCCGCAGTTGATACCCGGCGCGGTCCCACACTTTACACAGTAGGCGTCCTGAACGTCAGGATCGCACACAATATCCCCATCCTCGTTGCAGATCATGACGGAGTCCACCTTGAACCCGGAGTGGCAACCGGAGGGTTCGATCTGACAGGACATTCCGATGTCGGTGTCAGTTGGACTCTCATCAATATCGCCATCACAGTCGTTGTCCTTGCCGTCACATTTCTCGGGTTCGGAACCAGCGGGAGTACACACCGCATCGTAGGTGCCTTCGCACTTCCATTCCGCGTTGGCCTTACATTCACCTTTCGCGCTTCCGCCCAGCGTATGCCCGCACGGGTCCCCCTTGATCTTCGAGCACGGGGTCTTGCAGATGCCGCCTACGCAGTCGTTTCCGCCGCAGCAGTCGGCATCAGATGAGCAGGTGTCTCCGTTGTACGCGCACTTCTGGCACTCCTCGGCATCGTTGCAGAACGAGCCAATGCAGCAGTCGGCGTTGCTTGAGCAAACCTCCTGCTCGTTCCTACAGCATCGACCGTTTCCGCCGCACCGAAGGTCAACGTCATCGTCGCAACAGGTGTACTGACCGTCGTTGCAGACTTCTCCCTGACCTTTGCACTCGTAGCAGTAGCCGTTGGTACACGCGTGGATCTGTGACCCGTCGCTGTCACAAGGGCAATCGCTGTCGACCGTGCAACTCTTGCGGCAGTAACCATCGAAACCGGGTGGCGCCGCACCGGCTGCCACGCAATCGGTGCCGGGCGCACATATACGACACTCGTCTGTGTACGGGTAGTCGGAAGTGTCGCCGTCACACAGCTCACCTTGCGTGTTGTGAACTACGCACCGATTAGCGGACCAGGATGACGAGCAGTTGCTCGCGTCGCGGCACCACGTGTCGGCTGGGCAGAGCTCATCGATACTGCCTTGCGTGCAGTTCGCAAGCAGGAACAACCCTGGGTCGGTCGCGTGCGCGGAGCTGCGACACTTGTAGGTGCCGTCGCCTTGACGAATACAGCTACTGTCCCATCGGTCTTCGCAAACGTGTTGGGTGCTGCCGGCGGGGTAGCACTGGCTGTCTAGCGCGACCGGAGTGACGCATGACGACGTGCCGGTAAGCACTTGACCCGACGCGCAGCTGGCAACGCCACCTGAGCCGTCGCAGACGTTGTTGTTGAGAAAGGGACTCACCTTGTCCAATAGAGCAGACTGAACCGACTTAACTCTGGTGGGTGGTGTAGCTCCGTCGCAGGCGAAGACGGACATCCCGACCAGCACCAGCATCCCCTTGACTACGGTCACTCGAGTTCCCATACCTGGAATTGATACGCAATTTAGAGACCTATTTATACTTGAACAGACCACCGAACCGATCCATAGGGCTGCCACCCAATGGCTCGCCTGTCCCCTCTCGGGCACATACGGCCCACCTTGCAGCCATCAGGTGGCGCCCTTACTACAGCGGTGGGGCGTCGCTCAGTTCGCGGGCATCTTCGACAGGCGTCCCCCAACCATCCCCCAAGCGGTCCGCCGCGGCCCGTTGCGCCGAGGTCGTGACGTGAGCGTAGTGCTTCCGGATCGTGGCTTCGGTGTCGCCGAGGTGGGCGGCAACCTCGGCGATGGTCCAGGGATGGCCGAACGAGCCCGAGAGTAGGTGCGTGGCGGTCGTTCCGCGTCGGTCATGGGGCTTGATGCCCTCGCGCCCGATCTCGGCCATGAGCGCCCCAAGCGGGCCGCGAGCACGCAGCCACGTCGCGGGGATGGGGAACACCCACGGCGAGCCTTGCGGGTCGCGTAGGCGCTTCACGCGCAGCCGGGGGCGGATGTCGCGCAGCCACCGACGGAGCGCGCCCAGGGCGGGGCCGCCGAGTTCGTGGACGCGATTGCGGGCACACGTCACCATCGGCCGGAGGATGGCTACGTGGAGCTGCATCGCGAGCACCGCTTCTACCGCGCTGCCCTCGCCGCGATCCGCGCGGGTGAACTCAAGGCCAGCAAGGTGCCAGGTATCCGCGCCTACCTCATCCCGGCCACTGAGTGGCACGCGTGGATACGTTCACATGAAGTGACGCCCGGAGCGCGAGAGTCGGGCCCGGACCTTGACGACGTCGAACGCTGGATCGACGATTGTGGGTCGAAGGCGGGTTGATGGGGAGGAAGCGCAGGACGGGGACTATCGAATGGCGTCGCGGCAAGCCATTCTTGCGTCTCCCGTTGCCAGGGCGACCCCGTCACCCGCTTCCCGAGGGCATGACCCCCGACGAGCTCGAGGACTTTGCCACGCGCCTCTGTGCTCGTCTCGTAGAGCGCTGGGAGACCAAGCAAGCCGAGCATGTGACGGTCGAGACCTTCGGACGCGACTGGACGAGTGGGAAGCTCTACCAGCGTCACGGCGAGGTGCGAGGCCTTCGGCCGAAGAAGAGCGCGAAGGACGACGCCAGTCGCCTCGAGACCTACGTCTACCCGCTGCTGGGGTCGAAGGCCGTGGCCGAAGTCACAGAGGGAGACATCGAGACCGTCCTCGCAGAGGCTCCCCGCAGCTTCCGAGCCCGCAACGGCCGCGACATGAGCCAGGCGACCAAGCTCCAGGTGTACCAGGCGATGCGCCGGCTGTTCGAGCTCGCGGTGAAGCCAGGGCGCCTGCGGCCCGACAACCCTGTGTCACCCGACGCGAGACCGAGGAAGGGGCGCGCCAAGCTCTTCGGCTACCTCTACCCCGAGGATTTCCTCGCGCTCCTGCGGTGCGAGAACGTGCCGCTCGTTCGGCGGGTGCTCTACGTCCTCGCGGTGTACACCGGGCTGCGCAAGGGCTCGCTCTACGCTCTCCGTTGGTCGGGCGCAGACCTGCGGCACGGGACGCTCACGAGCCTGGAGTCGAAGACGGGGCTCCCCCAGCTCTTCGAGGTTCGCGACGGCGTGACGGAGCTCCTCTCTCGCTGGCACGCACATCGCGGAGGTCCCGATGGCGACGAGGCGATTATCTGGTCGACCAGCCACGGCGAGCGGGAGGCCGACGACCTGCGCGCCGGCTTGCGCACCGCGGGCATCACGCGCGACATGCTCTTCGGTGGACACGAAGCGGTGCAGCCCATCCGCTTTCACGACCTTCGCGCGACGTTCATCACCTGGGCTCGCAGGGAGGGTCGCGGCTGGGGTTGGATCACCGACCGCTCGGGCCATGTGACTCCCGCCCAGGTCGACCGCTACAACCGCGGAGCGCGCGTGCTCGCCGACCTCCGCTTTGAACCCTTCCCGCGCCTCGAGGATGCTGTGCCCGAGTTGTGGAGCGATGAGACTGCGGCGAAGGTGGTGAGGTTGAGGTGAGCGAAAAGGACACGCCTGCGACGCTGGTCAGCGAAGGGAAGGCGCTTGTGAAGCCCATCTACGAGGATGCCGCACAGTCGACCCTTAGAGAGGTCAGCACGGTTGTATCCAGCATCACTCGCGCCGCTCTATCTCCGGTGCGAATCCTTGCATCGCTGGCGAACGAGAGAGCTGACATGCTGGAGGCCAGCTTGCTCGAACGACTCCGAGGAACTCCGAAGAATGAACTTGTCGATCCGCCCGGACACGTTGCTCTTCCGGCGCTCTTGGGTATCGCTGCGAACCAAGACGAAGACCTGCTTCGCAACATGTACCTGGACCTCCTCGCAGCCTCGATGGACCGACGACGCGCCGGCGAGGTTCACCCTGCGTACGTGAAGCTGGTCGGCGAGATGTCGCCATCAGACGCGCTTCTGTTGAAGTCCGTATCCAACGGCGTGCCTGGCTTTAACGCATTCGTCGTACACAGATCCAACGGGGAAATGGTCTCGTCCTACCGAGGCGCCCCCTTCTTCTTGCTAGACACCTCAACCGCAAGCTGGAGGTCGGTAAATCGCAGCGTTGAGAATCTGGTCCGACTCGGGCTCTTCACAACCGACCATGAACTCCGGTATCCGAGGGACCACTATGACGAGTTGCGGGATTCAGAGACCGTGAAGGCCGCAGCACACGACTTGCAGTGCGACGCTGTTATGGTCGCCCCAACCCTCAAGCAGGGCCTGAGTCGCCTTAGGTATGAAGAGCCGGATCACTGGATGATCCTTTGCCGGACAGCTCTCCACCCAACCTCCATGGGACGCTCTCTTGGGAAACTTCTGTCTCTCGAGGTACCTGAACCCCCGTCCAGCGAGTCATGACGAACTGTCCCCAGAACTGTCTCCGCCTCGGCGCGTATGCGCTAGCCACGACGCGGAAAAGCTACTAGGTTCCGAGCGCTACAACACTCGCCGGAGTGGTGGAATTGGTAGACACGACGGATTCAAAATCCGTTGCACTTTGTGCGTGTCGGTTCGAGTCCGACCTTCGGTACTGAGGCGAGTTCGTTGGCGCTTTCCCCGTCGGGGCGTTGGGGCACCGCTGGCGAATCACGTGGCGTCTAGCGGCCGGCTGCCCACGCGATGCCCTCCGCTAGGTGGGTGAGGAAGTTGGTGTCCTCGTAGCTCTCGGAGGTGTGCCCGCCCGCGGTGTAGAAGGCGCGACCGCCGTCGTACATGCGGGCCCAGGCGATGGGGTTTTGCCTGTTTGGC
>JAUHZF010000573.1 GCA_030426145.1 Polyangia bacterium
CGCCTTCTGGATCGTCGACGATCAGCGACATCACGAAGATGCCCAGCTTCTCTCTTCGCCACCCTTGAATCGTTCTTTCGAGGCCACCTGCCATCGATGCGCAAGGCGGTCACCCGAACTGGGATGTGTCGATGATGACCGCATCGACGCCCCGCTCCCCGTCGCAATCGAACACGTCCCTCGGGCCGAACGTCGATGCCTCATCCTCGCCCGGGGCGTAGCCTTGCCAGCGAATGTCTGGCGACAGCACATCACCTTTCGCCAACCCATACGGCCCCGCGGGGTATGTGCAGTCGCCATCATCGGCACCGGGCCGCACCGGCACCACGTCCTTCTCTTCCGCCTTCGGCTCCACCGGCGCGGGCTTCGGGTCGGGCTCGACCGCAGGGGCACTCGTGGGCGCCGGGCGTGTGGTCGGCTGCGGCGGGCTATCCTCTGACGGCTCGCCTCCCATGGCCGTCGCCGTAGGGTCGACCATCGCGACCTCCTTCTCGGCATCAGCGCCTTCGCCACGCCCTCCGGCCAGCAAGAAGCTCACCTCCGCGGGGATGCCAAACCCCTCGGCCTCGAGGCGTTCACCCTCTGCGGCCAGGCTCTGGCGACCAAAGGCGCCCGTCGCAAATACGAGCAACGACGCCGCCCCCAGCCACGTCACGGCGAACACCGTGCCCACCAACCCGGTCGGCTTGGGGTCGGTCTCCGGCAGCAGTCGGTCCGCGATGACGGCCGGCACCACGATCGCCACCGCGAGCGCTACACCGAAGCGCGCCCACACGTTGTCCAGGTACGGCCCGGCGATGGCCATGAGACTCAATTGTGTGCCCGCCCAACCCACGAGCAGGGCGAGCAGCTTCACCACCGCCAGGAGGGGACTCCTACGTGCGCCCGACACGACGAACACCTACCCTCAACGCCACGGGTTGTCGAAGCACAATCGTGCCCTACTCGGCGGTGCCGAAGGCGGCCAGGGCCTCGGGGTCGCACAGCACCAAATTGCCGCTTCGTTTGTGGATGATCCCCGCCTCGACCCAAGCGCGGAGCTGCTTGTTCACGCTCTCTCGGGTGGCGCCGACCATGTCGCCGAGCTCCTGCTGCGATAGCTTGAGATCGATGCGCACGCCGTCGAGCTCCTTCTTGCCGTAGCGTTCCGCCAACCGCAGAAGCTGCTTTGCAAGTCGTCCCACCACCTCGAGCTTGGCACCGTCTTCAACCTTCTCGCTCAAGCGCCGCAGCCGCCCCGCAAGCACCCGCAACAAGGCGATGGCCGCCGAGGGAGAACGCTCGAGAAAATGCAGAAACTCGGCGCGACCGATCGTGAGCAGCTCGCACTTTTCGAGCGCCGTGATGGTCGCCGACCGCGGCTGGTCATCCAGCAACGCCACCTCCCCGAAGACCTCGCCCGCCCCCATGACGGAGAAGGTCGCGTGGCGTCCCATAGCCCCCGCGGTGATCGCCTTCAGTCGCCCAGAAGCGATGATGTAGATGTGCAGCGCCGGGTCACCCTTCTCGAGCACCGTCTCTCGCGCCTTGTACTTGCGCCGTACCACGAGCCCCGCGAGCGCATCGATCTGACGCTCGTCGAGGCCCGCGAAGATAGGCGCACGGCGGAGGAGTTGCTTTACCTCTTCAGACATTGCCGACCCGAAGCATAGCGAAATTGGCGTCGGCGTCAGGCTCCGCGACGACTCGCAGCGAATCGATGCTCGACGGTCAGAGGTCGCTGTGCTTCTCGACCGCGAAGGTGTCGCACTTCCGCGGGTCACCGGTGTCGAACCCACGACGGAACCAGCGCACGCGCTGCTTGCTCGAGCCATGCGAGAATTTGGATTCGTCGGTGTGGCCGAGGGCGTCGTCGCCAATGGCGTGCGCAGCCTGCAGCGCCTCGTCGAGATCGTCATCGGTGATCGACAAGTCGGCCCGAGCCGAATGGCCCCACACGCCGGCCAGGCAGTCGGCCTGTAGCTCGGAGCGGACGGAGATCTGCTCCTTGGTCTCGCCCTTCACCTCGAAGCGCAACGACCCGATTACATTCTGCACGTGGTGCCCGACCTCGTGCGCGAGAACGAAGGCTTGCGCGAAGTCCCCCGGCGACTTCAGCCGTTTCGCGAGCGTGTCGTAGAAGCTCGGGTCGATGTAGAGCTTGTCGTCGGCGGGACAGTAGAAGGGTCCGGTGGCCGAGGTCGCGTTGCCGCAACCGCCGGTGCTCACGCCGCCCGAGAACACCACCAGCGTGGGCTTGGGGTACTGCTTCGGCGGCGCCTTCCCGTAGGCTGGAAGCTCCCCACCGGCGAACTTCTCGATCCACACGTCTTCGGTCGACGCCAGCACCGCGCGAGAGAAGTCGCAGGCCTTGGCGTTGTCCTCCGATACGTCGCACACCTTCGCGCCTTGGCCTGAGCTTGGTCCCCCGGGGGCCCCGAGCAGGGCTTGTTTGATGGATGGCGGTGCGAGGAAGTACGCCCCCCCGAGGAGCACGGCTGCGACCAAGGCCCCTTTGGGTCCGAAGAGCCGCAGCGCTCCGCCCACCAGGCGTGGACCCATGCCGCCGCCTCCTCCGCCCCCGCCGGCGCCACGGTCTTCGAACTGTTCGGATCGTCGTCTTCCTTGAATGTCCACGGCTGCCTCACACTGAACCCACGAAAACGGGGCCAGCGCGCAGCCTACATCCCCGCCCTCCTTCGCGCCATGCGGGCCACCGGCAAAGAATCGAACCCCCGCCCCTGGACGCATCGGAGCCTCCGATCAGTCTTGCCTCCACAGGTCGTTGTCGTGCTCCCGTTTCAGCCTCCCCTCCCCCCCACCGGCACCCGGCCAGGGGCCCCTTGCCGCCCGTCTCGGGTGCGCCTACACCCGGTCCGGGTCGAGGGGGATGCAGACCGCAATTTCAGACGGATACCAAGAGGACGGGGGCTGACGTGTCGAGCCTGCTCGCCGCCTTCATCGCCTATCCGACGGTGGTCTTCACCGCCCTGCTCGGGCTCGCGCTCGTCTACTGGATCTTCGTCATCCTCGGCGCGCTCGACATCGACATGTTCGATGCCGACGGCCTCTTCGACGGGGCCGACGCCCTCGAAGGGGCTGATGGAGCGCTCGACGGGGCCTTCGACGGCGTGGACGGCGCCCTCGAAGGCGCCGACGCCCTCGATGGTGTCGGCGCGCTCAAGGGCGCCGATGGTGTGCTCGATGGTGCCCTCGAAGGGGCCGACGCCCTCGACGCGGTCGAAGGTGCGGACGGCGCCACCGGTCTGCTGCACGCGCTCAAGCTTCGGCGCGCCCCCATCACCGTCACCTTCAGCTTCATCGCCCTCTTCGGCTTCATCTTCAGCTACCTCGCCATGGCTTACATCGCGCCCATCATCGGCGCGGTGGTCCCCACCTGGGTCTTCGGCAGCGGCGTCCTCGTCGGCGCTTTCCTGCTGTCGTTGCCCCTCACTTCATTGGCGACCAAGCCCCTCGAGCCCGTCTTCAAGTCGGTCACGGCCAAAGGTCGTCACGACTTCGTCGGCTCGGTCGTCCGCGTCCGCACCGGGCGCGTCGACGAAGGTTTCGGTCAGGCCGACCTCACGGACGGCGGGAGCCACATGGTCATCCCCGTCCGCATCGACACCTCAACCCTGAAGCGGGGCGATGAAGCCCTGATCATCGACTACGACAGCGAGCGAGAGGCCTACATCGTCGAGGCCTACGAATCGCTGATGGACGACAATTCGGCGCGCCGAAAAGCCCGCCGCTAGGAGAAGCAAACCATGCCCGAAGGCCTCATGTTCGCCCTGATCGTTGGGGGCGTCGTACTGCTCCTGATCATCGGCATCCTGGTGATGATCACCCGCTTCTACCGAAAGGTGGATCAAGGCAAGGCGCTCATCGTCAACAAGCTCCAGGCCCAGCCTGAGGTCACCTTCACCGGCGGCGTGGTGCTCCCCATCGTGCACCGCGCCGAGGTGATGGACATCTCGGTCAAGACCATCGAGATCGACCGCCGCGGCA
>JAUHZF010000574.1 GCA_030426145.1 Polyangia bacterium
CTCGTGCTCGAAGGCGAGCCGGTCACGGTGGCCGGCATCCACGCCGTGGGTACCCATCCCGAGCACCGTGGGCGAGGTCACTGCCGTGCGCTGCTCGAAGAGGCCCTCGCCTACGCCGACGCGCGCTATCGCGCGGCGCAGCTCACGACCGAGGTGCCACGCGTCTTTCGGCGCCACGGCTTTCGCTCCGTGCCGCAGTGGACTTGGACCGTGCCCCTCCCGGCCGTCCGGCGCGCCGGTTTCTCGCCCGTCGACCACTGCGTCCCCGACGAAGTGAAACGACTCCGCAGCACGCTGGCGCACCGCGCCCCCATCTCGCACCGCCTCGGGGTGGTCGAGGCGGGGGACCACTTCATCATCGACGAGATCCTCTACGCGCGCAGCCTCTCGCGGGTCCAGTTCTGCCCCCGCCTCGAGACTTACGTCGTGCTCGAGCCGCGTGAAGGAAAGCTGCGACTGGTCGACGTGGTCGCGCGACGGCTCCCAGCGCTCGACGCCCTGCTACAGGAGCTTCCCCCCTCTCCTCACACCACGATCGATCTCGCGTTCACCCCCGACCGCTTCGCGGTCGAGGTCATGCCTCGGGCGGGGGCCTTCGACGATCTCCACGTGATGGTGCGCGGAGACTACCCCCCCGAGGGGAAGGGCCCGTTCACCCTTCCCGAGCTCGCCCACTGTTGAGCGTCACGGTCGCAGGCCGACGGCGCGCTGCCAGTCGCGCATGCGCTCGAGGCGGCCGGGATGGAAGGGCGGAGGGTGGAGACGGCTCGCACTGCGACCGCGCTCGTGGTCGTGCGCGGTGGGGGACGTTCCCCCCGGGGCCAGCGACGATACCGGCGACCCCACGGGCTCTGGCGACGGGTCGTTCTCGTCGAAGCGAGCGTTGAGGGCCACGAGCACGCCGCCCGCCACGTCGTACGGTTCGGTGAAGTCGAGCGCGCCAGCCGCATTGACCCCCGCGTAGACGAGGTTGGGCCCCGCCCCCGTCGGTGCACTCATCGTGGTGGCCGCGCCGGCTGGCAACAGCAGACCGGCAAAGGGCTCCAGGGAGAGCGTTTCATTCGGCGCCGTCGGCGGCTTGCCCGGGAAGGAGATCAAGCCCTCGAAGCCCGCCTGCCCCGACGGGCTCTGGGCAAAGCTGGCGGCGAGCGCCCGCATCTGCACGTCGGCGAAGTCGAGGCTGAGTTGCTGCTGCAAGAAGCCCTCGATGGCGGCCGGGCTGCCGTCGAGCTCGAAGAGCTGACCGTAGACGTTGGTGCCGCCGAGCTGCCCCGCGATGTAGCTCCAGAAGACGTAGGCGAGCACGTAGTTGTCGTAGTTGCCGTAGTCCCAATGCACCAGGGATGGCCCCCGCGAGATGCCCCCCGTGGGGTCGGCGACGAGGTAGTCGAGCGCCCAGCCGTGAACGCCGTTCACGGCGCGCACCGCACATTCGGCCAAGCCCTCGTTGTGGTACGGCCAGTCGGCTCCGAAGACGCCGTGCCGCTCGTTGTAGAGGAGATGCTCGAACTCGTGCGGCAGCACGACGTCGTCGTCGAAGTCTCCCGCCACGACGTTGATGTAGACCATCTCCATCTCGTTGGAGTGAACGCCCCATTGCGACATCGTGAGCTCGTTGGGCAACGCGTTGATGGGACTGAAGTAGCCGCCGTAGGCGTTGGCTCCATCGAGCCCGAGGAGGACGATCTTGCCGTTCTCGTCGATGTCGCCGGGATCGGTGAAGAGCTCCGTCTCGATGGGGTAGATGGCGTCGTCGAAGTGCTGCATCGCCGAGGCAACGCCTGAGGTGCTCTCGTAGCCGACCTCGAGGTAGATGACGGCGTGGGTACCCGTCTCGGCCCGGGCCGCGGTGATCTGCGTCTCGGCGAAGTTGGGCGAGCTCAGATCGGTGGTCCAGAACATCGCTGTATCCGCCGATGGGAAGGTGCGCGTTTCGTCGCCCTCGTCGGTGACGATGGTGAGCGTGTAGTCGAGGCCGAGCTTCTGCTTGGCCGTGGTGAGGGTCACGGTCTCGGCCGCGGCGTCTACCTCGAGGCCCTCGACGCTGAGCGCGCCCGCCTCACCTCCGAGGGTGTAGCGCGCGACATCCCCCGCCCACGGGGGAAGCCCGCCGCGGAAGGTGACCTCCACCGCGAACTGGGTGGGCGCGTGCGCGTCGTCGACCTCCGGTACCACGACGACCGAACCTCCGCTGCCGCCCATGGCCCCGGCACCGACGCTGGTGCTTCCCTCGTCGTCGTCCACGGTCTTCACATCGCTGCCGCACGCTCCTGCGACCACCGCCGCGAGCACACTGGCTCCAAGCCAAAGAAACCTTCGCATGCCCGTCTCGATTACAACCTCCGTGCCGAGCCCCCTATCGACGCAAATAGGCTTTAGCGTCCAGCACTTACACCAACCCCACGGCAATCATGCCGCCGCCGCGTTAGCGACCTGACGCACCCGCCGTGGGTATGCGCACGGCGGTCAGGCCAACTGGAAGGGGTAGATCGATCCGAGCTCGAGCCGTTGAGTGAGCTCGTCGAGCGCGACCCGCGACGCGTCGAGGAGCTGCGGATCGGCGAGGTCGCGCGGCGTGAGGCGGTCGCGGTAGTGCTTCTCGACCCACGCTTCGAGGTCGTGGTGCAGGGCGGGAGAGAAGACGACCCGAGGATTGCTCGCGGCGAGCTCTTCGTCGGTCAGCACCACCCGCAACCTGAGACATGCCGGCCCACCACCACCCTGCATGCTCTGGCGCAGGTCGACGTAGTGCACGGCATCGATGGGTGCGTCGCCTTCGACGAGCGCCGCGATGTAGTCGCGCACCGACCCGTTCTCCTGGCACTGCTCGGGCGCGATGAGCGCCGTCTTGCCCTCGGGCAGCGCGACGAGCTGACTGTTGAAGAGATAGGTCGCCACCGCCGTGTGCAGGGGGACATCCGCCTCGCGTACCTGATGGACGCGCAGCGGTCGCTCGCTCACGCGAGCATAGGCTTCCGAGAGCGCTCGCAGGGTCTCGTCTTGCTGAAGGAAGGCGCGCTCGTGGCAGAGAAACACGTCGCGATCACCGACCGAGATGACGTCGTTGTGGAACACGCCGGCATCGATGGCCTCGGGGTTCTGCTGCGCCATGACCACGCGCTCCTCGTGCAGCCGGTGGAGACGGACCACCCCCGTGCTCGCCTCGAGGGTGTGGCGGGCGGGGAAGAACTTGGGTTTGGCGCCGAACGGATTGGCGGCGCTCTCGCCGTAGACGAACAGCTGCACGCCCGCGGCGCCGTAGCTCGGCGCGAGCCGGGTGTGGTTGGCCGCGCCCTCATCACCGAGGGCAGCGGTGCTCGGTAGCGGCTGGTGGTGGGCGAACCCGTCGCCCGCGAAGACGGCCTTCAGGATCCGGGCCGTGGTCGGCCACTCGATCGAGCGGTGGATCTTGTTCTGGAGGTTGGCCGGCGTGAAATGCACGCGCCCATCCGCACTATCTGCGCTTGGTGAAACCGTGGCCGCATTGGCCGTCCACATGCTCGAGGCCGAGTAACAAGACGCGAGCAGCAGGGGCAACGCACGTGCGACATCCTGCAACACTTGCGCGTCGGTTCCGGTGAATCCCATTCGGCGCGCAAGTCCGAGCTCCGGACGAAAATGGGGCGGAAACAATGCCTGTGGGACCCCCAGGTCGTGAAGGGTTCGCATTTTGGCGAGCCCCTGAAGCGCGGCCGCGCGGGGATTGGAGCCCTGGCCCTGATGATCCGCCGAGGCCACATTTCCGAATGATATTCCGCCGTAGTTGTGGGTCGGCCCCACCAGCCCATCGAAGTTGACCTCGCGTGCCACGGAGCGGGTCGTATCACGTCGCCCGCCCAGCAAAGTGTCTCGGCCATGACATCACGCGCACCATTCTGCGCAATGGCTGCACACGCACACCTGACACGGCACGAGGCGTGCTTAGGAAGTGCGACTTGAACACCTACATCCCCAAAGAAGTGTCTTCCGGCGAGTCGCGCGTG
>JAUHZF010000185.1 GCA_030426145.1 Polyangia bacterium
CCGAGCCACATGGCCGTGGTCATGGACAGCCCCGGTCGCGGCTTCCGCGGTGAGATCGACCCCGAGTACAAGGCCAACCGCGCCAAGGCTCCGCCCGACCTCAAGCACCAGATCGGGCGCTGCCGGGAGATCTTCGAGGCCTACGGCGTGCCCATCTACATGAAGGAGGGCTACGAGGCCGACGACCTCATCGCCACCCTCACCCGACAGGCCATCGAGCAAGGCTGGCGCGTGGTCATCGCCTCCACCGACAAGGACCTCATGCAGCTCATTCGCGCCGACGAGCGGGTGCTCTGCTGGGACGCGATGCGCAACAAGGTCTACGGAATGGCCGAGGTCGACAAGAAGTTCGGCGTGGCGCCCCAGCACGTACGTGACGTGCTCGCTCTCATCGGCGACTCGTCCGACAACGTGGCCGGCGTGCCCGGCGTGGGTCCCAAGACGGCGGCCAAGCTCATAGACGAGTTCGGCGACTTCGACTCCATCTTCAAGCGCCTCGAGGAGGTGAAGCGCCCCAAGCTCAAGAGCAACCTCACCGAGCACGAGGAGGCGGCTCGGCGCGCCTTCGAGCTGGTGGCCCTGCGAGACGACGCCGACCTGCGATTCGAACCCGAGAAGCTGCAGTACGGTACCCACAAGAACACCGAGCGCCTCATCGAGCTCTTCACCGAGCTGCAGTTCACGCGGTTCCTCGAGATGATCGAGGAGGAGGCCGACGCCCCGGAGCCCACTGGTCCCACCGACTATGCCACCATCACCGAGGAAGCCGATCTCGAAGCCCTGATGGCCGCGGCGAAGGAGAGCAAGACGCTCGCCGTCTTCGCCTTCGCCCCCGAGACCGAGGCCATGCGTGCGCGCCTCACCGGGCTCGCCATCGCCGCCAAGGCGGGCCAAGCCGCCTACGTGCCCGTCGACCACCACTACCTCGGAGCACCCCGGCAGCTCGACCTCGAGACCGTGCAACGCATCGTGGGCCCGGTGCTCGCCGACCCGGCCATCGCGAAGGTAGGTCACGACCTCAAGTTCACGCAGGTGGTGCTCGAGCGGCACGGCATGCCCGTGCACGGCGTGGGTGGCGACAGCATGCTGGCGGCCTACCTGCTCGACTCCGAAGCCACGACCAAGCTCGGTATCGTGGCCGAGCGCGACGCTCGGATGAACTGGACCGACTTCTCGAAGCTCGCGCCCAAGCCCAAGCGCGGGGCCCCCAAACCCACCATCGACACGCTCGACCTCGAGCTCGTCACGCCGTGGGCCGGCGCGCACGCCGAAGCCGCGCTGCGCCTCGACGAGGCCCAGAGCAAGAAGCTGGTGCGCGCCCAGCTCGATGGTCTCTACCGCGACCTCGAGCTACCGCTGTCGTCGATCCTCACGCGCATGGAAGAGCGCGGGGTGCTCGTGGACCCCGAGCCACTCGCGGCCCTCGCGGTGGAGATGGACCGGGACCTGGCCGAGATCGAAACGAAGGCCCACGAAGCGGCCGGCCACGAGTTCAACCTCGCGTCCCCCAAGCAGCTCGAGGGGGTCCTCTTCGACGAGCTGGGGCTCAAGTCGACGCGCAAGACCAAGACCGGCCGATCGACCGACGCCGAGGCCCTCGAGGCCATCGCCGACGATCATCCCTTGCCGCGTCTCGTGCTCGAGCACCGCCAGATCGCCAAGCTCAAAGGAACCTACGTCGACGCGCTGCCCAGCCTCATCCACCCCGAGACGGGGCGGATCCACACGCGGTGGGATCAGGCCATGGCCGCCACCGGACGAATCTCTTCCCAGAACCCAAACCTCCAGAACATCCCCATTCGCACCCCCATCGGTCGGCGGATCCGCGAGGCCTTCGTGGCCCCCGAGGGCATGCGCATTCTCAGCTGCGACTACTCCCAGATCGAGCTGAGGGTGCTCGCGCACCTGTCCCACGACCCCAAGCTCGTGGAGGCCTTCAAGACCGGCCAGGACGTGCACGTGCGCACCGCGATGGAGGTCTTCGGTGTGAGCGAGGACGAGGTCACCCCCACCATGCGCGGCCAGAGCAAGACGGTGAACTTCGGCGTGATCTACGGCATGGGCGCGGTGGCGCTCGGCAAGAAGCTCGGCATCAGCCGCAAGGAGGCCAAAGGTTTCATCGACGCCTACTTCGAGCGCTACGAGGGCGTGCGTGCCTTCATGGACGAGACGCTCGAGGAAGCCCACCGCACCAAGACCGTGCGCACCCTGCTCGGCCGCCGGCGCCTGTTGCCCGACCTGTCGAGCACCAACCACATGCGACGCGCCTACGCCGAGCGCATCGCGGGAAACACACCCATCCAGGGCACGGCCGCCGACATTCTCAAGCTGGCCATGGTCAAGCTCCGCGACCCCGTGGTGAAGGGGCTCCGCATGGTCCTCACCGTGCACGACGAGCTCGTCTTCGAGGTCCCCGAGGACCAGGTCGAAGCGGCGGCCACTGCCATCCAATCCGCCATGGAAGAGGTCATGGCGCTCGACGTGCCGCTGGTGGTCGACGTGGGCCATGGCGCCCACTGGGGCGCCGCGCATTGAGCGGCGTGACTGCCGAATACAAACAACGAAACGCCCACTGCGCGGCGCGCAGCGGGCGTTCGGCCTGGTTAGTCAGCAGCTGAGGGGGTTAGCTGGCGGGGCTGAGCTTGTTCAGCGAAACCGTCAGGCGGCTCTTGATGCGCGACGCCCGCTTCTTGGGCAGCACGTTCTTCGAGGCCGCCTTGTCGAGCAGCTGGCAAGCGGCACGCACGGCGGTAGCCGCGTCGTCCTTGCTGCCCTCTTCGGTGCTCGCCGCCTCGACGGCCACGCGAGCGGCCTTGAGGGAGCTGCGCACGCGGGTACGGAGCGAGCGGGCCCGCAGGGTGCGGGTGATGCGCTGACGGTTGCGCTTCTCGGCAGACTTGTGGTTGGCCATCTTCGATCAGCCCTTCGTGTCGGTCTTGGCGTCCACCGGCTTGGCGTCCGCGGCCTTGGGGTCGTATCCCTCGGGATGAACCGGGAAGGCGGGCGTTCCACCGCGGCGCATGAGGCGCTTGCGGACGTTGCCCATCTTCTTCTGCCGCGCGATGCGGCGGTTCCAGGTCTGCTTCGTCTTACTAACCATGGCGGGCCGCGCAAATTAGCTCAGTCCCCTATTCTGTCAAGCCAATTCGGTGCCAACCCCCATCCGGCCGCTCCCGAGGTACGCTCGTCACCCATGTGGCGGAAGTTCACCTCCCAGGCCCTCCTCGTGACCGCGGCTTTCGCCGGCGGTGCCATCACCTCCGAGCTGAGCCACGCCGAGGGAGAGCAGGCCAGTCCCTACGGGCCTCTGGCGCAGATGGCGCGCGTGATGGTCTTCGTCGAGAACTCCTACGTCGACCCCGTGGACCGCGACGACGTCCTCAACGGCGCGGTGAAGGGCATCGTCTCCGAGCTCGATCCTCACTCGGCCTACATGACCCCGCAGGAGTTCACCCAGTTCAACGAGGACACCGAGGGCACCTTCGGGGGGATCGGCGTGGAGGTGGACTTCAAGGGCGACACCATCATGGTCATCGCTCCCATCGAGGGCAGCCCCGCCTTCGAGGCCGGCGTGCGGTCCGGTGACGAGATCGTGGCCGTCGACAACAAGCCGCTCCGGGGCATGCCGGTCGAGAAGATCATCCTGCTGATGCGCGGCCCCGCGGGCAGCAAGGTGCAGATCGCGATCCGCCGCAAAGGCGAGGAGGAGCCCCTCATCTTCACCCTCCAACGCGAGCACATCCACGTGCGCAGCTGCGAGGGCTTCCGGATGGACAACGACGTCGGCTACCTGCGCCTCAAGCAGTTCCAGCAGGGCAGCCACCGAGAGCTCCTGGAGGAGGTGGCCAAGCTGCGCAAGGCGTCCGAGGCGCCGTTGCGCGGGCTCATCCTCGACCTGCGCAGCAACCCAGGGGGGCTGGTCGACGAGGCGGAGGGCATCGCCGACGAGTTCCTCCCCGGCGGGGCCATCTACTCCACCCGTCACCGAGGCAAGGTCGTCGACCTCGTCGAAGCGCAGTCCGGCGGCGCGGTCGCCAGCGAGCCCCTGGTCGTGCTCGTCAACGAGTACTCGGCCAGCTCGTCGGAGCTTCTCGCCGGCGCGCTCCAGGACAACGGGCGCGGCTTGATGATGGGCGGGCGTACCTTCGGCAAGGGGTCGGTTCAGACCATCTTCCAGCTCCCCGGCGGCGCCGGGCTGCGACTGACGACCATGCGCTACTACACGCCCAAGGGCAGCGCGATCCAGGCCAACGGGATCTGGCCCGACGTGCTCATCCAGTACGCGGAGGACGCGGAGCGAGGAGCCACCCCCGTGCGGGAGGGCGACCTCGAGGGCCACCTCCCCGCCGAGCAGGCCGCCCAGCGCAAGAAAACCCGCATCTTCAAGGGGGACAAACGCCCCGAGTACACGCCCGTGAGCAAGCTCCCGCGCGACCCCCGCAAGGGCAAGGACTTCGCCCTCGGCAAAGCCTACGAAGAACTCCTCGCCCGCAGCCAGTGATAGCGGGCGACAGGCCCGACAAGACGAGCACGTGTGACCATGGGGAAGGTGAAACGTGAGAGTCGAGATGACCTGAGGCGCCGCTTCATGCGCCCGATCGCGTCGGGCATGATGCTCATGTGCCTCATCGCGGGCACGCTCTCCTGGTTGGCCGAGCCCGGCAATACGGGGGCATGGGGCCTGTGGTTGGGCTCGCTCGTCAGCCTAGGAGCGCTGGTGGCGATTCGGCAGTCGAACACCCGATTGGCCGTCTCGATCGTCACCTACTTCTTCATGGCGCTACCCACGGCGATCTTCCTCGCGCGACCCGAGATCACGGGACCCGCGATGACGGCCCTGGCCGCGACCCTCATGATCTCGCTGAGCGCCTTCCTGCTGGACGCGCGATCGGCCCGCAACCTCGCCTTCCTCGCGGCCTTGTGCGTGATCGCCGTCGGGGTGCGACTGGGTGATCCGAGCCAGTGGCAACCTCCCAACGCGACCGTGCAGACCATCGCAGGGGTGAGCCTCCTCGCGTTCACGGCCACGGTCCTCGTGCTCTTCGTGCGGGACGAGCGTCGGCTGCGTTTCGCGCTCGAAACGAAGATCCGTGAGGTGGAACGGGTAGCCGAAGACGCCCACAACGTCGCTCGTGGCGACCTCAGGGGAACGAGCTCCGGTGAAGGTGACGCCGACCGCGTCATGTCCGACATGGTGGCGAGCCTCCGGTCGATGGTCGAGGACGTGCGAGGACTCGTGGTCGAGGTGGGAAGCACGAGCCGCCAGCTCGCGGCATCGTCCAAGGCCCACGCCTCTGGCGCCTCCTCGCAAGCGGCGGCCGTCGAGCAGATCGGCCAAACCCTCGACGGGTTGAGCGAAGCCGCCACCGTCGTGGCTGAAGGCTCGGTCGACGTCGTGAACGCCGCGGAGCGGAGCGTCGCCCACAACGCCCGCATCGTCAGCCTCATGGCGAGGTTGGGCGAGAAGGCCGAACGCATCGAAGAGGTGGTCAGCCTGATCCGAACCGTCGCGGACAAAGTCGACATGCTCGCACTGAACGCAGCGCTCGAAGGCGTTCGAGCCGGTGAGGTAGGAGCCGGCTTCACCCTCGTGGCAGACGAGCTCCGCCTCTTGGCGGAGAGCCTGGTGGCGTCCTTGAACGACGTGGAACACATCACCAGCAGCATCTCGACCGCCGCCCAACAGACCACGAGCGCCGCGACCGAGGGCCGAGAGCTCGCGGAGCGGGCCGCGGCGGCTTCTCGACGCATGCAGAGCGTGAGCGCTCAGCAAGCCGACAGTGTGCGTGGCGCCGCCTCGGCCACCGAAGAGATCGCACGCGTGGCCCACGGGGTCTCCGACACCAGCGCAGAATCCCTGCGGGCCAGCGCCGAGCTCAAGAAGCTGGCGGACCGCCTCGATGACGCGGTCCGCCGCTTTCAGACGTGACGGCTACTTGGTTCTGACCTCGGGCTGCCCCGCCTTGGCGTCGCGCTTGATGATGACGAACTGAACCCGTCGGTTGGTCGCGCGTCCCTCTTCGGTGCCGTTGTCGGCGATGGGCTTCTTGGCACCGTAACCCTTGGTGCGCATCCGCCCCGCTTCGACGCCACGCTTGACGAGCGCCTGTCGTACCGCGTCGGCACGTCGCTGGCTCAGCGACTGGTTGTAGAAAGCATTGCCCTTGCTGTCGGTGTGACCTTGCACCTCGACGAGTCGAATGTCGGCGTTCTCGTTGAGGATCTTCGCCACCTCATCGAGAAGGCTGTCGCTCACCGTCTTGATGGTCGCACGGTCGAAGTCGAACTCGACCTTCTGCAGGATGACGATCTCCTTGTCGGTCACGATGACGCGTGGGCAGCCATTCTTCTTCGGGTCGGCATTCGCGAGACCCGCCTTGTCGGGACACGCATCTTCGGTGTCGATGATCCCGTCTCCGTCGGTATCGGGCGGGCAGCCGTTCTTCTTCGGGTCCGCACTCTGCACGCCCTTCGTGTCTGGACAGGCGTCCTCGGCGTCGACGACCCCGTCGCCATCGCGGTCCGACGGACACCCGTGTTTGGCCGGGTCGTCGTGCGCGACGCCCCGCACATCGGGGCACGCATCCTGCGGGTCGAGGATCCCGTCGCCATCACGGTCGCCGGGAGGGGGACATCCATTCTTGGCCGGGTCCGCGTCGCGCACACCGGGCCGGTCGGGACACGCGTCGTTCGCGTCGAGGATCCCGTCGCCATCGCGGTCCGATGGACATCCGTTTCGCGTGGGGTCGTCGCTGGCAACCCCCGGCGTATTCGGACACGCGTCCTGCGGGTCGACGATCCCATCGCCATCGGCGTCGCCCGGCCCACGCGGTGCCGGCGCCTTCGCCCGCTCGGGCTGCGGGTCGTAGGCGAAGCGCGCCAGCACGCGGAACCTCGGGGTCCCCACGCCCGTCGCCACGCCACCACCTGCAGCGGCACCGATCACGAAGTCGCCGAGGAAACGGTATTGCGCCGACCCCAGGACTTCCATGTTGAGCGTGCCCTTTCGCTCCACCGGATTCGCTGCGTCCTCGATGAAATCGTTGTCGGTGTAGTTCACCGCACCGAAGACCTCAGGGCCGATGAGGAGCATGTCCTCGAGCAAGAGCACCCCGGCTCCTGCTCGATAGTTGAAGGTCGACGGGTTGTCCGAGCCCTTGATGATCGAGCCCAGGCTCGCCGAATACATGAAGTGGGGGAGCCGACCGCCCAGCAGCACATGGGGCTCACCATAGACGGCACCCTCGCCGGAGTAGCTGTCCTTTCCACCGGTTGGAAACCAGACGTAGCCACCGACGGAGATCTGGAAGGGATCGTAGTACTCGCCCCAGATCCGCCCTCGGAGCGCGGCACGCAGATCACCGAACTGCGCACCACCGGCGCCGGCGAACTGAACACCATCGAGGTTCACGTCGTCGCCGGACTGAAAGACCGCGATCGGAGCATCGACGCCGATGAGAAGCCGGTCCCAAAGGGCAAAGCTGGCTCCCACGTGGAGATAGGCTTGACCCGTGACCGGCTTCGCCAGCACGTCGCCCTCGGCATTCACGAGCACGAGCGGATCGTGGGCGTAGTCGAAGGTCACCATGGCGCGAGGCACGAGATGGCCTCCGACGGTGGGTCCCGGTGCCGCCATGAAGGCATCGCCGGCAACTGGAGGCTGGTATTGGTTCAGCGCAAGGTCTGGCTGGGCCTGGGCGAAAGCGAGCCCGGGAGCGGCAGCGGTCATCGTGACCGCAGCCGCCAAGCCAAGGTTGCGCGCGCAAGTGCTTCGACGCTGCATCGCCCCGGCGCGCAGCAGGAAGCGTGCCGCCGCCTCTCGGCGCCGGGAATGATCCATCCTGGAACACAAGAGAGACGCTCGCGCACGGCCCCTGCGGTACGGCCGCGACAGGTGTCGTCTCCAGACTACGGTCTGAAGGCGACACTTCTTCGCCTTCTCGATGCATCCGCCACGCTCGACGTGGCGTCCTCGGTTTTCGTGCCCTCGGTCCGGCTCTTGCAGCATCGGCGCCTCATGCGTTGGCTGAGCTTGACCTCCTTTCTCCTCACTCTCTCCGTTTCCGGTGCGGTGTCTGCGGCGCCTTCGCTCCGCATCTCGGTCGACCAGAAGGGCGACTTCACCGTCATCGGCAACACCCTCGGATGGGACTGCGGCGCCAATGCCCCCGCCCCCGTCGTCGGCACCGTGCCTGCGAGTGGCCAGCAGTGTGGTGGTTCGGTTGGCGACTCGGCCCCCGACGTGCACTGGCGCGCCAACGACGACGGCACGGCCGCCGCGGCATTGGCCATGTTCGGGCCCGCCGATGCCCGCTCGCAGGCGGTCTTGGCCCTGCCCGCCGGCGCCACCGTCACCCACGCCTACCTCTACTGGGCCGGCGATAGCACCGGCTTGGCCGGCGACGCCGACGACACCATCACCCTCGACCGTCCCGACGGCTTGGGGGGCACGGTCTTCAGCCAGGCGGTGACGGCCAACGCCAACGACATCTTCGTCGCCCTCACCAACAACTTCGGTCGCCACTTCCAAGCCGTCGCCGACGTCACCGCGCTCGTGCAGGCCCAGGGCGAAGGGGTCTACCGCTTCAGCGACATGGACCAGTCCATCGACTTCGTCGGTCTGAACAAGAACGTCACCCACGGGGCTTGGACCCTGGTCGTGCTCTACACCGACCCCGCCGAGCCAACCCGCAACATCACCATCTTCGACGGTCTCGACGTCGTCGACGGGAACAGCAACGTCACCGCCAACCTCTCGGGCTTCCTCGTCCCGCAGGCGGGCTTCGACGCCAAGCTCGCGGCCATCTCCTACGAAGGAGACGACCAAGCCAATGGTGACCGGCTCCTCTTCGGCACCGCCCCCCTCAACAACGGCGATTCGCTGAGCGACGCCGAGAACCCCGCCGCGAACTTCTTCAACTCCACGCGCTCGTTCCTCGGGGCGCCGGTCTCTGGTGTCGGCGATCTTCCTCAGCTCACGGGAACGGCGCGGTCGATGGGGAGCTTCGACCTCGACGTCGTCGACATCACCAATCGGCTCGTCGCAGGCCAGACCACCGCCGACATCGAGGCCACGACCAGTGGTGACGTCTATTACCTCGGCGCCTTCGTCACCTCGATCAGCACCCTCAAGCCCGACTTCGCGAGCTCGACCAAAACCGTAGTGGACATGAACGGCGGCACGCTCAAGCCGGGTGACCAGCTCGTCTACACCATCGAGGCGCGCAACGATGGCACCGACGACGCGATCGATGTCGTGCTCACGGATCCGATCCCCACGGGCACCACCTATGTGGCCGGGTCGCTGGAGATCGTAGCCGGCAACCCAGGCGCCGGGGCGCTCACGGACATGGCGGGTGACGACGCCGGCGAGTACGACGGCATGGCCAACGAGGTCGTCGTGCGACTCGGGGCAGGAGCCAACGCCAACAATGGCGGCACCATGCTCATCGGTGAGTCCACCACCGTGCGTTTCGCCGTCACCGTCGACGCCGGCGCCATGGGCACCATCGCGAACCAGGCCACCATCGATGCCGGAGGCGCTCTCGGCGCCCCGCCCGAATCGACCCCGACCGATGGCAATGGTGGTGACCCGGGGAGCCCCCCAACCGAGGTCCCGGTCGACGACTGTCCACCCAACACCGATTGCACCGACAGCGACGGCGACGGGCTGACCGACGCCGAGGAGATCCTCCTCGGCACGGATCCGATGGACGGCGACAGCGACGATGATGGGGTACCCGACGGGCAAGAGATCGATCCCGGGGTAGACACCGATGGCGACGGGCTCATCAATGCGCTCGACCCCGACAGCGACAACGACGGCCTCTTCGACGGCACGGAGCTCGGCTTCGACTGTAGCCATGTCGACACCGACCTCACGAAGCTGAACTGCAAACCCGACGCCGACATGGGTCTCACCACCACCGACCCGCTCGACGCCGACACCGACGACGGCGGGATCAGCGACGGGTCCGAAGACACCAACCTCAACGGCGCCATCGACCCTGGCGAAGGCGACCCCAACGACCCCGCCGACGACAGCACCATCGTCGATACCGATGGCGATGGACTCTCGGATGCGCTCGAGATCGAGCTCGGGACGGACCCGAACGACGCGGACAGCGACGACGATGGCGTGCTCGATGGCCTCGAGCCCAACCCAGCATCCGACACCGACGGCGATGGGCTCATCAATGCGCTCGATCCAGACAGTGACGACGACGGCCTGACCGACGGCCTCGAGATGGGCTTCGGGTGCGACGACCCCGCGACGGACCCCAACGCGGGCAACTGCAACCCCGATGGCGACATGGGCGAGACCACGACGTCTCCCCTCAACCCCGACACCGACGGCGGCGGCGTAAACGACGGCGACGAAGACGTGAACAAGAACGGCATCGTCGACGACGGCGAGCGGGACCCCAATGACCCGAGTGACGACATCCCCGGCGGCGGGACGGGCGGCGGCAACTCCACCGGCTCAGGGGTGAACCCCGGCGACGCCGACGGCCTCTTCGCGCAGGGGGGCTGCGTCTGCACGGCTCCCGCGCACCAAGGGAGTGACGACCGCTGGCCGCTACTCGCCCTCGGGGGGCTGGCCGCCGTGTGGCTCCGCCGCCGCCGCGGCTAGTTGCGTTCCCATGGGTTCGCTACACCTCGACTCGCCCGGGGACCGGGCGAGGACGAGTCGAGGCTCCGCGAACACACCCCCTGTTCACTCCTTCCTCAATCGCTAGCTAGGGGCCTTCAGAAGCTTCAGAAGGCCCCTCCCCTCGCTACGCGAGGGGGCCCTCCCCAAACGGCGTCGCTTCGCGACGATTTGTAGCGAATGGACGGTCAGCTACTTACGACGCGATGGCACCGGGTTCGCCGGCAGCCGCCGCCCCGGCGATGAGACCGAGGTAGGCCGCCTGGAGCGTCGTGCGGGGCTTGTCGGCCACCACGTCTCCCGCGCAGAAGATCTGCGGTCCGATGGTGAGCCCGTCAGTGCGCACGCCGACGGCTTCGAGCAGGCCGGGGTCGGCGTCGATGGGCCATGCCGACTCGTCGAGGGATGGCCCCTGCATCGAGCCCACCACCCGAAGGGGTCGCCCACGCGCCTGCAGCACCGCGTCGGGCACCTCGACCGAGAGCATGAAGGGTGCCCGCCCCGAGGGCGCGAGCCCGGTGGTCGCGTCGCGCTCGGGTGGGTCGTAGATGATGCCGCCCGCGACCAAGCCCCCGGTCGCGAGCACGACGGCATCGGTCACCACCCGCTCGCCGTGGTCGAGGTCGACGAGGAGCTCGGCCCCGTCGCGATGCACACGGGTGGCCCTGGCCGGCTCGATGGCCAGGTCGAGGGTGCCGAGCAGTCGCTCGCGCGCCGCTTCGAAGCGAAGACCAGCCACGGTGC
This sequence comes from Polyangia bacterium, assembly GCA_030426145.1. Lineage (GTDB taxonomy): Bacteria > Myxococcota_A > Polyangia > Polyangiales > Polyangiaceae > JAPYTK01. The sequence goes on from JAUHZF010000185.1 coordinate 11,396, forward strand.
CGACCTGATCGAGGGCCTCCCCCACGGGCAAACCGAGACGCTCGCTCACGTCCGGCGCCTTGGCGGTGTCGAGTCCCAACCAGGGCCCCAGCAAGAGCGCGTCCGCGCGACCGGCGCGTTGCAGTACCTCTCCGAGCCGGGCACAGAGCCACGAACGTCGCTCGGGGTCGTCGTGCGCGAGGGCGAGATCGGCCGGCGACACGCGCCCCTCGTGACCGTGCTTGAGCAGATCGGCGTCGACCGCCTCGAAGGTCATGCCGAGGGACTGCGAGAAGGCGTCGTGGGTGAGTCCCTTCGCGAGTAGGTCGGCATTCCACTCCGCTCGACCGACCCGGGGCACCAAGACTCGTGCTCCCCGTGACAGCCGCGACAGATCGAGCAGTCCGCGATCCGCGCCCCGCGCCACGCGCACGCGACCACTCACGGTGCAGAGGCGCATCAATCTTTGGCCCGCCTCAGGCAACGCCCACGCCCCGAGGTCGTTCACGAAGACCCGTACCGCATCGGGCAAGGGGCCCGCCTTGGCACTCTGACCCAAGACCTCGAGTGAGCGCGCAACCTCATCCCATGGGCGGTCGTCGATGGCCCCGGGGTTGAGGCAGCTCGCGCCCACACCACCGTCGAACAGACGGAGCTGCGCCCCACGTTGCGCTGCGGCCCAGGAAGCCGCGAGGCCAGCCACGCCCGCGCCGAGCACCACCACGCGCTCGAACATCAGCCGCTCGCCTTTCTCACGACGGGAGGCGGCATGGTCGAGGCGACCACCGGTTCGCGTTCGGGCTGGGGGTGGGTCACGAGCAGGTCGTCCTCCTCCGCCCGCAGCGAGCGCTTGCCGGAGATCCCGAGCTGCGCCCGCACGCTGGCGATGGCGAGCGCTTCCTGTCGTGCTTGCTCGGGTCCCATGGCGCAGACGCGCGTGCGGGACTGCCGATGAAGGAAGCGTAGCGCCATCCGCATGCCCTCCTGCGGGTCGTAACCGCACTCTTCGGCGACGAGGGCCCCGCAGCGGGCGGCGCATCGCATGCCGCCACAGGCGCCCAGCCCGAGACGCGTACGGCGCGAGACGTCACCGACGGATCGCGCGAACTCGTTCCGAAGCACGAAGCGCACCTCGGCTTCGGTCACGGGCTCGCAGGGGCAGACCACGCGGGCTTCGGCCGGCGCGCGTTCGATGCGCTCGGCGATGCGGAGGGCACGAGAGCCGTGGCGATAGGTGAGTCGGCGCGTCGTGACCGCGTCGACCTCGAGCCGCTCCGCGAGGCCGAGGGCGTCGACGTAGGTGTCGCCGCCCGGCAATGGCGTGACGTGTGTCGTGCACTTGAGGGGAGCGTCGAAGCGGCGAGCCAAGATGTCGACCATCTCCTCGGCGAACAGTCGGTAGCTCGCGAGCTTGCCCCCGATCATCGAATAGAGCCCATCGGCCCCGTGCTCGGCGTGATCGATGATCTCGTGGTCGCGGGAGAGGTCACTCTCCGACTTGTCGTACTCGTGCAGCGTGGGTCGCACGCCGGCGTAGGTGCCGATGATCCGAGCCTGGTGCACGCTGGGGAAAACCCGCGCAATGCCCTCTACCAGGTACCGGACCTCTTCGGACGTCGCGACGACGTTGTCGAGGTCACCGCGATCGTCGAGGAAGTTCTCGAAGATCGACACCCACTCGTCGCCGGTGGCGTACTCGCCGCGCGCGCCATGATCGCGTAGTTGCAGAGCCGGCGGTCGTAGACGATGTGGATCCCCTTGCCCGGCCGCACCCGTGCTCGCTGCGCGGGGAGCGCTCCGAGCGATGCGGTGATGGGGGCCCACGCCCCGCTCGCATTCACGACAGCGCGGGTGGTGATTCGACCTGCCTGATCGGTGCGGCGGTCGCGATAGCGCACAGCGCGCACCGCCCCCGTCTTCTCGTCGCGCTCGATCTGCTCGACGGTGCATCCCACCCTGATCTTCGCGCCGCGCTCCTCGGCGTCGACGGCGTTGGCAGTACACAAGCGCGGGCCATCGATGCCCCACTCGTCGAAGGTGAGCGCACCTACGAGATCGCCTGCGAGGCCCGGCTCGAGCTGTCGCACCTCGTACGGATCGAGCAGGGTGTGCGGCTTGCCCCGCTTGAGGGGCTGGAACTTGTCGTAGGCCTCGAGCCCGGCGTCGATGAGGCGAAGCCAGATCTTCCGCTCGCGCTCCACGGGAACGATGAAGGGGATGCGGAAAAGCAAGTGAGGCGCGATGCGCTGAATGTGGCCCGAATCGCGGCACGAGGTCTCGGTGACCTCCGGGTCGTTGCGGATGTAGCGCAGGCCGCCGTGGATCATGCCGCTGTTGTTGCCGCTGGCGCCGAAGGCTAGGTCGTTGCGTTCGAACAGGGCGACCCTCAGCCCGCGCATGGTGGCATCGCGGGCGACCCCGGTTCCGTTGACCCCGCCCCCGATGACGACCACGTCGACCTCGGTTTGGTCCGCCCCCACCGCGAGCCGTCGCTCGGGACGTGTCTGCGGCTTGCGCTTGGACGGTGAGACGGTGTCCTTGCCCACCCCCGAGGTATAGCAGCGCCCGACGCGGCGCGTTAAGCCCCCAAGAAGAGGGGCGCCGAACGGCCCAACGCAGCGGGCGAAGAGTTGGCCCAGCCGAGGTGGCCATGTCTTGCATGGGCACGACGACGATGGCCCACGCCCCGCGTAACCACAGGACGAAGAACCCTCGGTCCCTGCCCAAGCCCCCCCGGAGCTCCGACCCTGGTCGGCCGCCCCTGAGTCGGCGCGTCTACCGAGGCACCCCCACACCGCCCCCCGTGGCCGTGAGCGTGCGACCACCCAAGTCGAACCCAGGGGCGCGTCGCCCGGGCCCCGTCGCCGAGGCGGAAACGGATGAGAGCCCCACCTCGGCCCCGTCTCGCAGCCTCGGAGGCTGGGCCCTTCTCGCCCTCCTCGGGCTCGCGTGCCTCGCTTCCGCCATCGCCCTGCGCACGCTGCGCCAGCATCGAGGGTGGTTCGCCAACATCGGGCTCACCGAAGCCGCGGCGGCGGTCAGTCCGCCCCCTGCCGCACCGCCTACGCCCACCCCGACCGCCGCCGCGAAGAAGAAGGCCCCCAAGCCGACGGGGTGGACGGTGAAGCACGAGGGGTACGCGCCGGTCACCGGCGGCGTGCTGCACTTTCCCGAACACTTCACGGCCAAAGAAGACGGCAGCTACGACCTCGTCATCTTCTTTCACGGCAACCCCGCCATCGTGCTGCAGAGCATCGAGCACCTGCGGATGGACGCCGCGCTCTGCATCATCAACCTCGGCCTGCGCTCACAGCCCTACCGCGAGGCCTATAGCGACCCGGGCAGCTTCGAGCGCCTGATGACCGAGATCGAGCGTGGGCTGCAGGGGCGCGGCATCAAGGAGCCCAAGCTCCGCCGCATGGCCCTCGCATCCTGGAGTGCGGGCTACGGCGCCATCGAGAGCATCCTCGAGACTCGAGACAGTCCCCCCGCCGACCGCGACCCGCTCGACGCCATCCTGTCGCTCGACGGGGTGCACGCCGGCTACCACGGCAACGGGCGAGAGCTGAATCCACGCACGGTGCGTGCCTACCTCCGCGCCGTGAAAGCCGCCGCCGACGGTCACCTCTTCATGCGGCTGACCCACAGCGAGATCCCGACCGCCGACTATGCGAGCGCCCGCGAGAGCCAGCACTATCTGCTGTCGCAGCTCGGCAAGAAGGTCTCCGAGCCCCCGGTGCTGGAGATGCCCCCGGCGGTGCGCCTGCCCGCCGCGCGCCACGCCGTGAAGAAGCACCACCAGATGGTGCCGATCTCCGACACCCGGGTGGGTCTGCTGCGCGTGCGCGGCTTCGAGGGCACCACCGAGGACCATCACAGCGCACACCTCACCCAGATGGCGCCCATCGCCTTCATCGACCTCGCCCGTCGTTGGCGCGAGCCTCCGGCCGAAGCGAGCGACGAGTAGCGCCGCGCGTGTGATTCTGGGCGCCGAGCGCGCCCGCCTCGGCCACCGCCTCGCGATCGAGGTAGCCCTCCTCGAGCAACGAGGCCCACGCCCCGCCCGCGGCCACGATGACGTGGTCGAGCAGGGGAATGCCCACGACCTCCGCCGCCTCGGCCACGGCCTGGGTCATGGTGATGTCTTCGGGTGAAGGATCGACGCGGCCGCTGGGGTGGTTGTGCACGAGCACGATGGCCGACGCCGCATCCGCGACGGCGAGGGTCATGATCTCCCGCGCTGTGACCACGAGGCCGTGGCGCCCTCCCCGCGCGACCTCGCGCATGCCGCGAAGGCAGCCGGCGCCGTCGAGCGACACCACCCACATCTGCTCGTGGTCGAGCCCGCCGAGCCTCGGCGCCATCATCTGCGCGACGTCTTCCGCGCCGTGCACGACCTCCCGATGGGCGACCCCGACGTGCACCCGCTGGCCGAGCTCGAGCGCCGACAGGATGCGAATCACACGGGCCTCGCCGATGCCGTGCACCTGGGCCAGCGCCGCCGGACCGGCACGGGCCAAGCCCGCCAATCCGCCGAAGCGCTCGAGCAGGCGGGCGCCGAGGGCCGACGTCTTCCCTCGTGGGTTCAAGACCAAGGTGATGAGCTCTTCATCCGACATGCGGCGAAGCGACTCGACCCAGAGCGGCTCGGTAGGGGCTGCGATCATGCCCACGTCCAGAGCAAGCCCCGGGCCGACATGCCGCGCCGCGAATCGATGACTTGCCTGGGTCACAGGTGGCGGCCGCCACCCCTCGCCATGGCGGCCGCCACCACATCGCCCCCTCGCACCGAAGCGGTCGCGCCTCTATGACTGCCCGAGCACCATGAGCAGCGCTCCGGAGACCACGCTCTATCCTCCCATCAAGGCCTTCCTCGAGGAACAGGGCTACGAGGTGAAGGCCGAAGTCTGCGGTTCTGACGTCGTGGCGATGCGGGGGGACGAGCCTCCCGTCATCGTGGAACTGAAGGTGCGTTTCGCGCTGGCGCTGTTTCATCAGGCGGTGGAGCGCCTGGCCCTCAGCGACGCCGTCTACATCGCCGTCCCCCGCGGCACGGGGCGTCGCTTTCAGCAGAGCCTCGCGTGCAACTTGAAGCTGTGTCGTCGCCTCGGCCTCGGCCTGCTCACGGTCCGTCTCTCCGATGGGCACGTGGAAGCGCACCTCGACCCCGGCCCCTACCGGCCGCGCGGCTCACCGAACAAGCGACGGCGGCTCCTTCGCGAGTTCTCGCGTCGCGTGGGCGATCCGAATCAAGGCGGGAGCCGGGGCACGATCGTCACCGCCTACCGCCAGGATGCGATTCGCTGTGCGACCCACCTCGCCGCCCACGGCGCCAGCAAAGGTTCAGAGGTCGCCAAAGCGACCGGGGTCGCGCGAGCCACCACCATCATGCGAGACGACCACTACGGCTGGTTCGAGCGGGTGCGCACCGGGATCTACCAGCTCACGCCCAATGGCCGAGGTGCGATGGCTCGACCCAGGAGGTAGAAGGGTCTGCCCCACGACGACGGGCCGGCCCCATGCTACGGCGTGGACCCCCAATGGGCGTCGGATCGCGACGATCCGTCGCGAATGGGCGGTCACCCATGAAACGCATTCAACCGCCGGCGATGGGGGCGAGGAGGAAGACCTCGTCGCCATTTTCGAGCACCCGGTCGCGGTTGTCGTCGACCGGGCACCGCTCGCCATTGAGCATGATGGTGTGCCTGAGGTGGGGGCTCTGCTCGATGGCCCCCGTGAGGTCGAGTCCATCGCGATCCGCGCGGTCGATGAGATCGCCTAGGGTGGCGCCCTCCGGCAGGGACAGGGTCTCGTCCGTCTTGCGCCAGCCGAGGCCGATGCGCCCCTGCACCAAGACCCGCACCTTGATGCGCGGTCCGCGGCGAAACAAATCACGGAGCCCCATGGGCGGGATCAGGCGGTGTAGCCCTCGAGCAGGTCGTCGATGCCGAGCTCGGCCGCACGGGCCGCCGAGAGCTTTCCGCTGTCGGGGCTCCAGGTCATGGCCTTCTGGTAGTCCTTCTTGAGCCGCTCGATCGGCACGCTGATCTCACGCAGGGGCCCAGCCGAGAGGAGCCCGTCCCCATGCCCCATCATGCGCTTGGGGATGTTGAAGTCGGCGGGTCCAACCCCTTCACGGAGATTGAATGCGTGGCGCATGTTCTGGATCCGCTCACCGCATTCGAGCAGCTCGCGCGCCGACAAGTTCCAACCCGTCAACGCATTGGTCAGCTCCAACCACGGGAGCCCCCCAGTGAGGTTGGTGAAGAGACACAGGCCAAGACCATTGAGGACCTGGTGGGCATTGGCGTAGTGCGCCTGCGCCACACCTTTCCCATCGTCGCTCTTCCAGGCCACCGTGGTCTCCTTCTTGTCGACCGCGCCCTCGATGGGGAAGCCGACGTTGAAGGTCTCGTTCCACGACGCGCCCCCCGCGGTGTGCCGCCCTGGCGTGGGGTCGGTAACGAACGTGACCCCCATGAGCGAAGAGAAGCGCGGGTCGTGGTAGGCCGGCTCCTGTCCACGCACGGCGACCACCATGGCCTCGGTGCCCTTGCCCACGTGCTCGGCCGCCTTGGCCGAACCGTGGCGTAGCCACGCCCCACAGCCTTCGCCCTTGCCCATGGCCACGGTGAGCGCCAGCGCGGCTTCGCCATTGCCCCACTGCATGTCGTGGCCATCGAGGTCGTCCGCCGTGAGCTTGCCCTCTTCGACCGCTTCGGCCACCCAGGCCAGCGTGGCCGATGCCGACAGCGCATCCATGCCGTAGCGATTGCACGCGTCGTGACAGGCGGTGATGATCTCGAGGTCGTCGTTGAGGAGGTTGGCGCCGAAGCCGACGAGGGTCTCGTAGTCCGGACGACGCACGTCGCTGAGCTTTCGCTTCTTGGACGCCACGATGCCCTTGCAAGGCGCGGGGCAGTCTCCGCAGCTGAGCTTCTTCTGAACCATCTTCTTCACCTCGCCGCCGTCGATGCGCATGCTCTTGGCGAGGGGAAAGTCGCGGGTGCCCACGCCCTTCCAGTTCTTGATCGGCGCGTCGCCGTTCTCGACGCTGATGGCCACGGCAGAGGTGGTGCCGAGGTCCGACCACATCTGGCGCATGGCGGGCTGGGGCGACTCGAGCTTCATCCCGAAGCGACGAAGCGCTCGGTAGAAGAAGCCCATGATGGTGCGCGGCTTGGCGAGCCACACGACCAGGCGCATGAGCCAACCGACGTCCTTCTTGTACTGGCGGTTCACCCCCGTACAGAGGGCCTTGAACGCCTTCTCGTCGTGGATGGGCACCTTGCCCTTGCCCCCGATGACCACCGCCTTGAGGTTCTTGCTGCCGTAGATGGCGCCGAATCCCTGGCGGCCGAAGGCGTGGTAGCGATCGTTCATCACCGAGGCGATGAGGCTCACCTTCTCCCCTGCCGGGCCAATGGCCGAGACCCCGACCTCGCGCTTACGCCCGTAGCGCTCGCGGAGCTCATCGAAGGCCTCGGGGATCTCCTTGCCCCAGAGCTCGCCCGCCGGCTCGACCTTCACCTCGTCGTCGCGAATGACGAGCACCGACGGCTCCGCCGCCTTGCCCTTGATCACCACGGCGTCGTAACCGGCCTGCCGCAGCTGTGAGGCCACGCTCCCCCCCGAGTTGGAGTCGGCCCAGGTGCCGGTCAGAGGCGACTTTCCCACCACCTGGATCCGGCCAGAGAACGGCGTGTGTGTGCCCGTGAGGAGCCCAGAGCAGATGGCGAAGCAGGCCTCGGGAGCGGTCGGCTCCGTCTTGGGCGGAAAGTGCTTCCACATGAGGTAGGCGCCGAGGCCGTAGCCCATGAGAAACTTCCGGTAGACCTCCTCGTCCACCGTCTCCACCTCGTGCTCACCCGTGCTCAGGTCGACCACCAGCACGCGGCCGTCGAAATCCTTGTTGTCGCTAAGGAACCATGCCGTTGATGCCCCCATGATCGCGCCGCCCACGATGATCACATCGTATTGCGTTTCAAGAGGCGCCTTTGCAGGTGCAGCCATGGTCGTTCTCTCCGTCATGC
>JAUHZF010000186.1 GCA_030426145.1 Polyangia bacterium
CTACCCTCGAGACCTCGCCATCGACAGCGCCGGTCAGCTGTTGCTCCTGGGCATGTTCGACGGCGACGTCGACCTCGGGGGCGGCGTGCAGTCCACGGGCAACGGTTCAGAGAGTCTATTCATTGCGAAGCGAGACCCGGAGCTCGGCCATATTTGGAGTCGGGTGTTCGGTGACGCCCAATTGCAACGCCCGACGAGTCTCGATCAAGACCCCTACGGGGGTATTGTCATCACCGGCGACTTCCGAGGAGGCATCGACTTCAGTGACAACCTGGTACTTCCTCCATCCGACCACCCAGGCCCCCATCTCTTCGTCGCCCGATTCGAGCCGTGACGGTGCCCCTGGGCTCGACGCGTCGACGATCTTCTTCGACTGCGACAGGCCCTCGTCACCCATGGGGTAGAGCTGCCCCGTCCCACAGTACGGGGGGACGGCTGGTCCCCACCTGCCGCGCTGGCCACATCGCCCTGACGACTCGACCCACCGAGGCTGGTATCCTCCGCGAAGCCTTTCCCTTCAGGGAACGGCGCGCCCCATGGCCCAACCGCCCAAGCCACCTCCCCCCCGCCCGCATCTGTCGAGTGCTCCTGGCCAAGGCCCATCTCCGGGCACGGCGAGCGGCTACGCAAAGCCGCCACCCCCGCGCCGGAAGATGAAGTCGCAGCCAGCGCTGGCGCCGATGCCCCTCCCCGGCGCTCCGTTCGACGACGGGCGTGAGGGCTACCCTTCGGTGGGCGGCCACTCCTTGGGCGACGACGCACCCGCGACCAGCTGGGATGGTGCCCACCAGGGTTACCCCGCACCTCCCGAGCCTCGGCGACAGCTCGAGTCCGATGCCGCTCACGCCTCATCGCCTGCACCCGCAAGCCAGCCAGGAAGTCAGCCCGGCAGCCAACCCGGACGTGAGACCTTCCCCAGCCAACCCGGTGGCTCCGGCGCTGGCTACCGCCCTCTGGACCCGACGCTGCCCGAAGCGGAGCTCCGTCACCGTTGCGAGACCGAGCTGAGCACGTCGCCCTCACCACAACGGCGCGCACGACTCCACTACGAGCTGTCTCGAATCGCGCCCCATCCCGAGGCCGCCCTCGAGGCTCTCGATGCCGCGCTCGACGCCCAACCCGAGTTCTTGCCCGCCCTTCGCCTCGCACGCGAGATGCGGTTCTCGCGAGGCGACGTCGCGGCCGGCCTGGCTCACATCGACGTCGAGCTGAGGCTCGAGCCGCGCCCCGCCGCACGTGCGCTCCTGCTCCGCCGAAAGGGACGTGCTCTCGAGGACCTGGCCCAGCGCCCGGACGAGGCTCGCACCTGCTACGCAGAAGCGACGCGCCTCGACCCCGACGCGGTGGGCCCGCTGCGTGCCCTCGAACAAGTCGAGCACGCGGCCGAAGCCTGGCGAGCCCTCGACGAGACGCGCCTCCGTGCGGCCAATGCGACCCGGGCCGATGCCCGCCATCGCGCCGCCCTCCTCGTCGAGCGCGCGCGCCTGCTCGAGAACCGCCTCGGTGAGATCGACACCGCCGTCGAGCTCTACGGCGAGGCCCTGCGTCTCGACCCCATGGCGAGCCGCGCGGCCCAATCGCTGAAGCGGCTTCTTCACCAGAGGGCGCGGTGGCGTGACCTCATCGGCGTACTGGAGCGCGAGGCGTCGACCACGCGTGACCCCAAGGTTCGCGCCCAGGCCTACTTTCGCATCGGGCGCATCTACGGCGAACGGCTCGGAGACGATGCGCGCGCTGCCGACGCCCTCGGCCGCGCGATGAACGAGGCCCCCACCGACCGCCTCATTCAGACGAGCCTCGAGCGCCTCTACCACGAGACGAGCGATCACCATCGACTCGCCCATGTGCTCGCCCACGCGGTGGAGAACATCGCCCGCCCCCACGAGCGCGTGGGGCTCATGCATCGCATCGGACAGCTCTTCGAAAAGCAGCTGGGCGATATCGAACAAGCCAAGTCCTGGTACGACGCCGCACTCCAGCTGTCCCCAGCCTACGCGCCGGCCCTCGTGGCGCTCGACCGCCTCCTCGCCGCTGCGCGCGCCTGGGAGTCGGTCATCGTGATGCACCTCGGTGCCGCAGAAGCCACCGACGACAGCGCACGCCGAGCCACCGCCCATGCGCGTATCGCCGAGGTGTTCGAGCATCATTTGTCCCAGCCCGAAGAAGCCATGCGCCACCATCGGCAGGCGCTGTCGCTCGACCCCAGCATCGAAGGCTCGTTCAAGGCCCTCCTGAGGTTGTATCGGGTGCACGGTCGCCACCGTGAACGCATCGAACTGCTCGAGCGCTCCGTGGCACGCACCGAACAGGCCGAACAACGTTTCGCCTGCCTCATGCAGATCGGCGCCATCTACGAGGACAACCTCGGGGAGGCCGACGAGGCCATCGGCGCCTACCGGCGAATCCTCAAGGAGCGGCGCGACCACCTCGAGGCGCTTCACGCCTGGCAGCGTGCGGCAGATCGAGCGGGTCGACACCGCGAGCTCATCGAGGCCCTCGAGCGCGAGGCCGAGCTGACCGACGACCCCCGCCGGCGCATCGGCCTGTTGCAGCGGTCCGGTGAAGTCTTGGCGAGCATCGACGTGCGCGATGAGGCCGTGGCTCGCTTCAGAGAGGTGCTCGCGCTGGACGAGCTCTATGCCCCGGCGCTGAGCGAGCTCGGCAAGCTCTTCCACTACATGGGTCGGCCCGCAGATCAGCGCGAGATCCTCGAACGCGAGCTGCGCATCGCCAAGCCGGGGCGGCCCCAGGTCGAGCTGCTCCACAAGCTCGGCATGCTCACCCAACTCGAGCTCGGTGACGACGACGCCGCCATTCGCTACTTCCGCCGCGCCATCGCCGTCGACCCCCGCTACGGGCCTTCCCTTCGCGCCATCGCGCTGCTGCTGCGAAAGCGTCGCGACTTCGAGCAGCTCGTCGAGGTGTTGCAGTCCGAACGCAAGGGAGCCTCGTCCGATGACGAGGCCGCCACCTGCGCCTACCGGCTGGGCGAGGTCTACGAAGTCCACCTCGACCGCGACCCGGAGGCCCTCGCCGCCTACGTCGACGCCGTCGAGCATGCGCCGTCCCACCGACCTGCCCTCGATGGCTGCTTTCGGGTGCGGGCGCGTCTCGAGCAATGGCAAGACCAAGCCAAAGCCCTCGAGGCCGACGCGCGGCGCGTGGAGGATTTTCGTCTCGCCATCGACGCCTTGCTCCGTGCTGGAGAGCTGTACGACGCTCGCCTCGGCAACCCGGGCGAAGCCGTCGCGGCATTCGAGGCCGTACGCAGCATCGACCCCAACAACCTGAGCGCGCTTCTCGCCCTCGAGCCGCTCTACCGTGCCGCAGGCCAGCGGGAGAAGCTGGCCGAGGTCTACCTCACCCAGTCCCGGGTCTCCGCCGACCTGGGCCAGCGGGTTGCCGCGCTCGAAGAGCTCGCCCGGCTCCACGTCGACGAACCCGTGGCGCTTCGCCAAACCTGCAGCCAGATCCTGGAGCTCCACGGCACGCAACCGGAGGCGCTGCGCCTCCTCGAGCCGCTGGCTCGTGCCACCGGCGACCGCGCCCTGCTGGCCGACGTGCACGGGCGCCTCGCGCGGATCGAGGTCGACCCCGCCCTCATCGCCATCCACTACACCACCGTCGGTGAGTGCCACGAGTCGGTCGATCCGCGCAGCGCGCTCGGCGCCTTCCACGCCGCCCTCGAACAAGACCGCGAGAACATCGCCGCCATTCGCGGTCTCGCGCGCACGGCCGAGCGGACGGGCGACTTTCGTCGCTTGGTCGACGCTTGCCAACGCGAAGCCGCCTGGACCCATGACGGCGAGCTCGCCGCCGACGCTCTGGTTCGAAGCGCGGAAGTGCGGCTGGAGCAGCTAGGGGAGAGCGACGGGGCCATCGACGACGCCGAGCGTGCGCTCGAGCGATGGCCGGACCACGAAGGTGCAGCTCGCCAGCTGAGCGAGCTCTTGCGCGAGCGGGGCGCCATCGATCAGCTCATCGCCCGCATGGCGAGCGCCGCCGGCGCCGCCGTCACCTTGGCCCGACGAAGCGCGCTCTGGCGCGTGGTCGCGCGGCTCTACGCCAACGACAAACAAGACCTCTCGGCCGCTTTCGCCGCCCTCGACCGCCTCATGAGCGAGGCCGAGATCGAAGGCGCCACCTACGCCTTGCTCGGCGACCTCCGGCGGCGCAACCGCCAGCTCGACGAGGCGTCGGCGGCATACCGCAACGCCCTCGCGCTCGAGAGCACGAGCAAAGAGCTGCGGGCGCGCATGCATTGGGCGCTGGCCCAGATCGAAGCGGACAAGCACAAGAAGAAGCCCAACCCCGAGGCGCGCCACGAGGCCCTGAGCCACCTCCAGAGCATGCTCCTGCTGCAACCGAGCCATCGCGACGGCTGGCTCCTACAGCTCGAGCTCCATCGCGAGGCGAGCAACGAAGACGCGGCCCGCATCGACGTGCAGAGCCTGCTCCCCCTCACGACCTCCGTCGACGAGAGGGCGTGGCTCTACCGCATTCTCGGTGGCATCGAAGACCGAACCGGCCACCGCAAGGAGGCCTGTCTCGCACTGTGGGAAGCCGTGGCCATCGAGGGCCCGGCCGGCGACGCAGCCGCGCACTACAAGCGCCTGCTCGACGAGGATGAGCCGTGGCACCGCTACGTGGCGGCCCTCGAAGAGCACCTGCGTCGGGTACGCGCAGGAGAGGTCCCCGCCCGCGGCGAGCTGCGCGACGTCTATGTCGCGCTAGCGCGCATCCACCACGAGGTGCTGCTCGAACACGACCAAGCCATCGCGGCCCTGCGTCGGGGACTCGATGCCCTCGACGGCGACCCCGCCCTGCGCCACGAGCTCGCGGATCGACTTCGTGCAATGGGGCGCTACGAGCCGTCGGTGGATGCGTATCGCATCCTCATCGATCGCGACCCCGCAGACATGATCGCATGGCGCGGCATGGCGCGCAGCTTTCACGAGGGCCAGCGCAAGCTCGAGTCGGGCCTGGCCTTCGCCCCTCTCGTGCTCGCGGGCGACGCGACCGACCTCGAACAGGGCATGGCGCGTCAACGTCGGGTCGCCCCCGGCCACGCCACGCCGGCGAGCCTCGGACCGACGGCCCTCGACCAAGTGGCCGGGCTCGAGCCCGGCAAAGACCCCCGACTGGTCAAGCTGCTCGAAGCGACGATGGAGGCGCTGCCCAAGCTCCAGCCGCACAGCTTCGACCGCTTCGGGCTGACCGCCCGCGATCGCCTGCCCGACGATCATCCCGTGGCGCGGCCCCTCGGTCCACTGTGCGCCGCGCTCGGACTCACGGATGGCGTCGACGTCTACCTCCAGCCGCGTGCCCGCACGATGGATGTGCTCACGCTCGCGCGCGACCGACCCACGCTCGTCGTGCCCCAACCCCTGAGCGAACGCAGTGAAGCCGAACGGGTCTTCGCCTTCGCGCGAAGCCTCGTTCCCTGGGCACACGGCACAGCCGCCATCCCGCTCCTCGGCCCCGCACGTGCCATCGTCATGATGGCGGCCGCCCTCGGGCTCGCAGCCCCTGGATGGGGTCGCACCCGCATCCCCAGCGAAGAGCTCGAGCAGATGAGCAAACTCCTCGTGAAGGGTCTGTCTCGCCGACAACGCAAGCTGGTGGAGCAGACGCTGGCCCCTGCATGCCTCCAGGGCCCCGCGCCCGACCTCGACCGGTTCGTGCCCACCGTTCCCAGGGTGGCGACGCGTGTGGCCGCCCTCGTCACCAACGATCTCCCCGCCACTGCGAAGTGGCTGGTGGAGAACGGCGAAGCCAAGGGCGACCCCACGCGAATGCTCCGCGGTCCCGGCCCCGTCTGCGAGATCGCCCGCTTCTGGGTCTCACCGCTCGCGATGGATCTGCGCCGTCGGGCTGGGATCCTCTGAGCACGCGTTGCCCTAGGGGGCTTCGGCTGCTAGCTTCCGCGCCCCAGACCTCGGTCTGAGACTGGTTTTTTACGGAAGAAGAGCATTCATGGCGGCGGGTCAGAAGCAGGGCATTCAGGGTCTACAGATTCAGGGCGGGGCGGCGATCGTGGCGCCGGCCTCGGCATTCCCCACGGGGCTGCCGCAAAACGCGCTGGTGGTGGTCCCCATCTCCAAGCCCACCGACGAGCTGATGGAGAAGCTCAACGAGGGCGCCATCGCGGTGAAGCCCGACGACATGTGGAACCTGCTCGGCTTCAACGGCCCCGCGGTCCAGGTGCAGGACGACCAGGGTCGACCGATCGCCATCGGCCTCGACGATCTGCTCGACGGTCTCGACAAGCACTGGAAAGAGAACCCCGGCGACCTCGGCCGCGCCCGCGTCTACGCACAGGAGCTGCTCAAGCACAAGCGCCTCAAGAAGGCGGAGCAGGTGCTCAGCAAGCTCGTCGCCAAGGGCGGCAACGGTGACGACTGGCTCGCGCTCGGCATCACGCAGCTCCAGCAGGACAAGCTCGACAAGGCCGAGGGCACCCTCAAGGGCGCAGCCAACCTGCTCAAGAAGAACCCCTACCCGCCCCTGCACCTCGCCCGCCTCTACGGCCAGCAGGACGACGTAGAGAAAGAGCGTGAGCACATCGACCAGTCGATCGAGCTCGACCCCGGTTGTGTCGACGCCTGGGCCTACCTCTTCCAGACCACCCGCGATCGGGAGGACGAGGAGAAGGCGGTGGCCGTGCTCGAAGAGAAGGCCAAGGAGAACACCCGCAACGCCGCGCCGTGGGTCGCCCTCCAGGGCTTCTTCGCCGGCAAGGAAGAGACCCGCGACCGCGCCGTCGAGTTCGCCAAGAAGGGCGTCGAAGCGAACAGCAACGATCCCGTGCCGCTCCTGGTGCTGTCGGCCCTCTATGGCCAGGCGGGCGATCTGCCGGCCGTCATCGAGCTGCTGAGCCAGCACGAGAACAAAATGGGCAACAACGTCCACCTCGCGAACAACTACTTCGAGGCGCTCTTCCAGACCCGTCAGATCGAGAAGGTCACCAAGCTCCTCAACTCGCTCGCCGGGTCGCAGAACCGCGAGGTGAAGCAGTTCGCCATTCAGCGCTCGCAGCTGGTCGCGCAGTTCCTGCAGCAGCAGCAGCAGCGCCTCGCCGGTGGTGGCGCCGCCAAGGCCTGACGACGAGGCCGGGGCGGCCGAACCGGACCCGCCGGAGTCGCCCCCGCATGCCTCCCCCCCGCGACGCGACGCCGCGTCCGGACCTCTGCTGACGGCCGTGGCCGTGACGGCTGTCGTCACGGCCGTCTCCAATCTCACCCCCGACGGCTACGCGAACACCGCGGTGGGCGCCGCTTTCCTCGGCGCGACGTGGCTGCTGGCGGTGCACGGTCGCGACACCGATACGATTCGTCGCTTCGGCCTGGGTCTCGGTGGACTCACCGAGGCCGAGCCCATCTCCGTCGCGCGCATCCTCGGGGACGGGGCCAAAGCGCTGGCCTGGGCGCTCGCGATCGCGGTCGTGGTCTTCCCGCTCTTCTGGGTGGGCTACACCTACTACTGGGAGACGGGCGCGTTTGCGCCGCAGGTCCCCGCAGACTTCGCCGACCGCGTGCTCGGCCAGCTGCTGGTGGTCGCGCTGCCCGAAGAGGCCTTCTACCGCGGCTACCTCCAGACTGCGCTCGAGGACGCCTGGCACGATCGCAAGCGCCGCGTGCTCGGGGTCGAGCTCGGACTCGGGTGGCTCGCGAGCGCGGCCATCTTCGCCGTAGGGCATCTGCTGACGATCCCGCACCCGGCGCGGCTGGCGGTGTTCTTCCCCGCCCTCCTGTTCGGATGGCTCCGCGCGCGCACGGGTGGCATCGGCGCGGGCGTCGCCCTCCACGCGATGAGCAACCTCCTCAGCGCCTTCCTCGCCGACGCCTACCGCTAGACGCGCCACCGCAGCGGAACCGTGCGCCCGGGCTGCAATTGTCCCCAGATGGTCACGTCAGAGTTCAGGCCATGCCCGGTTCTGCGTGTTAGGCTCCGCAGGCTCGCATGGCACCACGACTTCTCGGGCTCGCACTGGCGATGGCGATCGCCGGCTGGGGAGCCTTCACGCTCTACGAGCGCAACCTGGCGGCCGGCACCGCTGCCCCCACCACGCCGTCCGAGGCGGGGCCGGGCGACGAGCACCTGCGCGCGGGCCGACTCGACGAAGCCGCGGCCGCCTACCAGCAGCAGGTCGATGCGGGCGACCCCGCCGGCCACGTGGGCTTGGCGTGGGTCGAGGTCGCTCGAGCCCAGCGCGCCTGGCAAGCGGCCGCGCTCGCACCCGACGACCGCAAGGCGCTCGAGGCCTTCGATGCCCAGGTCGACGCTGCACGCCTGCAGATCGCGGCCGCGCGGCGCGAGGCCCGCACCGAGACCGCCGCTCTCACGCCGGCCGAACAGCACCTCAACGCGCTGCTGGTCATAGCTTTGGGCCAGAACGGGCAGAAGGAGCGCGCCACCGGAGCCCTCCACGCGCGGCTCGAAGGAACACCGGGGGCCCCCGCGATGGCTGCCTGGCTCAGCGCCACCCCTGTGCCCTCCAGCAGCGCCGCCCCCGAGGGGGACGACCCGCCGGAAAGGAAGCCCGAGAGCGACAAGCCGGCGCCACCGCCGTCGGGGCAGCAGCCCCCGCCTCCTCGACGCGACTTCGAGTTCGATCGGGAGCCGGTCGTGCCCATCCCCACCCCCGGCGAGCTACAGCTGCCCGGCGGAGAAGGTTCCCACTAGGTTCCCGCTCGCTGCGCGGTCTTGGCACCGCGGCGTCGAGCTGGCAAATTCACCCTAGGAGTACGAGAAGAGATGAAGTTTTGGCTTGGAACACTGGTTGCGGTTTTGGCCCTCGGCACCACCGCCTGTGCAGACGACGACGACACCAGCGGAACCGGTACGGGCGACGACCGAGTTCCGATCATCATTGGCCTCAGCGGTGACGCGACGGCCGGAGCCACCGAATACGGGTCGAGCTGCGGCCAATCGAGCTGTCATGGTTCCGACGGCTCGGGAAGCGCGACCGCGCGCGACCTCAACCAGGTCGTGCCGACCCTCACCGATGAGAAGCTCGTCGACGTGATCCTCAACGGCAGCGTGGCCAACGGCTCCGTCATGCCCGGACTTGCTAGCCAGATGAGTGACCAGGAAGTCGCCGACGTGGTGGCCTACTGCCGCGACACCTTCGGCGGCAGCTGACCCTACGCAACCGTCGACCGCGGCCGCTCGCCTCGCGCGCAGCGGCCGCTTTGCATTTCAGGGCGCTGCAAACGACGCGGCTGTGAGCCGGATCACAGGCAGCTCGGGTGGTGAACCCTAGTTTGTGGGCATGAACGACACCCCATCCTCCTCTGATGCCGACATCCTTCAACTCGCTTCGCGGGGCGTGACGCTCAATGTCCGCACCGTGGCCGCCCACCTCGGGCGCACGGAGGAACAGGCCGAGGAGACGCTGGACGACATGGCCCGGCGCGGGGTCGTCGATCTCCAACTCGACGAAGATACCGGTGCGCTCAGCTACGTCCCCCGAGGACTCGACGCCATGGGCACCCCGCCGGTCGAGCCTTCCCCCGCCCCCAGCTACCCTCGCGCTTCGGCCCCGCCTCATGCCCCCAGGCCCCCGGCGAACGTGGTGTGGCGCTCGCCAGCGACCGGCGCGATGGCTCCCCACCAGCGAAAGCACCCCGTGGTGGGCATGCTCTGGGCGCTGCTCGTGCCCGGCTTCGGCCTCTTCTACGCGGCCCCCTTCAGCGTGGCTCTGCTCGCGGGCTTCCTCTCCTTCTCGGCGGTGGAGCTCTTCGAGGCGATGCCTCTGGTGGGCGGGGTGCTCTCGCCGCTGGTGATGATCGCCTGCGCCGTCGGCTCGGCGCTCCTCAGTCTCGTCTACGTGAAGCGCTACAACCAGGTGGGCACCCGTGCCCACCTCGACGACGACCTCGGCGACCGGATCCTGTCCCGCGTACGCTGAACGCGTGCTATCCGAGCGTGCGTGACCCGCGACGACGCCATCGCGCAGGCGCTCGACGAGAACATGGTCGACGACGTCTACCAGCGCCTCATCGAGCGCTACCTCGACGAGGCCGACGACAGCTGGCGCAGCACCTGCTGCCTCAGCAACTGCGACCCTTGCGTGAAGACCATCGGCCGCGTCGTCGACCGCGCCCGCGAGCTGATGGCCCAGACGTCATAGGGACCTCGGGCAGGATTTCGTCGTCGAAAATAAATGTCATCGGCGAGGGAGGGTCTGCGTGGGTCGGCTGAAACCCATGGGCCGCCACATCAAGGGACACCCCTAGACGGCGGCCGAGGAGAAGCCGACCATGATGTCCCACGCCTTGACCCCGTCCGTCCCCGCCTCCAACGGCGCCCGCGTCGTCGCCACCGATGGCCGCCCGCTCGCCCTGCTGCACACCCACCTCCAGGTCCGCGCAGGGGCGGGGATGGCCCAGGTCGTACTGCGACAGACGTTCCGCAACCCCTTCGGCGAGTCGCTCGCCGTTCGCTACCAGGTTCCACTCCCTCACGACGGCGCGGTGGGTGGCTTCAGCTTCGAGCTCGATGGCCACCGCATCGAAGGCGAGGTGGCCGGTCGCGAAGAAGCGCGCGCCCAGTACGAGGAGGCCCTCGTCGAAGGCAGGACGGCTGCTCTGTTCGAGCAGGAGCGCGGCAGCCTCTTCAATCAGGAGGTGGGCAACATCCCCCCCGGGGCCACCCTCGTGGCCGAGCTTCGGGTCGATCACGCGCTCATCTGGCTGAGCGAGGGGCGATGGCAGTGGCGCTTTCCCACCGTCGTCGCACCGCGCTACCTCGGGGCCCCGGGACGCGTCACCGACGCCGACCGCGTCACCACCGACGTGAGCCTCGGTTCGACGTCGCCTACGGTGCGCTTCGAGCTGAGGGTCACCGACGCGATCGAAGGGGCGCCCTCGTCCTCAGGCCACGCGATCGTCGTTCACCAAAGCGGCCCCGTCACGCGCATCGGGCTCGCCGACGAGGACGGGGCCGTGCTCGACCGCGACGTCGCCATCGACTGGGGCGTTCTGGCTGAGGCTCCGTCGGCCACCCTACGCACCCACCGCCCCGACGACCCAGACCTCGGGGCCGACGCCTACGGCTTGCTCACCCTCACCCCACCACGTCGTCCCGGCCCCGCCGTGTCGCGTGACCTCATCCTGTTGCTCGACGTGAGTGGCTCGATGGGCGGCGCGCCACTCGCGCAGCTGAAGCGCGTATCACTCGCCCTCATCGACAGCCTGCGACCCGACGACAGCCTCGCCATGATCGCCTTCGCGATGCAGCCGGTGTCGTTCCGCGCGACCGCCGCCCTCGCCGCGCCTACGCTGAAACGGGAGGCTCGCGCATGGGTCGAGGGCCTGCAGGCCGGTGGCGGCACCGAGATGCGCCGGGGGATCATCGAAGCGCTGACTCCGCTTCGCGGCGACGGCCAGCGCCAGGTCGTTCTCATGAGTGATGGTCTCATCGGCTTCGAGAGCGAGGTCATCGGCACCATCCTCGAACGCCTCCCCGGCGGTTCGCGGGTGCATTGCCTCGGCGTCGGATCGGCGGTGAACCGAAGCCTCACGCAGGCGGCAGCCCGCGCCGGTCGAGGTATCGAGGTCATCGTTGGCGTCGACGAGGACGCCGAGCGCGCGGCGCAACGTTTGGTGGCTGCGACCGCCGCGCCCCAGGTGGTGGGTCTCGAGGTGACGGGCACGGCCCTGCGCGAGGTGGCGCCCGCCCGCACGCCCGATCTCTTCGCCGGCGCCCCGGCGTTGCTCTCGCTGCGGCTCGCCCCCGACGGCGGCACGCTCGAGCTTCGAGGTCAGACCCCGGAGGGCCCCTTCCACCAGTCCCTAAAGGTGGCGCCGATGTCGCGGGGCGAGGGCGACGCAGAGGTGCGGCGGCGCTTCGCTCGCGAGTGGGTCGAAGACCGAGAGCTCTCTCGGGCTCGAGGAGAAAACGTCGACGCCGCCGTCGAGGCCTGCGGCCTGCGGCACCGCATCGCTACCCGACTCACGTCGTGGGTCGCAGTCTCGAAGGAAGCCACCGTCGACCCGACCTCCGCGTCGCGAAGGCAGGTCATCCCGCAGGCGCTGCCCCACGGGATGAGCGCCGCCGGTCTAGGCCTGCGGGCGCCGGCGAGCTTCGGCGCCGCCGTCGCCTCCGCCCCTGCTGCCTACGCCTTCTCCCCACGCGCAGCCGGCGGCCCACCTCCGGGGTTTGCGCCGCCGCCTCCCGCGGCGCCTGCTCCGGCCCGAACCCGGGGAGCCGCGCCACCTGCGCCCAAGAAGATGAAAGGCCGGGCCATGGAGATGCCCAAGCGCGAGCGAGCCGAGCTCGAAGGTCAGGGTGCCTTCGACGGATTCTCCCAAGGCGCGCACGACATGGAGGAGGCAGACGACATGGAAGAGACGCCGACCATGACGCTGCGGGGCCGCATCGTGCTCGACCGCGACGGTCGCCTCATCGTCGAGGTCGTCGCCCCCTTCGCCATCGACTGGACCCCTGATGCTTCGGGCGGACTCGAGACCGACGGCACGACCTTTGGTGTGACCATCGAGACCGACCACAGCACACGCGGACGGGTCGAGGCGGGACAAGTGCTTCGGCTCGCCCTGACCCGCCCGTCATCGGGACAGCCGCTCCGGCTTCACGTGGCGAGCGGAGGAAAAGACTGGGTCATCGAACTCCGATGAGCGACCTCGACGTTCACCTCAGCGCGATCGCCGCCGGCGACGCCGACGCCTTCGGGCGTTGGCTCGCTGCGGCCGAGCCCCAGGTCCGGGCCAGCCTCTTCCGGTTCGCCGCCGTGGTGGACACCGAGGCCGTACTCCAGGAGAGCCTGCTCACCGCCTGGCAGGTCGCGCCCCGCATCGCGCCGGACGGGCGCCCCAATGGTCTGTTGCGTTTCTGCCTCCGGGCGGCCCGCAATCGCGCCATCAGCGAGGTGCGCAAGCAAGGTCGGCAGGAGCCGACGGCCGAGGTCGATGCCCCGGTCGAAGCAAACGCACCCGATCCCCTCCTCCGGCGGGCCATCGCCTTCTGCATCGAACGACTGCGCGGAAAGCCCGCGCAGGTGCTTCGGGCCCGGCTCGACGATCCGGGGGCCGAAGCCGACGGAAGCCTCGCCCTCCGCCTCGGCATGACCCGAAACACCTTCGCGCAGAACCTCGCCCGCGCACGCAGGCAGCTCACCGGCTGCCTCTCGCGTCAGGGCGTACGACTGGAGCCGAATCCATGACCCCCGAAGAACGCGAGACCCTCATCGAAGAGGCCACCACCGCGTGGCGGCCAGAGCGGCTCGACGGGAGCTTGGGTCCGCACCCGTCCTTCGCCGACCTCGATGACGCCGGACGACGCGAAGCCTACGCGCGCACCCGCTCCCTCCGCGCGATGGAGGCCGCACTCGACCCGGACGGCCTGAGCACGACGGCCCACGCCGTGCTCGACCGCATCCGCAGCGCCTCCACTCGTACCTGATTAGGTCGACGTCGTTGGGGTGGGCCTGGAACGTCTTCTAGAACACCCCAGCGAAGCGCAGGCCCAAGGCGACCGCGACGCCGACGATGACGGAGCCGACGACGACTGCCACGAGGAGCTTCGTGCCTCCCGTGCGGGCCGGCGGGGGCGCGGTGGTGTAGCCGGCCGGAGGCGCCATCGGAGCGCTCGGCCGCATCGCAGCATCGGCCGACGCCTGTGTCCCACCCGAGGCCGCCGGCACCGGCGCTTGCGCCGCAGGGGCCGCATCGGGTTGGGCCTGCGAGCGTGGATGCGCGGCCACCTCGGCCGGTTGCCCGAGGCCGACCATGGTGCCAGCCGGTTGCGCCTGCGAGGCGGCCTGGGCGTCGAAGGCGGCGGACATGCCACCCAGCATCGTCTTGGTGCGGGCCGCGCGGGCCGACGGCACCTCCACGTGGGACGACTCGTCGATGATCTGTTCGCCCGCTACCCCCACGCTCTCGGCATCAAACGCCATGGTCGATGCGAGGTCGGGCTTTCTCTTGGCCGGCGCGGGTGCGGCGGGCTCGAACTGCCCGCCATCGTCAGGCGCGAAAGCGATGGTCGAGGAGAGGTCCGACTTGGAGGACCGTGTCGCACTCCCTTGGCGTGGTCCTGCCGTGGGAGGCGCTTCGCCGGGTCGCTGGGTGGTCGGTGCGGCCTCCGGCGGCGTGGATGGTCGCGCCTCGTCGGCCTCGAGCGCGTCGAACCCGAAGGCCACGGTCTGCGACAATGGCCGATCCCGATGCACGTCTTCAGACGAGAAGGCGATCGTCTGGCTGTGGTCAGGTCGTCGCCGCTGCGCGGCCGCATCCGCGGACGTGGCCCCAGCCTGGGGCGGCAGCGCGTCGGTCCCGAAGGCCATGGTTCGGGTCGAGTCGGGCTCCGGCATGTTGCCCCGCACAGGGGCCACGGCACCGAGCGGCGGCGTGGTGGGCGCCTGCTCCTGAATGTCGGCCGGCACCTCGTAGGCCAAGGTGCGCGCGCCTCCTTCACTGCTCGGCGGAACGTCGGTGTCGCCCTGGCCCTGGAGGTGAGCGGGAACTTCGAAGGCCAGGGTCCGGGCTCCGCCTTCGCTGCTCGGTGGGACCTCTTGACTCGGAGGGCCGGCCTGCGCCTGGGCCGCGGCTCGAGCCGCCTCGGCCTCCTTGGCCGCCGCATCGACGGCGAACTGCTTGGCCTGTTCTATCTCCTCGGCACCAAAGGCGATGGTCGATGCGAGCTCCCGCCGACGTCCCCCCCTCGAACCCGCCTGACGCGGTCCTCCGCCATCGACGGAGGGCGGCGGTGCATCCGAGCCCGTCATACCGGGCGCCGTATCCAAAGGCCCCGTTGCCTGCGCGGCGAGGTTGTCGAGCAACTGCTGATCGGCCTCGGGCAGTGCCTCGAAGGCGAGGGTCTGCGCCATTCTGGGGCCGCTCGGCTTCTTCGGCGGCTCGCTGGCGGACGTGCCCATGCCCCCTGGACCGGGCGGAACGGGCGTGGTGCGCGCACTCGGCGCGGCAGGGCTCGGCGCAGCGGCAGGGCTCGGCGCGGCAGGGCTCTTCTTCGCCGCGGTGCCACCGATGACCGTACGCGACGCCCCGGGGAGCGCCCTGCGAGATCCTCCGGGACGAGGCGGACCAGGCCGCGGCGGGCCCGGCCGAGGCGGGCCCGGGGGCTTCGGCGCGTCGCCCGAGTCGCTGGATGAGCCGTCGGTCATCTGCGGTGGCATCTTAGCCCACCGTTCCCCAGATGGGATACCTACTGAACTTTGTCGGCGAACGGCCGTTCTTCCTGGAGCCCCCTATCACGAACTTCGACAGTGCCGGATGGCGGTGTAGGATCCAAGAATGCCACGAAAACCGGACAAGACATCCGAGGAGCCGTCGTGGCGCGAGCGTCGTCGCCACAGCGACACGCACCGGATGGACCGTCGTCCGGACTTCGAGGCGCTGCCACGCGACCGTTGCACCCTCACGATGCTCACCGGGCCCCGCCCGGGCGCCATTCACACCATGGGCCCGGGCGAGCTCATCCTCGGTCGCGACGACGAGCTCCCGTGGCGTATCGAGGATCGAGGTGTGTCGGGCTTCCACGCTCGGCTCTTCTCCAAGGGGGGAAAGTTCTTCGTCGAAGACCTCGACAGCACCAATGGCACCTACGTCAACGGTCAGACCGTCCTCGTCCAGGAGCTGAGCGATGGTGACCGCATTCAGCTCGGCGAGAACACGCTGCTGCGGGCCTCGCTCCAAGACGCGACCGAGCACGAAGCCGCGCGCAAGATGTACCAAGCCGCGGTCATGGACCCGCTCACGGGCATCTACAACCGCGGCCACATGGAGGCGGTGCTGCTTCAAGAGTTCGCTTTCGCGGCACGACACAAGTCTCCCCTCACCGTGATGTTCGTCGACCTCGATCACTTCACGAAGGTCAACAACACCTATGGCCACCAAGCGGGCGACGCGGTCCTGCGTATGGTCGCCCAGGCCATCCATCACGCGGTACGCACCGAAGACCTCGTCGCCCGCTACGGCGGCGAGGAGTTCGTTTTGGTAGCGCGCGGCATCGACCTCAATGGTTCGCTCGTGATGGCCGAGCGCGTGCGTCGCACCATCGAGCACTGCCGGGTGCCGGTCGGGCGCGAGGCCCTTCGGGTCACGGCCAGCATCGGTGTCTCCTGCTTCGAGGCAGCCACGCCATACCAATCGCAAGAAGAGCTCGTCGCCGCGGCCGACCGCGCCGTCTATCGCGCCAAGAAAGAAGGACGCAACCGCATCTGCGCGGCCGAAGACATGGCGCCCGAGTCCTGGCGCACCGACAGCTGAACGAGAAAGCGCGCTGAGGCGCTGAGGCCGCAGGGCGCTTCGCTTTTGGTCTCCCTCTCAGATCCCGGGCGGGATGGTGACCGATGAGGGTACGCCCTGGATCTGATCGGGCGTCGTCTCCACCGTGGGCTGGCCGCCCACCCAATCGGGCGTCACGCCACCCACGGGCAGCTTCTGGTGGAGGATGCTCAGCGTGCTCTCCATGCCGCCATCCACCGACATCCGCGTGATGATGCTGCCCGTACCCACCTCTTCGGTGATGGTCATGGGCTTGACGGCGCTGTTGCTGATGGTGACGTCGGTGAGCCGTGCCTGGCTGAACCCGGCCCAGGTGATCCCTTCACCGACCTCTTCCGCGGATGCCGAAACGCCGTCGACCTCGACCGGAATGCTCAGGGCAGCGGTGTCGGCGATGGTGAGGTTCTCCGCGTAGACGCCGGTCGACCCCTCGGTGATCCCGAAGCCGACCGCGAGGTTGGCCGTGAGCTTCGTGTTGAGGATCGACACGCGCTCTACGCCCGTGGAGACGGTGTTCTGTACCCAGATGCCGCGGACGTTGCGGTCGATGGTGCCGCCATCGAGCGAGAAGTCCGAGTCATCGATCAATACGCCCCAGTCGTCGTTGTCGATGACCGCGAGGCGGCCCGCCGTGATCGCAGAGCACGCGGCCACCGATAGGCCACCGCCGCCGATGAAGGCCGCCGGGGTGCCGTTCTGGATGCGAACGTTGTCGATCCGCCCCACGGCACCAAAGAGGGCTGCCGCGACGTAGCGGTTGCCGTCGAGGAGACTGTCCGAGATGTCGAGGTCGACCCGCGCGGCCTCGTCGTTGCAGGTGTCGGCGCCCGCGACCCAGATCCCACCGGTTTGGTTCTCACCGATCTTGGAGCCCTCGATGGTCAGGCCCACGGCACCTGCGGCATCGATGCCGAGGCCAGCTGCGCGGTAGACCTCGCTGCGGGTGATGGTCGCACGACCACTCTCGATGTCGATGGCGATGCCCGGCGCATCCAAGATGCGAACGGCGTCGATGGTGACCTCGCCTCCGCGCAACACGACGCCGCCGCCAGTGACCTGGAGACCGCGAATGGTGACGGACGACGTCGCGTCGCCCCCCGCGTACAGGCCCGCGATGGTGGTCTCGTCGGGATGGGACGAGAACAGACTCACGCCATCGGGAAGCGTGATCGAGCCGTAGCTCGCTGGCGACAGGACGATGCAATCACCAGAGACGGCCGCATTGACCGCAGCGTCGAGCGCGCCTGGGCCCGCGACGTCGTGCGTGGTTCCACACGTCACGCCGGATGCATCGAGCGAGACGTCGCGCGGCACGCCCGTGCAAACGCCCCCCACCAGATCGGCTTCGGGACAGGCACCGCTCCCTTGCTCGATGGGATCGTCACCCGACGAACATGCCAGCGGTACGAGGAGCAATGAGGCGAGGAGGTAGCGTTTCATCGGCGAGCGCTTTCGCAAAAAAAACCGGCCAGTCAGCACCAAGCTATCACCGCGTTTGAAGATTGGAAATGTAGTCACACCTGCCATCTGGGGTGTGTTGTGACACTGAAACCGAGGAGTAGGAGAACCGACCACCGGCACACATGAGCGTCTCCATGGGCACTGAAGCGTGCAGTGCTGAGTTGGTGTGCTGGGCTGATGTGCCGGGCTGATATGCCGGGCTAGGGCTTTGGGGGAACGGTCGACGACGTGGTCACACCAACGTGAGGTAGGTCGACCAGGGTCGCGCGCGCCGAGTCGGGCAGCGCCTCATCGTGGGTGTCCTCTCCGAGGACGCCGTCGAGGGGAGCCGCTTCGGTACCCCACACCCGCGCCAGCGCGACCGTGCGCCGATTTTCGGGCACCTCGGCAAGGAAGCGCTCGCGCCATTTGGCGTCGGTGATGCGCGCGGCGCGTTGCTCGAGCCGAGCGAGGGCCATGGCCATGTGGGCGCGGGCCTGGTCGGGCTTGCCCGCGCGGTCGAGCGCCTCGGCGTAGACCAGCCTCACCGCGGCCTCACCTTCCTCGATCCCTCCGAGGGACTCGAGCTGCTCGAGCGCCTCCCCAGCCACGCGCAGCGCCTCGTCGCTCGTCCCCTGCTCGAGAAGACATCGGGCGAGGGTAGCGAGAGCATGAGCGCGCAGCGGGGGCGCGACGTGAAGCATGCTCGCGGCGTGGCGGGCCACGCGGGCCGCCTCGGCATGGTCACCGCGCATGGCGGTGATGATGGCCAGGTAGTGGTGCGATCCTCCCTCGAGGCGACGATCTTCTTGGCTCGCGGCGAGGCGAATGGCCTCGGTCTCGACCGCGGTGGCTTCCTCCAGACGACCCGTGTGCGCGAGCGCGAGGCCGAGGTTGTTCATCGCCGTGGCCACCACGTTGAAGAGCCCGAGGCGCCGCGCCGCGACCAGCGCCTCGCGCAGCGCGACCTCGGCCTCCGGATAGGCCCCCACTTGCAGAAGCGCGAAGCCGAGATGAACCCGCGCATTGGCCTCGCTGCGGACGTCGCCCGCGCGTTCGAAGCGACGTGCCGAGCGGCGACTCAGCTCGAGGTAGGTGCCGGCGTCGCCGAGGTACAGGGCACCAAACGCCCGCGCGTTCTCCATCCACCCCACGACCGCCGGGTGCGTATTCGCCAGAATGGGCGTCAGCGGCTCCACCCGGCGCAGCAGCTCGTCGGCCGGGCGCGCCCAGCCGATGATGAAGAGCTGCTGCGCGGTTCGCGCTGCAGCCTCGGCGTGTGCAGGCTGCTACACCGGCGGCGGTTCGAGCGTGGCACGGCCGGCTGTCAAAGTCGGGCCTGCACGCCAACACCGTGGCGAAGGTCTACCGGCTGTTCCGAACCATGTTGGACACGGCGGTCGACGATGGCCTGCTCCGGACGAACCCCGTTCACATCAAGGGT
Source organism: Polyangia bacterium (assembly GCA_030426145.1). Classification (GTDB taxonomy): domain Bacteria; phylum Myxococcota_A; class Polyangia; order Polyangiales; family Polyangiaceae; genus JAPYTK01. The sequence continues at coordinate 19,153 of JAUHZF010000186.1, forward strand.
GCAGCAGTCGAGCGATCGATCGAGCGCCCGATGCTCGACTGGGACGACATCGAGCGGATCGCCGACGCCATTCATCCGAGGTTCCGGGCACTCGTGTGGGTCGGCGCGACTTCGGGCCTGCGCTACGGCGAACTCACTGGCCTGACCCGGCGACACGTGGATCTCGAAGATCGATGGCTTCGCGTTGACCAAGCGCTCTCCTTCGTGAAGGGCCAGG
>JAUHZF010000187.1 GCA_030426145.1 Polyangia bacterium
TCGGGTCGACCTCCAACATTCTCGGCTTCATCGCGGCCAAGGTCGAAGAGGCGGCCAACCAAGAGGGTGATGCGCAGCGGCTGCGTTTCATCCTCGGCACCGAGGCCGGCATGATCACGGCGATCGTGCGCAAGGTGCAGCGCATCCTCGACGAGAGTGCTGCCCCCATCGACGTGGAGATCATTTTCCCCGTTGCCAGCGAAGCCGTGGCCCAGACCGACGATGCCGAGCTCGGCGTCGTGCCAGGCGTGGCGGGTGGCGAGGGCTGCACCACGGCCGGTGGTTGCGCAACCTGCCCCTACATGAAGATGAACTCGCTCGACGCCATGCTCGACCTCCTCGAGCGCACGGTGACGGAGCCCCGCGACAACCTCCTGCCGTTCTTCCCCCGCAAGTACACGATGGAGATCGGGGGCCGCACCGCCGCCGACCTCGGGGGCGAGCCGATTCTCCACATGCGTCACTTCCAACGCGAGGGGCAGCTGCCGCCAGCCCTGGTCGACGACATCATCGGTCGCCAAACCAAGGCTGGGTGATCGGCCTCAACGCGGGGGCTCGACCACCGCGCCGCAGGGGAAGCTTCCGCTCACCGTGTGGTCACCGGTCTTGATGGTGTCGCAGGCGGCGCCGAGCAGCTCGATCTCGGTGCCGCTGTTGGCCCGCCATCCATCGGGGCCATCACACTCGAGCAGGTTGCCGTCGAGGTAGACCTCCCCTTCGCAGGCCCGGTTCGGATCGATCTCGCCATCGAGCGACAGCACGCACGAGCGTTGCCCGTCGATGATGGTGTTGAAGGCGTCGACGAGCCCCTGCTTGTTGGTGGGTTGGTAGTAGGTCGCGTCTTGGCTGCCGTTGATAGGGAGACCGGCCCCTGCGTTGGCCATGTCTTGGAGATGGCCCTGGCTGATCTGGTTGCCGACCGCGAGCACGACCGTCTCCACGCCGTTGGCGAAGGCGGATTGAGCGGCAGCAATGGCGATCGCCTGTCCGTTCTGGGGGTTGGGCTCGGCGCAGGTGTCGGGTTCGCCGTCGGTCGCGAGGATGATGATCTTGGGGCCGCTCTCCTCGAAGGCGGCCAGCTGCCCGGCGACGGCATCGATGCTCTCGCCCGTCGGGGTCTCGTCTTGTGGATTGTTGTTGCCGTAGACCGCGTCGATGGCCGCGTGGTTGTCGAGCGCGATGCTGACCTCGGTGAGGATGGGGCAGGTGCCACCGCCGAAGCCGTCCTGGCTGGTGTAGAGCGCGAGCCCGAAGCGAACTTGCGCCTCGAGGCTCTTCACCACGCCGTCGGCAGGATCCATGAGAGCGTCGTAGAGCACGTCCCAGCGGTTTCCGCCCGGGTAGCTGGACGTCATGCTTCCCGACTGGTCGATGAGCAGCACCACCGTGGGCACGACGGGATTGAACGAGATGTCGATGTCGGCGCAGCCGTTGCCGCCGCCATCGCTACCGGTGCCCGTGGTCGCCCCGATCCCGGCCGTGCACTGGCCGCGGTCGTCACAGCTGAGCCCGAGTCCACAGTCGCTGTCTCGGTCGCACTCGCTGACGCAGCTGTCGCCGGTGCCGCAGTGCGTGCCCATCGGGCAGTCGAGATCGTCGGCGCAGCTCAGATTGTCGCCACCCGATCCTCCCGGCACGTCGGCGATGTTGCCGGTGCAAGCGCCGGCGGCGAGGAGGCTGGCCAGGGTTGCGAGGCAGAAGCGGGAAAGGTGCGTGCGTGGGGTCATGAATACCTCCATCGGTGGGGTGGTTGGGGGCGGTGGGCACAGCTCACCCCCCCATTGCTCGCAAGTCGCGTGCCGGGGTTGAATTGGGGTCTAACCTCCGGATCTCTCGTTCAGGGTGCGACAACTCGGTCGCCGATCGTGCAGATGTTGAACACGAGATGGCCAGACCCGGCACGCTGTCCCATGGGTTTCGTCGAGGTTTCTCTCGGGCGCGGACCGTGTAACAACCGTGCTCGTGCGCGGGTTGGTGGCGGCCTCGGTGATGGTGACGGTGGTGGGGGTGGCTCCACCCGCGACGGCGCAAGACGTCGGTACCCAAGTCGACGTCGATGACCGCGGTCGCCCAGACGCGGGTGCGCGCCCGCGGGAGCCCCACTGGGCCGTGATGCAGGACCGCTTCGATCCTCGCATCTACAGCGGTATCGGCATCACCGCGACCGGCGCCGCTGCGCTCACGATGGGGCTCGCTGGTCTCTCCGACAATGGAGGCCGCACCGAGAACGACTCGCTCGCCCGTGCGGGCGTCATCGGTGGCACCACCGCCATCGGCCTCGGTGGCATGTACCTCGGCTGGGCCCTCTTCGAGGGAAGCGACTCGCCCCGCGTGTCCGAAGGCATGACCTCGGCCGGTCAGTACATGACCGCGCTCGGGTTCGCCATGAGCGCCGGCTACCAAGGGGCGATGGTCTTCGATTACTTCGACAACCGGGGGATCGCGGGCTTTCACAACCTCGCCCAGATGTTCCCTACCAGCCTCATCTACCTCACTGGGGTGGGGCTCTGGGTCGGCGGAGCACGCGACCCCGAAGACCTCTGGGTGCGGCGGCCCTACCGGCGGTCGCCGGCGATGGCCACCGTGGGCGGACTCGCCCTCACCAAGGGGCTGATGCAGATGGGCGCAGGCCTCTTCATCGCGACCAACGAAGAAGCGGAGAAGCGCGACAGCGAGGTGATGGTGATCTCGCTCGCGACCGGCACCCTCGTCGATCTGTCGGTGGGCACGGCCTTGCTCGTGTACGGACTGTCGGAGACCGAGGTGGAGCTGCCAGGCGAGGTGCCCGAGATCAACGTGGGTGCGGGTCGGGTCGACCTGACCTGGGCCTGGTAGTCAGCCGGAGACGGCCGTCACCTGGCCGGCGGCATCGACGACGATGGCGTGTGAGCCCGTATCGCTCCTGAACCAGAAGGCGACGGCGGTGCGACCGGGGAAGACTTCGATGCCGAGCGTCTTGGGCCCGCCGAAGTCTTCGCTGTCGAGCACGATGACACTCTCCGTCTGGTCCAGGCCCTCGAAGTCGCCGTAGCGCATGCGCACGAGCCCGTCGGGGTCGCGCCACAACGCGATGACCTTGGTGCCCACGGGGCCTATCCACCACCAAGACTGCGGGTCGATGCCCTTCAGCGACGCCACCGCCTGTGTGCAGCTGCCGCCGCGGGCGCACGAGATCCGATGTAGCTCCGTCGTGCCGACCCTAGGTTGGCGCCAGTAGACGGATGCCGTGTCGGTCGAGCACCCGATGGCCACGCGACCTCGGTGCGGTCGTGGACTCGCGCGGTGCGCGCGGGCGGCACGCGTCTGCATGCCGTCTTTCTTGGCGTAGAGCGGAGAGGACTCCGTGGGGGCAGACTCGCCCCACGGCACATCGTCGACCTTGGTGCTCTCGAGCAGACCCGCCATGCCGAAGCCTTTGGCGGATGCCGTCTGCGGTGCGGCCGTGGTGGTTGGCTTTGGGGCCGTAGTGGCAGGCGCTGCCGACGGAGGAGGGGCTGGCGCCTGCTTCGACGGCGCGAAGGCGATGGGCGCGGTGAGCCCCCCGTCGGTCCAGCTCATCGCGACGTTGGGCGGCAACCCGAAGACCAGTGCGTGGCCCGCTTGGGTTCTGCACGACTGCGGGGCCCAACGTAGGTCGGGCGCGAGCGAGCCGATCGCTTCCCGGTCGCCGAGCAGGTCGCCATCGGCTGTGAGTGGGCGACGTTGGACGCGGCCCTCCTCGTCGATCCACGCGAGCAGACCGTCGATGAGCCACGGACGCACGGCGGCTGGAAGCTTCACACGGGCGGCCCGCTTCGCATGCCCCTCGTGCACCTCCGCGACCTCCCAGCGCCGCTCGTCGTCCCGTTTACCTTGCAGAAAAAGTGTTCGTCCCTCGACACGACCCACGTGGGTCTGCACCTCCTCGCCGTCGGGCGCGTAGGTCTTCTTGCCTGCGACGAGCAAGAGTCGATCGCTGTCGGCCACGAGAACGGCGTCGGGAGGCACCTCGGCCCCGAGTTTGGTGCAAGTGGCCTTCTTGGCGTCGACCTCCAGCGAGCACAAGAAGCGGCCCTGGCTCGGACTGTTCAGCTCCAGACGGCCCGCCTCCACGTCACGGCGCACGACCTCCGCGTCGGCCGGAGCGAGCACGTGCAGGCCCGGTTGGGTGAGGAGCGGAGGAGGTGCCATGGACGGGGACGGGACCTCGGGAGGCACGACCGGAAGGTCGGCTCCGAGCGGCGCGAGGTTCACCATCTGGCGGCCGGGCTCGTGCACGCGGCAGGTGGTGTCGCATTCGAAGCGCTCGCGCAGGGCAGCGCGCAGGGCGGGATGGCTCGCCTCCGTGATGTGACCGAAGAGGCTGGCCACATGCTGCGAGCAGGTGTCGGGCCAGCCCGGCGCGGGCGAGCTGGTCTGGGCGAGCGCGATCTGTCGGGCGCGCGCCGGGATCTCCGCGTCGGGCACCGTGCCTCCGAGCGCACATTGCCAGAGATTGGCCCATGCTTGCCCTGCTTCTTCTTTGGCGGCTTGTTGGGCTGCCGCCTCGCGGTCGCGTTCACGGGCGTCGAACGCCGCTCTTCCCAAGAGCGTGGCCACCACGAGCACCATGCCGGTGCCGAGGATCGCCTTCTTCTGATTGGGCCCGAGCATGCTCCTGATCCCTACCTCAAACTACCTTTACTTGCTTTGGGACGGGGCCGAACCCCTGGTCATACGTGCACGCACGGACGAGTCGCTGTATGGTGTACGTATGACGCGGCGGTTGGGCTCAGCCCCGGAACCGTTCCGACACCGAGGTCGTTATTGCGCAGTAGCGAGCGCGGTGCACCGTCGCCAATCGTGGGGCACGCCATCGGCGTCGCTCGAGCCGTCGTGCTGCGGGTCCCCCACCCTAGAACGCCCGAGAAGCTCCGACATGTCGTCGTATGCATGGGCGCCGGTCAATCCGGAGGAGGTAAGGCAAATATGAGCAATACCGACAACCTCTCACCCTCGGAGGGTCTGCGTTAGACCCAACCTCGATTGAGAGGTCTCCGGCGGCGAATCCCGCGCTTCATGCGGGGTTCGCCGTTTCTCATTTTGTGACCCTACGGTGCCGACTCAGGCGTCGTCGCCGTCGTCGTCTTGCTCATCCTCACGCGGAGGGTTGTGCGCGGCGTGCTGCTCGGCGGCAGCCATCGCGAGCTGCATCTCTTCGTGGCGCTCTTCGTCCGCGACCTTCTGGTCGCCGACCTCGGCCGTCCAGCTGAAGTACCCGCGTTGGTCCCCTTCGTTGGGCGTCCAGTTCACCTTGAGGGTCCAGCCGTGCAACTCCGCGGCGTAGCTGCCCTCATCATGGTCCCGCTCCCAGGCGGAAATCGTGGGGTGAGGTCCTGACATGGCGGCGGACTCTGACACATCGCATCGGCCGTCACCAGCCCGAGGCTTCAGACGCGCACGAAGGGCTCGGCGTCTGCTTCGCTGAGTTGAAGGTCGAGCTCGCCGACGAGCTCACCGAGGCGAGAGGCATATCGGTTCAGAGCGGGGCGTTCGCTCGACCAGTGGGACAGCACGAGCGCAGTCGCCTTCTCGCGCAGCACTCGGAGCGCGTCGTGGTGGCGCATCTCCCCGGTGATGATCACGTCGCCGAAGCCCGGCTTGCCGTCGAAGAGCAGGCTGCCTGCGGCGCCGACGCCGACGATGGCGCGCCGCACCGGCGTCTCGAGCGCACCTACGGCCGAGACGCAGCGAGCGCCGGTCTTCCGCTTGAGCCGCTTGGCGAGCTGTCCGAGCGTCGTCGGCTTGTCGAGCTGGCCCATGCGGCCCTGGCCACGCTCTTCGTCGATCATCTGAACCGGCTCTGGTTTTGCGATGCCCACCATGTCGGCGAGCACGTCGTTGGTGCCGCCATCGGCGACGTCGAGCGCGGTGTGGGGGCTGTAGATGGCGATGCCCTTCTCCAGGCACTTGATCACGCCCGCCTCCATGCCCGACGTGGGACCGACCAGGCGCTTCAACGGTCGAAAGATGGGTGGGTGATAGGCGACGACGAGCTGCGCCTTCATCGCGATGGCCTCGTCGACCACCGCGGGCATCAGGTCGATGGCGAAGAGCACGCGTGAGACGCTACGGCTGCGGTCGCCGACAAGCAGGCCCACATTGTCCCAGTCGGCGGCGAAGCGAGGGGGAGCGAGCTCGTCGAGGGCCGCCACCACCGTCGCGAGACGAGGTGCGCGGGGCGCACGTGAGTTGCGTCGGGCCATGGGTCATCGTGTACCGCAACGACCCGGTGACGCCCATTGGCTTGGGCCCGGGTGGTCATCCTACAGGCTCCTACCTGATTGCCGCGGCTTTCTGGGGGAGGTCGGACGGCACGCGGTATGGGAAGTGCAGTTCCTCTCGCCATGGACCGTCCACTGCCATCTCCCGACGTCCTCGCGACACCCGGCCCCGGTGATCTGCTGGCCGAACGATATCGGCTGGTTCGACACATCGGCGAAGGCGGTATGGCGACCGTCTGGGAGGCCATCGACACCGCCAAAGGGGTGACGGTCGCCGTCAAGATCTTGGGCCGCCTCGACGACATCTCGAGGCGCCGGTTCTTCCGCGAGGGTCAGCTCATGGCCGAGATCGACCACCCCAACGTGGTGCGCGTGCACGGGGTGTTCTCGTTGCCGCACGACGGGGCGCTCATGGCGATGGAACGACTGCACGGAGAGTCGCTGGCCGACCGGCTCTGGTCGCGCGCGCGCCTGTCGGCGTCGGAGACAACACAGGTCGGCATCGCCCTCCTCGACGCCCTCGCCTCCGTGCACGGGCAGGGCATCGTTCACCGCGACCTCAAGCCAGAGAACGTCTTCCTCACCGACGAGGGCACCATCAAGCTGCTCGACTTCGGCATCGCCACGGCGACGAGTGGCTCCCTCAAGCTCACGCGCACCGGCGCCCTCGTGGGAACACCCGTCTACATGGCCCCCGAACAAATCCTCGAGGAAGCCGGCATGGGGGCCCCGGTGGATCTATGGGCGCTCGGGATCGTCCTCTACGAGTGCATCACCGGATGTGCGCCGACCGACCGCGACAACCTCGGCCAGGTCTTCCAAGCGATTCTGGTTGGCGGCTACGCCGCCCCTCATCTGCTGCAGCCGAGCTGCCCGCGAGCGCTGAGCGAGCTGATCATGGCGCTGCTCTGCCGCGCGCCAGAGGTCCGCCCGACCGCCGTCGAGGCGCGTCGCAAGCTGGCCGCCATGCGCGACGGCGCGCCGGTCGAGCTCGAGGGACCTTTTTCGGAAGCCATCACGCCGGCGCCGTCGTTGTCGGTCGAAGCCGCATCGGCACCGCCGGGAGCGCACACGCCGATCTCGATCCGCGGTGGCATCGACGGTCCGGTCGAGTGGGCTGCTTCCCGCACCACCGAGCTGCCTCCGCCGATGGAGGTCTTGGCTTCGATGTCGGATCCCGACGACGAGCCTTTGCCGCCGCGCAAGCCCATCCGCCTCGGTCGTCATCTCGCCGCGGCCTACGCCGCTGTCGCCATGATGGGGATCTGCGATGTGCCGACGCCGGGGCCTGAGCCGCTGCGTGCGCTGACACAGCATGCCCTGGCCGCGATTCGAATCCCCGACGCTGCCGCGAAGACCGCCGTTCCCGCGCAGCCGACCGAAGATCACGTCACCATCTCGATCTCGGCTTCACCCGAGACGACGAAGATCTTCATCGACGGCAAAGCGGTCTCAGGGCGCCGCTTCCGTGCCGAGGTGCCCCGCGCCAAGGAGACCCACCGCGTCGTGCTTTCGGCGCCCGGTCACGAGCCCATCGCCTTCGACGTCAGCTACGAGGCTTCACGTTCCTTCGACCTCACCCTCGCCCCCAAGCCCACGCCGGTGCGCGGCCGAGGTTGGGTGGCGCGACGCGTCCGGCCCATCGAACGCCGCAATCCGTACCGCTATCCCGCCGCGCCCTAACGGAGCGTCCGGCCCAAGTGCGATTTCGCCGGAAGCTACTCGGCGGGGGCGCCGTGCATGCCGGCAGGTGCGTGCTGCTTCTTCGGGCCGAAGAGGCCCTGAATGTCCTCGATGATGAGGTAGAGGGCCGGCACCAGGAGCAGGATGATGAAGGTCGAGAAGATGACGCCAAACCCGAGGGAGAGGGCCATCGGGATGAGGAACCTCGCCTGCACGCTCGTCTCGACGATCATCGGGGCGAGGCCGAAGAAGGTGGTTAGCGAGGTGAGCAGGATGGGGCGGAAGCGTCTCGCCGCGCCGGCGACCACCGCCTTGGCTGTGGTCATGCCCGCTGCCCGGTATTCGTTGATGGCGCTGATGAGCACCAGAGAGTCGTTGACCACCACGCCGCTCAGGGCGACGAGCCCCATCATCGAGAGGATGCTCAGGTCGTAGCCCATGAGGATGTGACCTCCGATGGCCCCGACCAGACCGAAGGGAATGGCCACCATGATGATGAGCGGCTGGATGTAGCTGCGGAAGGGAATGGCCATCAGCGCGTACATCAGGATGAGCGCGAGCACGAAGCCATCGCCGAGGGCCGCGAGCGATTCGGCCCGGCTCTTCTGCTGACCCGCAAGGCCGAAGGTGAGACCTGGGAACTGCTTCTCGAGGTCCGGGTAGACCTCCTTCGCGACGGCGGCCATGACCTTGTTCTCGTTGGTCACGCCGTCGTCGACGTCGGCCTCGACGTTGAGCACGCGCTGCCCGTCCTCACGGGTGATGGACGTGTAGGCGCGTCCCCAGGTGAGCTTCGCGGCCATGCGGAGCGGGATCTCACCGCCTTGTGAGGTGCGAATGCGCAGCTGGTCCAGGTCGTGGAGGCTGGTGCGCTCGTTCTCGGGGAGACGAACGTAGGCCCGGACCTCGTCGCGGCCACGCTGCTGACGCGACGCCTCGGCGCCGAAGAAGGCGGCCCGCACCTGACGCGCGAGCGTGGTCTCGTCGATGCCCATCGAGCGGGCGGCCGGCGTGAGCTCGAAGTCGAGCTGACGCTTGCCGAGCGCGACGCCGTCGTCGATGTCCTTCACCCCGGTGTATTCCGCAAGTCGGCCAGCCAGCGTTTCGGCCGCCGCTTCGAGCGTGGGCACGTCGGGGTGCGAGAGTCGAATGCTGATCGGGGCCTGGCTCGAAGCGCCGGTGGTGAAGGTGAACTTGAGGGAGTCGGCGCCGACGACCTCGCCGACCTTTTCGCGCCAGGCCTTGGCGAGCGCCGCGGTGCGCACCGTGCGTTCTCCTTGAGGCTTGAGAAAGATGGCGACCTCGCTCAAGTGCGAGCCGCCCGACCCGCCGCCGGAGCTGCTTGGGCCGCCGCCCGTGGCGCCACGGTTCTGGGTGCCCAGCTGCGAGAAGATCCCTCGACTGTTGGCTTCGGCGCCGCCGTTCTCCGCCAGGACCTCGTCGAGGGCTTTGGCCATGCGATCGGTATGCGCTTGGGTCACCTCGGCCGGGGTGCCGTAGGGCATCTCGAGCTGGGCGATGACGATGTCGGACTCGATCTTGGTGAGGAAGGTGAAGTCCATCCTTCCGCTCGCCACGTAGCCCATCGTTGCGATGAGGGTCGACATGGCCAGCGCGAGGGTGATGTAGCGGTTGCGGGTCGCGAGGCCGACCAATGGGACGAAGCGATTGTCGACGAACCGCTCGAAGCCGTGGCTGAACTTGCGCTGGCCCTCGTAGATGACGCCGGCCGGCCCGAGACCACCATTGAAGAGGCCATTGCGCACGGCGCCCACCAGCTTGACGAGCAGGAAGGAGAGGATGGCGGCGCCCACCGCGGCGCCCACGATGGGAACGCCCATGCCCCAGAGCACGATGGCCACGACGGCCATCAGACCGCTCATGACCCCCTTGTGCCCGAGGTGAGCGGGCAGCACCAAGAGCGACTCTACGAGGGACAGCAAAAGGACCGTGATGACCACGGTGGGGATGTTGCGGAAGAACTTCCCCATCGTTCCCGGCACGAACATGAGCGGGCTGAAGGCCACGACCGTGGTGAGAACGGAGAAGATGACCGGTGTGCCCACGTCCTTGGCGCCCTGCACCGCGGCTTTGGCCATGGACAGGCCGTCCTGCATGCGTTTGTAGACCGCCTCGCCCACCACGATGGCGTCATCGACCACGATGCCCAGCGTCACGATGAACGCGAAGAGGCTGATCATGTTGATTGAGACATCCCAGGACGGGAGGAAGATCGCGGCGCCGATGAAGGAGATGGGGATGCCCATCGTCACCCAGAAGGCGAGTCGGATCTCGAGGAAGAGGCCCAGCACGAAGAGCACCAGCGCGAGACCGAGGAGCGCATTGCGCATCAACAGATCGATGCGGTCCCGGTACATCTCGGACCGGTCGTTCCAGGGGGCGAAGGAGATCCCGGGCGGGAGGTCCTTCTCGTGCTCTTCGAGGTATTGGTGCACGAGGTTCGAGACCTCGACTGGCGTCTGGTTGCCGACGCGATACACCGTGACCATGGCCGCCGGCTTGCCATTGAAGAAGGCGTTCTGGTCGTTGTCGACGAAGTCGTCATCGATGGTGGCGATGTCGCCCAGCTTGACCTCGGTGCCATTGGGCTGGCTCAAGACCACGATCTGAGCGAACTCGGTGCCGAAGTCGCGGCGCTCGGAGGTGCGGAGGAGGATCTCACCGCGGTCTGTCTTGATGCCGCCCGCGGGCAGCTCGACGTTGGCGGCACGCACCGCCGCCGCAACTTGCGCGAGAGTGAGGTTGTACGCCTCGAGCTTCGCGCGCGGGACCTCGATGGAGATCTCGGGGTTGCGCACGGCCGAGAGCTCGGCCTGACTGACCCCGTCGATGCTCAGGAGTTCGTCGCGGGTCTTGTCGGCGAGCGCACGCATCGCCTTCTCGGTGCCGTCGCCGTAGAGGACGACGGTGATCACCGGGTTCTTGAACTCGACCAGACTGACGATGGGGCGCTCCGCGTCGGCGGGAAACGACGTGATGCGGTCGACGGCGGATTTGACGTCGTTGAGCACACGGTCGGACTTGGCGTCGAGCTCGAGCTCGATGTTCACCGCACCCGCCCCTTCATTGGCGGATGAGGTGACGGTCTTGACCCCATCGATGCCGCGAACGTTTTCTTCGACCACCTTGATGACCGCGCGCTCGACCTCCTCGGGGCTGGCTCCGGGGTAGGGTACGGCGACGGTGACGAGGTCGAGGTTGAACTCGGGGAAGACTTCCTGCTTCACCCGCTGGAGGAAGACGAGTCCTCCGAGGATGAGGCCGAACATGAGGAGGTTGGCGGCGACGGCATTGCGCGCCATCCAGGCCAGGGGGCCCTTCTCGGCCCGCATGCGCCCCGCGTCGCTCTCGGGAGGAAGAGAGTCCATCGCCGTCAGTCCTTCTTCTCGGGCTTCACGTCGCCGGTCGCGTCGCCGATGGCGCGTAGGCTCATGCCTTCGACGGCCGTGGACAGGGTGCTCGTGATGAGCCGGTCCCCGCTCTTGATGGCGCCGGTCACGAGCACGACGTCGCGGTCTCCCCAGACGATTTCGACCTGGGTGATGCGGAGCTTTCCTTCGTCGGTGAGGACGTAGACGTTGTTGTTTTCCTGCAGCGCCTTGCGCGGGATCTCGGCCAGACCCGAAACCTGGACCCCTTCCACCTCCACCTTGACGAAGCTGCCGAGCAGCAGGGGCAGGTGGCTCGTGGGGAGCTGGCCGTCGTCCCCTGCTTTGTCGTCGGGGGCGGCTTCAGCCGGCTTGCGCAGCAATGGGTCTTCGACCTCGACGAGGATTCGGGCGAGGCGACCCACCGGATCGAGGTCGCTCAGGAGGCGAATGACCTCACCCTCGCGCTCGATGCGGCCATTGCCGGTGTCGTTCCATACGCGGGCCTTCGAGCCGGGCTCGTCGCCTTCGGGGAACTTCACGTAAGCAAGCTGATCCATGGGAATGGAGACGCGCACCCAGTAGGTGTCGGTTCCAACCAGCGTCGCCAGCTGCATTCCGGGGCTCACGACCTGACCCTCGTCGATCGATTCCGTGCGCACGATGGCGTTGAAGGGAGCTTTGATGTTGGTGCGGTCGAGCTGGAGCGCGGCGCGTTGGATGCCGCTTCGGGCCGACTGTACGGCCACCTTCGCGCTCTCGAGGTGAGGTTCACGCATGGCCAGGGCTTTGCCCTCTTTTCCGGTCTCGGGCAGGCCAGCCTTCTTTCGCTCCTCCTGGAACAGCTCCCACTCCTCGGTGGCCACGCGCTTGCGGCCTTCTTCGAGCTCGAGTTGAAGCTTGTTCGCCGCGAGCTGGGACTGCTGCTGTCGCAGGTTGAGCGCGTAGTCGCTCGGGTCGATGCGGAGGATGGGCTCGCCCTTGGCGACGGTTCCGCCGGGCACGAGTTGCTCCGATTGCCAGACGACCTTGCCGGTGACCTCGGGCATGACGACCACCTGAGACGAGGGGGTGACCTCGCCCTGCAGCTGCATGCTCACCTGGCGCGTGCCCGAAGAAACCTCCACCACCTCGACCAGCGGCGCGATGGCGGCGGTGGGCTTCTTGGGCGGATCCTTCTTGGTCTTGACCAAGATGATGGCAAAGGCGAATCCGCCCACGAGGATGGCGAGGGAGAGGACACCGGTGAGCCACTTGGGCATGCGGGGCCGTACGGTCCGCGACGGCGGCGCGGGATCGATGTGGACCTGGTCATCGTGGTCCACGGGCTGAGGGGCTTCGACCTTCATGCTCATGACGGTTCGCTCTCGGGGGAAGAGGCGTCCTCGGACGCGGGCGCGGAGGTGGGGGGCTTCAAGTCGCGGGTCCATTCGCTGCCGAGGGCGCGATAGACCTGAATGCGCTGCGAGAGCAGCTGACGACGCGTGGTGAGGAGGCTCTGCTCCGCCGTCTGTAGTGAGCGGATTGCGGTGAGTACCGCGAGGTAGTTTCCGATGCCGGCCGAGAACCGGCGCCGAGCAGCATCGAGGGTCTGTCGGGCGGTATCGACCTGGGCCTCGAGGATGGCGATGCGGTCGCGCCCAGCGCGCTCCTGGGTGAGCGCGCCCTCGACCTCGGTGAGGGCGGTGACCAGGGTCTGGCCGTAGGCGGCCACGCGCTCGTCGACGACGGCTTTGGTGCGCTCGATCTCGGCGTCGAGGCGGCCACCGTCCCAGACGACGCCCGCTAGGCTGCCCGCGATGCTCCAGATGAAGGACTCGAAGAAGGTGCCGAGCGTGACGCTGTTGAAGCCGATGCTGCCGCTGAGCGTGAGGCTCGGCAGACGGTTGGCGATGGCTTGGGCCACGCGGTAGTCGGCCGCCACCACCCTCGCTTTGGCTGCGCGCACGTCGGGCCGACGCTCGAGCAGACTGGCTGGGATCCCTTCCTTGGGCATGGGCGGCGGATCGGGAAGCTTGGTGCGAGCGGGCGAGGCGACTTGGCTCGGGCTCTTGCCCACGAGCGCCGCGAGCTGCTGCTCGGCCACGTTCTCCTGAGCCTTCACCAGCGCCAGCTGCGACTCGAGCCCTTGGATCTGCTGGCGCTGCTGGAGGATGTCGCTCAGCGCGGCATCACCTTCGTTGAAGCGCAGCTCGACCAGGCGCAGGTTGGTGCGATTGGTCTCGACCTGAGCTTCGACGAGGCTGCGCAGTGAACGCTGCTCGAGCAGGTCGAACCAGCGCTCGGTGACGCTGGCCGAGACGGTCATCGCGAGGGTCTCGACCTCGGCGCGGGCGGCGATCTTGTCCTGCTCAGCGGCGAGCATGCCCGCGCGAACGCGACCCCACACGTCGAGCTCGTAGCTCACGGGAAGCGACGCGGAGAAGTTGTCGGCTTCGACGCCGGGGATCTCCTGTTGCTGCCCCCCGAGGTTGAAGACGCGGGGCGCACTCTGCGAGCGCGATGCCCCGATGCTCGCTTGCACCTGAGGGAAGAGCCCCGCGGCCGCGGCCTTCTCCAAGAACTCGGCCTGGCGCACACGAGCCCAGGCCTGTCGCAGCTGGAAGTTGTCGGTGAGGGCCTGCTCCATCAACCGGTCGAGCTCGCGGTCCTCGAAGGTGGTCCACCACTGCCCCGGGTCTTCGGCTTCTTCTTTGGAGCTGTCGTAGCCGGCGGGCAGCTCGATCGGCGGGCGCGGATCGGTATCCACGTTGTGCAGCAGGCATCCCGTCGAGCCGATGGAAAGGAGCGACAGAAGGCAGAGCCCCTTGTTCAACGACGCGATCATTGTCCGGCGTCCTCCAAGTCGTAGCGCTCGCCCACTCGACTCGGACGCGCGAGGTGTCGGCAGGCTTCGAGGAGCAGGTCGATGTGCTCGTCAGTCGTCATGATCTTCTTGTTGACCTCATCGAGGCTCGCCAAGCAGTTCATCTGAAGCTGCATCAGGAGCGAGCCATTGAGGCTGCTGAATAGGAAGGTGGTGAGTCGCTCGGGCGGGATGTGGGCGGGCAGCTCACCCTTCTGCTGGGCTTCGATGACCGTGTCGCGAAGGGTGCCGAAGATGCGCATCACGTTCTCACCCGCGGACTGGCAGCCCTCGGTCGCGGGGTCGAAAGGCGCACCTGTGGCCCAGCGGGTCATCACCATACGAAGGTGCTCGACCGGCTTCTGCATGTGGTCGGCGTAGCTCGCGAGCAGTCGGCGCAGCAGCTCGAGCCCCCCGCTCTCGCCACACTCGCTCCTCAGCCGGCCGAACCGCTCGAGCAGGCGCGTCTGGTGCCGCGTGGCGAGGCCGAGCGCGAGGTGGTCCTTGTCGCGAAAGTAGAGGTAGAGCGTGCCCTTGCCGAGCTGGGCGGCTTCGGCGATGGCACCCATCTTCGCCGCCTCGAAGCCCTCTCGCCAGAAGACCTGCTGGGCGGCATCGAGGATGCGGTCGCGTCGCTCGGCGCGTTCGCGCTCACGACGTTTGGCGACGGCACTCATGAGCCACCTCTACCGGAGCCACCAGACACGGGTCTGAAGCTCGTGTGAAGTTGTGTGAACATCGGTCATGCGATGAACGCGGCTCATATTGTGACCGGCGTTCAGTCGTCTCAAACCGAGCTTTTAATCCGCCGTGGAGCCAAGTCAAACGGAGACGACACCAACCGGGCGAAAACGCTAAGCGATCTCATGGCGGCGGAATGGGTCGCCGACAAGTACAACCGACCCCGAACGTCAGCTTGGCGTCGAATTCCGGGGTTTGCGCTACACTGCAGCCATGACTGGCTTCTCTTGGGCGCGGCGTGCCGCGGCTCTGGCCCTGTTCGGGCTCCTTCTCAGCGCGGCGCTCGCCGCCTGTGGGCGCACGGCGCCCGGCTTCGGACTCGATGATGGCGGCACGGCGGGTTGCGGCGATGGCACCTGCTCCACCAACGAGGACTGCTCCACTTGCAGCGCCGACTGCGGCTTCTGTGCGGATTGCGGCGACGGCACGTGTGGCGCCGGCGAGACCTGCGGCAACTGCGTGCAGGACTGCGGCATCTGTGACTCCTGTGGCAACGGCACCTGTGATGGTCCCGAGAACTGCAGCTCGTGTCCGGGCGACTGCGGCCAGTGTGCGGGCTGCGGCGATGGTGCCTGCGACGTGCAGTTCGAGTCGTGCGAGAGCTGCCCCGCCGACTGCGGCCTCTGCAAGAGCTGTGGCAACGGCATCTGCGACGGCAACGAGAGCTGCAGCTCCTGTCCTGGCGACTGCGGCGTGTGCGACAACTGTGGCGACGGCTTCTGCACGGCGCCCGAAGACTGCCTGAGCTGTGCCCCCGACTGCGGAGCCTGTGCGAGCTGCGGTGACAACACGTGCGACGCGGGCACCGAAGACTGCTTCACCTGTCCGGCCGACTGTGGTGCCTGCTCCGGCTGTGGCAACGGCCTGTGTCAGGGCACCGAGACCTGTGCCTCGTGCCAGACCGACTGCGGGGTGTGTTCGGTCTGCGGCAACAACGTGTGCGAGGCCTTCGAGACCTGCGCGATCTGCCCCGGCGACTGCGGCACGTGCCAGACCATCGGTTGCCTCGAGATCGTGACCTGCGCGCTCAACTGCATCGACCTCAACATGAACCCACCGGGGATCAGCCTCTCGTGCGCAGCCAACTGCGTGGCGCTCGGTTGCTCCGACGTGCAGTTCTTCGTCGACCAGGTGCTCAACTGCGCCGTCGCGAACATCGGC
The DNA here is from genome assembly GCA_030426145.1 of Polyangia bacterium. Lineage (GTDB taxonomy): Bacteria > Myxococcota_A > Polyangia > Polyangiales > Polyangiaceae > JAPYTK01. Next base: position 16,062 of record JAUHZF010000187.1, read on the forward strand.
ACCTGCGGCGCCGACTTCGGCTGCATTCAGTCGCAGTGCGACTCCGAGTTCGCCGCCTGCATCGGCGCGACCTGTCCCGACGACTGAGGGGCGGTTTCAGCCGCCGCAGTCGTAGGCCGTGGCGTCGATGACGACGAGCTTCCAGCCGTCGTCGTCGCGGCCGAAGTGAAGCTGGAGGTTTGCTTCGGTCACCGTCACCGAGGCCACCACCTGCGCGTCGATCGCGCGCGCGGCGTCGATGGTGTCGTCGGCGTAGGCCTGCTCGGCGTAGGTCACGAGATCGGCCATGCGTTGGCCTGCGCCGGCGTAATCGGCCGTGGCATCGAGGAAGCAGCCCTGGGTTTCGCCGAAGCCGGCGTCACAATCGTGGTCTGGGCTTCCCGGCTCTAGCGCGCAGGTCTCCGCGAGGCCGAAGCCGAGCCAGCTGTGCGTCTCGAGCAAAGAGGTGAGATCGGCGAAGTGGGCCACGCTGTCGATGGCGCCTCCGCGCGACATGACCCAGACCCCTTGCGCGCCGATGAGCTCGCCGACGGCTGCGGTGGCGAAGCTCGCCTCGAGCGGCTCTACGTCGGCACAGCCCGCGGTCTCACCCACGTAGAGGGTGCCCTCACCACAGGTGCAGACGGGAGCGCTCGGTGCGCAGGCCTCGTGGATGTTCCCTTCGGTGACGCAGGCGCAGTCGCGGTCGCCGCAGGTCGCCCCCGCATCTTGCGCGCCGTAGGCCACGGCCATGGGCGACCAGATGCAGCTGTCGCCCCCGGGCTGCTGCCCGCAGATGGCGCCGGCGGCTGCGGCGAGCGTCGTACCGCCCGTCAGCTCACAGCTGGACGAGGGATCTGCGTCGGAGACGAAGCCGACGTCGGCGCCCGTCTCCGGGCCCGAGGCGCATCCGACAAGCGCGACCAACGCCGTGACCCAACCGATTGCCTTGTACATACCCGCGTCTCCGTCGCCTGGTGCCCGCCTGGTGAGGAGATGTAGGTGTGTGTACTAGATGTCGGTGGGTTCCACCAGCGCAAACGTCTCAGAGCTTGGCGCCGACGGCGAACTCGAGCCGCGCTTCGGCGACCAGGTAGTCTACGTGCGCGTCGATGCGCTGGAGGATGGCTTGGATGAGCTGGGCTTCGGCATCCACGAGGTCGGTGGCCACCACGTCGCCGGCCTGGAACTGCATGCGGCGAATGGCGAGGTTGGTGCGCGCCGACTTCTCGCGCTGCTTGGCGCTGTCGATGGCGCTGCGGGCGGTCTTGAGGTCGTAGTAGGCGCGGGTGACCTCCATGCGGATCGCGTCTTCGAGCTGCCCGCGCTGGGCTTTGATCGCGTCGACCTGAGACTCCTGCTCGTCGACGACACCGAGGGTGGTGAAGGTGTCGTTGATGGTCCAGCTGAGCCTCACGCCGAGCTCCCAGGTGAAGTCGAAGCGGTTGGTCTGGGGGAAGATGCGCTGGTTGGGGTTGGCGTAGAGGCCGGTCGCGAAGGCGTTGATGCGCGGGTAGTACCCGGCGCGCCGCACGCTCGCGACGCCCTCGAGAGAGGTCGCCGTGCGATCGAGGGCCTTGAGCTCGATGCGGCTCTCGATGGCGCGGTCTTCGAGCTCCTTCACGGGTGGGAGGGATTCGGGCGGGGGATCACTCAGCACGTCGACCCCGATCGCGAGCTGATCGTTGCCGTCGAGGTGCATCTGAGTGCGCAGGGCTCGGTTGGCCACCATGGCCGCATTGGTGGCGACGTTCTGTAGATGCTTGGACTGCGCGAGCTGCGCCTCGAACCGCTGCACGTCGGCCTCGGTGGCGACACCGGCTTCGAGCGCGACCTTGGTGTCTTTGAGGAGCCGGTCCGACAAGGCGATGCCGATGGAGGACACGACGCCTTGCCCTTGGGCGCGCACCCAGTTGAAGTAGGCGATCTTGGCGTTGGCGCGCGCCTCGAGCTGTCGCGCCTTGATCTCCATCTCCCGTGCTTCCACGTCGTTCTTGGCCGCCGCGTAGCCCTGCGTGAGCCGGAAGATGTAGTCCGAGATGGGCACGTCGAGGGTGGCGCTGAAGGTCCACTGATTGAGAATGACGGGGAAAGTGGCGGCGTCTTCTGGAATCGGGATGTCTCCGAAGTCCAGCCGGTTGACCACCCGACTCAGCCGGGAGTAACCCGCGTTGAAGGTCAGCTTGGGGAAGTAAGCGGCGAAGGCCTGGTCGACGCGCGCCGCCGATGCCTTGAGCTCGGCCTGGGCCGCGGCCACCTGGTAGCTCGATTCGGCCGCCCGCTCTTCGACCTGTTCGAGGGTGAGGCCACCGGGGCGAGGCGACATGGCTTCGGCCACGACGTCACGGGTCAACTCTTCGCCTTCGCTCGCGGCGAGGGCATCGAGGGCCGCGTCGTCGATGACGAGCGGCGGCGGGGCCTGGGGCATCGGTGCGTCGGGGGAGGGGATCGGCGCGCCCGGCTTGGGCGGCATGACTCCCGGGGGGCGCTGCGGGCGCGGCTTGGGCGCGGTCGCGTCGGGGGCGGGCTCGACCTCGGGCGCGTCGGGGCCATCGTCTTCAGGAGCCGGCGGTGCACCGTCCTGCGCCGCGGCGGGAGCTGCCCACAGAACGGCGAGGAGGGCGGCGGCGGTGGGGATCGACAGGGTTCGGTTCATGACGACTCCTGGGGACGGGGAACGCTTGGTGAGGGGTCGCGAAGTGGCCCTTGCAAGGGGTCCCCGGCGGGGTATAGCTTACCGACCGTTCGGTCAGACTGACCGGTCAGTAAAGTTCGGCGAGAACGTACCTTTCAGGTTCCCGGCTGCAAGTCGTTTTTCACACCATGGCCGCCTCCCACGACATTTCTGCTCCCAAGGCGTCCGAGTCGGAGCTGCGGGTCCGCATCATCGACGCGGCCAAGGGCCTTTTTGCGCAGCGCGGCTACGCGGCGACGTCGATGCGTGACGTGGCCGAGGGCGCGTCGTGTACGAAGCCTGCGCTCTACTACCACTTCGACAACAAAGAGGCGCTCTTCGTCGAGGTGATCGTCACGACCACGACCACGATCGTGGACGTATTGCGAAAGGCCACCAGGACCGAAGGCACCGTGCGTGAGCGCATGGTGCGCTCGATGACCGAATACTACGCGTGTCTTCGCGAGAACCCGCGGGCGTTGAAGGTCCTACTTCAGGCGGAGCTGTCGCCCGAGGTGGGCCAGCCCTACATCGATTTTCGTTCGATGCGGCAAACGTTCGTGG
>JAUHZF010000188.1 GCA_030426145.1 Polyangia bacterium
CCGCGGCGTTCCACCCCGTGTACGAGAACGAGACCCAGATGAGCCCGACTGCGAATCCGGGCTGGGTCACCACCTCGCCGACCCGCGCGCCCACGGAGAGCCCGGCGGCGTCCCCCGAGACGACACCGACGACCGCGAAGCCAGCCACGAGCAACACCTTGATCACGGTGAAGGCGGTGTGGGCGCTGGCTCCGGCCGAGACGCGCCAGGCGTTGAGGGCCGACATGACCACGACCAGCGCCGCTGCGCTCGCCACCGGGTGAACGGCGGGCACGAGGGCCTGCAGATAGCTTCCGAAGGCCAGCGCGAGCGCCGCGAGCGGCGCCGAGAAGCCGACGATGAGCGACACGAATGCCGAGGTGAAGCCGACGACGGGATGAACCAGCTCGCTGAGGAAGCGGTACTCGCCGCCGATGTGCGGCATGGCCGTGCCGAGCTCGGCGTAACAGAGGGCGCCGCAGAGGGCGGCGACGCCGGCCACGGCCCAACACAAGAGCAAACCGCCGGCGGAGGGAATGTCGTCGACGAGATAGCCGGTGGTCGTGAAGACCCCGGTGCCGATCATGCTCGCAACGACCAGCGACAGGGTGGCGGGCAGACCCATGCGACGCTCGGGCGGCGTCGCTAGTCCCTCCGACACCACCCCCGCTTCGCCGTGCACTTCTTCTCGTACTTGCACACGTAGGTGCCGCGGCAATCCTTGTCGCGCTTCACGACGCAGCGCCCCTGGTCGGCACTGCATCGCCCCCGCATCTTGCACGCGTAGGAGGCCTCACAGTCCTCGTGGCTGCCGGCTTCGCACTTGCCATCGACGGCTTTGCACAGCCCCCAGTCCTTGCAGACCGCGGACTTCTTGCAGTCGGCGTCTTCGCTCGCGCGGCAGGCTCCGGGTTCGCCTGCGCAGCGCCCTTCTTCAGCACAGTCTTCGAGGTCGGCGCAGCTCGGTGCCTCCTCCTCGGGCACGGGCTCGGCGTCCTCAGGCTCCGCTGTCGCAGCCGCGCTCGCCTCTGGCGAAGCCTCCGCCTCCGGCGCTTCTTCTTCACGGTCGCACCCGACCGCGCCCAAGAGGAGCGCGCCGAGCAACACAATCGACATGCTGCGCAGTCTCGACACGATTCGGGGCAGTTAGCTTTTCACGCCCCACATTGCAAGGGGCCTCGGGGTTCGAGGTTCCAGGTTCGGGGTTCCAGGTTCCAGGTTCCAGGTTCCAGGTTCCAGGTTCAGGTTCAGGTTCGAGGTTCGAGGTTCGAGGTTCGAGGTTCGAGGTTCGAGGTAGAGACCGAGCACGAGAGCGAGAGCGAGAGCGAGCACGAGAGCGAGACCGAGCACGAGACCGAGAGACGTGCATGGTCACCTACGCTAGTGAAGTACGCTCATGCGCATCCTCCTCACGGGTTCGACGGGATGGCTGGGTCGTCACCTCGCGCCTCTCGCCCGCGGGCGCGGCCACCGCGTGGTCGGGCTCGACGTGGCCCCGGGTCCTCACACTCAGGTGGTCGGGTCGGTGGCCGATGAGGGCCTCATTCGTCGGGTCTTCGACGAGCACGGCATCGAGGCGGTCATACACGGCGCCGCCCTGCACAAGCCCGACATCGTGCGCTACGCCAAATCGGCCTTCGTCGACGTGAACGTGCGGGGCACGCTGCACCTGCTCGAGGCGGCGGTGAAGGCCGGACACGATCGATTCATCTTCACCTCCACCACGTCGCTGATGATCTCGCAGGCCATCCGCGACGAGCGGCATCACGAGGCGGTCTGGCTCGACGAGACGACGGCTCCGCTCGCACCGCGCAACGTCTACGGCGCGACCAAGCTCGCAGCAGAGCAGCTCTGTCGGGTTCAACACCTCGAGCACGGTATCGCCTGCGTCGTGCTCCGCACGGCGCGCTTCTTCCCCGAAGAAGACGACATGGCGCACACCCAAGCTACCGGTGGTCCCAACACCAAGGCCAACGAGCTGCTGCACCGACGGCTCACCGTGCACGATGCCGCCGAAGCGCACCTCGCCGCCCTCGAGCGGGCGCCGGAGCTCGGCTTCGACACCTTCATTCTCTCGGCACCCACGCCTTTCGTACGCGACGACGTGGCGGCGCTCAAACGCGACGCAGCCGCGGTGGTGACCCGCCTCTTCCCCGACGCACCCGAGCTCTACGCGCGTCGCGGCTGGTCGCTGCCCAAGAGCATCGGTCGCGTCTACGACGCTGGCCACGCCGAGCGACGTCTCGGGTTTCGCTGTCGAACCGACTTCGGTTCCTTGCTCGAAGCCCTCCGAAACGAACGACCTCTGCCATTCGTGCACGACCCCTCATACGTCTCCCCCAAGGAGCCCTGAGCCCCCCTCCACCACAAGCCCCACCCCAAGAACGAGACGCGAGGTCGCGGATCCCGAGACCGAGGTCGAGGTCGAGGTCGAGCCCGAGCCCGAGCCCGAGCCCGAGGTCAGGTCGAGCCCGAGCCCGAGGTCGAAACCGAGGTCGAGGTCGAGGTCGAGGTCGAGCCCGAGGTCGAGCCCGAGCCCGAGGTCGAGCCCGAGCCCGAGGTCGAAACCGAGGTGAGGTCGAGACCGAGACCGAGACGCGAGCCCGAGAAACCCTACTTGCAGAGCGTGATCGTCTGCCCGTTCGACGCCGACGACACCGTATGGAGAAGCGACCCGCAGCCTTGGGACATGATCTTGTCGCCATCGTTGACGGAGATGCGCGTGCTCGCACCGCTGTTGAGCGTGGACTCGCTCTTGGCGACGCCGTCGCGGCAGTAGCCCACGGTGCTCCCGCACTTGTTCTCGAGCACGATCTCGATGATGCCCGATGACGACGAGCTCGAGCCACCCGCCATGGTGTATCGCTTCGTGGGGGTGATCCCTCGTGCGGCTTGCACGTCGGCCACGGTGCCCTCGTCCGTCGTACCGATGGTCCAGGTGGTCCCCGGCGCGTTGGCGAAGGCGGGATTGTCGTAGACGCGCATCAGCGTCTTGTTCGAACAGTCGAGCGCGTGAATGTCCGGTTTGGAGAAGGGTTTGTTCACGTAGATGCGAACCTTGGCGGTGCTACCGGCCGCAATTTTCTCGGGGTTGTCCCACTGCGTGAGGTGATTGGTGCTCCACGAGTACGCGTCCCGAAGCGCGTCTTCGCGGGCATGCAAACGGCAGATGTCGGCACCGGTGTCGTTCTGCACGGTGATCTCCACCGTCTTGGCAAGCGCGGGGTCAGGCTTCGGTGCCGCGGGCTCGGGCTTCTTGGGCGAAGACGACGACGAGCCACCGATGCCGAGGATCGAGCAGCCGGTCGCGGTCAGGGCGACGATGGAGATGGTCGTAAGCGTGAGCGCGATGCGTGAACGGTTCATGTACTGCGCCCAACTGCAAGCGGGAGGCCACGACGTTCGTCGTGGAAGCACGTGAATTCGCGGCGCCTCGAACACGCCCAGGGTGTGGCTACGCGGGCGGCGTCAGCACCGTGCTGAGGCATTCTCGGGCGTAGCCTCGATCTCGGGCTCGTTCTCGATCTCGGGCTCGATCGCGACCTCGTTCTCGATCTCGGGACGATCGCGACCTCGTTCTCGATCTCGGGACGATCGCGACCTCGATCTCGGACTCGGTCGCGTGCTCGACCTCGAGAGCCTCGCACCCGGAACCTCGAACCTCGAACCCCGAACCTCGAACCCCGAACCTCGAACCTCGAACCTCGAACCCGGAACCCCGACCGCGGAACCCCGAACTCACGGAGCAAACGGCACGGGCGTCGGCTCCGTGAACGTCGTGGCCGGGCTGGGGTTGCACTGTCCCTGGAGGTTGTTGCCCCAGCAGCTCACTCCGCCGTTGCTGAGGAGCACGCAGTTGTGTTGCCAACCCGTCGCGAGCTGCTCCACATCGCTCGCCATGGTGACGAGGTCGTATATGTGGTCCCCTTCCAAGCCTTCGAGGCCGAGCTCGCCATAACGGCCGTAGCCCCGGCATGCGACCTCCTTGGTGGGCCACAAGAAACACTGCTGTTTCCACCCCAACTGCATGCTGGAGGCTTCCCCGCTGATCCCCGCGATGATGGTGGGGATGGTGTAGATGTCGCCGCCGTGCTCGCGGAGGTCGCCCCAGCACTGGAGCTGGCCGGCCGCCGTGGTGCAGACGAAGCCGCGGATGGCGATGTGCTCGACGGGGACCACCAGGTCGTCGGTCACGGAGGTGGCCACGGGCACGACACCGAGGCTTCCGTGGCCGACGGAGGTGGCGTCATCGGTGCCTCCCCAGCAGCGCACATCGAGACCATCGGAGGTCACGACACAGCCGACGTACGTTCCGATGGCGACACGATCGATGCTGAGCATGTCTGACAATCCAGCGATCGGCGTCGGCACGCCGGTGTGTTGCTCGCCCCACCACGGCTGCCCGTTGAGCCTGCGCCCCCAGCACCACACCTCGCGCTGATCGACGATGGCGCACATCGACGCGCCCGCGCCCGCGAGCTGTGAGACATGCGCCCCCTCGGGCAAGGCCACGCGCTGGGGCCCCGCCAGGGGCTCCGATGTCGGCGTGGCCGTGCCCAGCTCGCCGAGCTCGTGACGGCCCCAACAGTAGGCCTTGCCGTCGACCCGCGCGCAGGTGGCGTGGCTGGAGGCGGTGACGAGGTCTGCTTTGCCGAGGCCCGGGACGAGGTGCGCACCGTAGTGGCTCAGCTTCGGCAGGTTGGGATCACCGAGCTCGCCGTAGAGGTTCGAACCCCAACACCACACGTCGCCACCTTCGACGAGCGCACACGTGTGCCAGGCACCGGCCGCCAGCATGATGACCGGGCTGCAACCTTCGGTTTGGTCCGCCTCGCATGGCGGAAGGGCCTGCACGACCACGAGTCCGCCTCCCTCGCCACCTGCACCGCCAGCGCCTCCTCGGCCACCGCCGCCGCCTCCCCCACCGTCGGCCGGCGGGGGCAATCGGTCGCGCACCGGGATCGGGAGCTGAAGGCACGCGCCCACGAGCCCGAGGAGCCCTGCGCTCACGACCGCCGCCGCCTTCATCGGATGACGATGATACATCAGGCCAGGCAAGCGAAGCAGGAGTCGCGCCAAAGGCCGCGACGAACGAATCCGTGGTCGAGCACGAGACTGTGGCGCAGCAGCCACATGTGTCCGCAAGGCTGCGCAAAACCTGGTACGTCAAAGGGTATGGGGCGAGGTCGTACCAACGCCGTCTTCTTCTTCGGGCTCGCGGCGACGCTGACCCTGACGGGGTGCTCGGATGACACCGACACCCTGCCGCCTCTCGCGGTGCCCGAAGGGTGTCAGCCGCTCGCGGGCGACGGGGACTGCCTGCTGCCCTACCCGTCCGACTTCTTTCTCGTCGAGGACGCCTCCACGGCCTCTGGCCACCGGGTCGAGCTCAGCGATGCGGCCCAGCTCAGGGATGAAGACGGCAACATCATCGACTTCCTCGCCGAACATCCCGCCGACGGTTTCTCCCTCGGCAATCAAATTCTCGCCCTCTTCCCCGAGGGACTCTCCGGAGAAGGGCTCGTCGATGCCACCGTCGATCCGGAACGCTCGCTCGACGACGACAGCCAGACCGTGCTCATCGATGCCACGACGGGGGAGCGCATCCTGCACCTGGCCGAGCTCGATCCGAGACCGCGCGAGGACCACCTCCGCGCCCTCATCATCCGGCCCCTGCAGCGACTCGACCCGGCGACCCGATACGTGGTCGCCCTGCGCAACCTCACCCTCGTCTCCGGCGCGCGCGCCGAGGCCCCCGAAGGTTTCCGGCGGCTACGCGACCGGGTCGCTGGCGACGACCCCGCCTTGCAACCCCTGGCCCGCTACGAGACCGACGTCTTCGCGCCCCTCGAAGGCGCAGGCATCCCTCGCGGCAACCTCCAGCTCGCGTGGGACTTCACCACCCGAAGCGCAGACGACGCCCGCCGCGACATGCTCTCCATGCGCCGCAACCTGCTGGCGCACCTGCAGGCCTCGCCCCCGAAGGTGACCATCGTCAGCGTCGAGGAGACCGACGTGGACGCCGAGGTCTTCCGTCGCATCGAGGCCACCGTCACCGTGCCGCTCTTCATGGACACGCCCGAGCCCTTCGCGCGCGTGAACCACGACGGCGACGGTGACGTCGTAGCGCAGGGCACGGTCGAGGTGCCCTTCACCGTCCTCATCCCCGCCAGCGTGGCCGCGCGGCCCGCGGGCTCGCCGCCGGTGCGGGTGATGCAGTTCGGACACGGCTTCTTCGGCAACCGCCACGAGATCCTCGGAGACATCGACGAGGTCGGCGACGGCTGGGGCTACATCATCGTCGCCGCCGATTGGTGGGGCATGATGGAAGACGACCGCACCGTGCTCGCCGAATCTCTCGGCACCGACCCCAAGGCCGCCCTCGGTTTCATCGATCGCGTGCACCAGGGCATGGCCAATTTCATCACCCTCAGCGAAGCCGTGCGCACCGTGCTCCCCACCCTCCCCGAGCTGGAGGTCGACGGGCAGAACGTCGTCGGCGATGAGCTCTACTTCTACGGGATCAGCCAGGGCGCGATCCTCGGCGGCACCTTCATGGGCCTCACGCCCCACATCTCGAAGGCCGCCTTCAGCGTGGGGGGCGCGGATTTCTCGATGATGATGTTCCGCGCTGCACCCTTCATTCCGTTCCTCGCCCTCATCGGCGCCCACATGGACAACCGGCTCGACGAGCAGAAATTTGCGATGCTGTCGCAGACCACCTTCGACCGCATCGACCCCCTCACCTACGCCGACCTCGTGCTCGAAAGCCCCCTCGAAGACGGCCCGGCATCACGCCAGCTCCTCTTCCAGATGGGCATCGGCGATGCCCTCGTGCCCAACCTCGGCTCGCACTTCTACGCCCGAAGCCTGCGCCTCCCCCTGCTCTCGCCAGCGCCGAGGGCGGTGACCGGCTTCGTCGAGACCGAAGGCCCGCTCCAGAGCGCCCTCGTCGAATACGACTTTGGGGTCTCACCCCTCCCCGGCCTCACGGCAACCCCGCCCTCGATGACGAACGAGGTGCACGGCGGCCTACGCCGGCTCGACCGCGCCAACGATCAGCTCGACGCCTTCTTCCAAATGGACGGCGAGGTCACGAACGCCTGCGACGGCGTCTGTGACCCCGAATAGCCCCTGAGGGGCGGCGGTTCCGCTAGCGCCGTAGCGAACCGCTGTAGGGGCAGCTAGGGCGTGACCTTGGTGAGGTAGTCCGAGATGGCCTGGTAGAAGATGGTGCCTTCGGGGGCGTTCATCCCGGTGAGGTCGAGCTTGGCCTCGTACCAGGGGAAGAAGCCCGACGCCGGCACGACGACGTCGCAGATCTGCGTGTTCTGGTAGCAGTCGTAGTCGGTGTACTGCTGGGCGTTGTTGAACACTCCGCCGATGGCCTCGTGCATGACGGACAGGTCGCGCGGGTCGCTCCGGCCTCCGATGGCGATGAGAGGACCGGTGAAAGCGTTGGCTGCGGCGGCGAAGTCGTAGCCGGTGCTGATGAGCACGCCTTCGACCGTGTTCTTCATCCCGCGCGAGCAGAGGATGTCCTTCGTGGTCTGAGGGACCTCGTAGAACTCTTCTTGCCAGGAGTGGAACTGGGCCCGGATCGTTTCGGACTGCTCGGGCTGGCAGCTGTCGCCATCGTCAGGCGGGAGGGGGTTGGCGATGAGGTTCTGCTCGAGGAGGTAGTTGATCCGGAGCGTGACCCCGGCCGCGCCCTCGTTGTTGGCCGCCACGGTCGGCGCCGCAGCGTTGATGAGCATCAGCCCGGCCGCGTTCTGCGGGTAGAGCCGCAGGTACTCGTAGGCGACGAGCGCGCCCCAGCCGTGCGCGAAGATGTGGATGCGGTCCGCCTTCATCTTCTTACGCACCGCCTCGAGGTCGTTGGCGTAATTCTCGAGGAGGAACGACGGCTGCTCGGGCGGAGCCGTTCGGCCAATCCCGCGGTAGTCGTAGCTTGCGATGCGCACCTTGTAGCCGTCGGTCGAAGCGTTCTCGAGCAGGCGCCCGATGGGCACCTGGAGGTAGTCGCTGTTCCAGTAGGGCTGCCCCGCCAGCGCCACGACGGCGATCGTGCCCTCTTCGTCGATCGCCGCGCCGGCCTCGCGAACGCAGATCTCGACCCCGTCGCCATCGACGATGCACGCCGCACGTGCCGGTGGGCCGTCGGTCTCACTCGAGCAGCCCGTCGTCATCACCAGCGCGCCGAGCATAACGGCGCGCGCCCATGTACCCTGGTTCAAGCGCAAAGCCTTGAGGGTATAGCACGCGAAATCCTGATGTTGAGTACACAAGATCTACGACGCGTTGCGTCTACCCTGCTGTTATGTGGGGGGTTATCCTGTGCGGGCGCACCCACGCCGCCTCCTGCGGTGAAGGTGGAGCCGTCTCCGTCCATGACGTCCGAGCCGGTCCCCCCCGAGCACGATCTGTCCTGGGCTGCCGACGACGGAGGTCCCTCCTCCGAACCCGACGAGGGATTCGAGGTGCGGCCGAGCGGCCTCGGCGTCGAAGAGCTCGCGCCCGGCTCGGGTCCCGAGGTTCAGGTCGGAGACGAGATCTCCGTGCACTACGTGGGGCGGCTCGAGGACGGCACGGTCTTCGATAGCTCGCGGGAGCGCGGCATGCCGCTGACCTTCCGGATCGGGGACGGTCGCATGATCAAGGGCTGGGAAGAGGGGCTGCTCGGCATGCGGCAAGGCGGGCTTCGTAAGCTGATCATCCCTCCTCACCTCGGGTACGGCGATCACGCCCAAGGCAAGGTGCCCCCCAACGCCATCCTCGAGTTCGAGGTCGAGTTGATGAACATCGCGACGGCAACCCCATGATTTCAGACGCGTAGCCCCCTCCGCGGCTGTCGATGAATTGTCACTGAGGCGTGACGGTTCAGTAAGGGGGAATGTAATACCTTGCGGCACACCAAGGCGGAGGAGGACTGCTGATGGTTGGTCGGGAAGACAAACGAGCTTCGGTGCGGTGGCGCGCCGCCCTCAGAGCAGGGCTCGTGGCCGCGTTGCTGCCGTCGAGCTTGGCGTTGGCGGTTGGTTGTGCGGTTCCGGAGGACCGCGACCTCGATCGGCTTCCCGATGAGGTGCCTGGCTCCGACCCCTACAACACCGACACCAACGTCAGCTGCACCACCTCCGACGAGTGTGCGGGCGGCGAGACCTGCGAGCAGGGCGTCTGCATGATGGCCCGCTGCGTCGACAGCTACGACAGCCAGGCGCCCCTCGGGATCCAACACTTCTTCGGCACCGACGGTGAGGTCGCCATCATCTCCGACGGCAGCTACGTCGACGCCTACGAGGGCAGCGACGGCGCCTACATGAGCTCGTGGAACCTCACGGCGGAGGGCGGCAACGTGGTCGACGTGGCCGGCGGCAACATGTTGGGCACGCAGCCTCAAGCCATCGCCGTGGCCATCGAGTTCTCCGACAAGGTGATCGTGCGCGGCCCCGATGGTCTCTTCGATCTCGACATCGGTTTGTGGCCGAAAGCGATCGACGTCGGTGACGTCGACAACGACGGCATCGAGGAGCTGGTCGCCTTCTCCGAAGATGGCACCATCAGCGTCTGCAACGTCGACACCCGCACGTGCTCGGGGGCCAAGATCGACGACGTGACCGGTCTCGATGTCGCCGTGGGCGACGTCGATCGCGACGGCTTCTCCGAGCCCGTGTTCCTGCTCGACATGGGTGGCCAGGTTCAGATGCTCGTCTGGAACCAGGACGCCGACATCACCGGCCAGGAAGCAACGCTCGGGTGGAACGTCAACATCAAGGCGCACTCGTTTTCGTCGGGCGACCTCGACGGCGACGGCTTCAGCGAGCTGGTCCTTCTCGAGGACGGCGGCTGGTGGGGCTGGAACGACGACAAGCTCCACGTCTTCTCCCCCGCGCAGGACGCCATCGTCGCCACCACCAACGTGAACGGCCGCACCAAGGACGTGGCCGTCGGCGACCGCAACTCCGACGACGCGGACGAGATCGCCATCCTCCGCGATGGCCAGATCTTCGAGCTCTTCAGCGCCAGCGACGGCAACATCACCTCCCTCGGCAGCGCCCCCGTCGGCGTCGGCGGCACCTCCACCCGTCTGAGCATGGTCGACTGGAATGGCGACTCGGCCACGGGCAAGCTCGTCGACGGTCCCGAGCTCGTGGCTGGCGATGCGGTCCCCATCGCCGTGCTCATGTTCCCCCCCTACGCCGCCAAGCTCGCCGTAGGTGCCCTCGCGGCCAAGATCACCGTCGGTCAGGTCGAAAACACGAGCGAGTCGACCACGGACACGCTCTCGCTCGGCGTGGGCATCGGGGTCAGCTTCGGGGCCGAAGCGGGCCCGTTCAAGGCCAAGGTCGGGGCCGAGTTCGGCAAGAACTGGAAGTACAGCCGGACCCTCAGCAAGTTCGTCTCGATCGGCGCGCGCTACAGCGTGCACGCCAACCCCGAGCTCTTCGGCGTCGACTACGCAGCCGTCATCCTGAGCTGCGGTTGCTACCACCGCTATCGCTACGAGACGCTCGACCCCAACAACCTCATCGGGGGCACGGGGCAGACGATGGACGTGTTCATCCCCGTCGGCGGGCAGACCCAGCTCTGGTCCTCCAAGCGCTACAACGCGATGGCGAAGAAGTCGGGTCGGGCGCCGGTCATCGACGTGCCCATCCGCGTTGGCGACGTGAGCTCCTACCCGAACGAGATGCTCACCCTCGGGGGCCAGCCCGTGGCCGAAGAAGACATGGTCTTCACCGATGTGCCCGACTTCCAGGTCAGTGACGTCGGCTACGTCTCCTTCCGCATGAAGGTGGGCGAGAGCGAGAGCAACAGCGAAGCCACCACCACCACCGTGGGCGCCAAGACGAGCTTCGGGCTCTTCGGCAACGGCATCGACGCCAACTTCAACCTCGGTGTGGGCCAGGGCTACTCGGTCAACGTGGGGGCGGAGAGCTTCTTCAGCGGCGGCGTGCCGCCCATTCCCGACGACCCGAATACCCCCGAAGACGAGTTCCTCCTCAACCGGTACTCGTTCACGCCCAACATCCACCGTCAGAAGTACGTGAACCACAACGACGAAGAGGCTTCGTACTACGTGATGTACTTCGCCGTCGGCGACTGAAGCGGGCCCGAAACAGGCACCTCCACTTCAGGCCCCAGCACACTTCGTCTCCGGTCCAACTACATGGATCGATTGGTCCAGGTGCGCGCTGTCCGCTGCGGGTGCACCCGACGCGATTTCAGAGATCTACAGCCGGCACGGTTCGTGTCTGTAGTTGGGTCGGACCCATGCATTCGGGTCTCGCACCCGACATGGACACCCCGCCGAGAAGAACTCCGCCCCGGCCTCCGCAGAAGACGCAGCCGGATCCGACGCTGTTTGCGGCGCGGCCGAAGCCGCCCCCTCGACGGGCGCTGTCGACCCACCGCGCCGGTCCGCCTCCTCCGCCACGCCCGATCCCGCGTCCGGCGTCGGACCCTCGTCCGGCATCCGTTCCGCCGCGCCCGTCGGTTCCGCCGCGCCCCACCTCCTCGATTCCACCGCGTCCCTCGAGCCCCCCGCGCTCGACCCTGCCGAGCGCCACGCCGCGTCGCGCGCCGACCATTCCCCCCCGACCTTCGTCGAAGCGACCGAGCTTGCCGCCGCGCCGCCCCACGCTCGTGGCTGGCCCCGCCCCCGAGCCCCCCCGGCACGCGGCGCCCGAGATCGAGGCCCGAAGCGCGCGCCCCGCGGCTGGTTTTACCTTCGAGGCCCCGGCCACGGTCGAGAGTGGCGCGCCAGAGGTGCCCGCCTGGCCTGAGTCGCCGTTCGAGGTGACGGCCCCGCCCTTCGCGCACATCTCCCCGCGCGACGAGACCGCGCCCAGCATCGCGCCGGATCCGCCGCCCATCTCGGCGCCGGCGCCGACCTTCGACCGGGCCGACGTCATGGCCCCGCTGCCCGACGTCATCCCTCCGGCCCCCGGCCCCGCGTTTGGCTACGAGGCCGCAACGGTGGCCGAACCGATCGCCGCCCATACCCCCACGGCGCAGGCGCCCGTGACGGCCGCGCACGAAGTCCCCATGCCGGCCGCCGCGCCGATGACCGCGCCGATGGCCGCGCCTCCCGTCGAGGCGGCTCCGACCCGGTCCGCCAAGGCCGACCCCGATGCGTGGGCCCACGCGAGCTGGAATGCCTACGCCCAACCGACCCCTCCCTCCGACAGCGCGTCCTTGTCGTGGGAGGGCCCGGCGGTCGACATCCCGCGCCCGGCGCCGATGCCTCGTGACATGGAGCTCTCCCGCCTGCTCACCACGCTCCCGCCGCCGCGAAGGACGGCCATGCCGTCGTGGTGGCGGGTGGGCGCGATGGCAGCGGCCTCGGCCTTGCTTGCGGGGTTCGGCGCGCTGGCGCTGTTGCCCAGCCGGTCGGCCACCCCGCTCGCGTCGAGCCTCAGCGACGTCCAGGTCGAGCTCCCGGCGGAACCCCCGGCTGCCGACGAGCGAGAGGCCCCGATCGCGGCCGCCGACGACGGCGCCCTCGATGAAGAGGTCGAAGAGGCCGGCGACCCGGATGAGCACGAAGCCCCCGAAGAGCCCGAGACCGCAGCAGAGGCCGCGCCCGAGAAGACCGTGGCGAAGGTCGCGGCCCCGGCCCCGCGGGCTCAGGCGCCCTCGGCGCGTTGGTCACCCCCGCGGCAGCCGAGCCGGGGCGGATTCCTCGCCGCGATCGCAGAACGCAAGCGGACCATGGGCTACATCGTGGCGCGCTCGTCCGAGCCCTGCGTCTTCTTCGTGGACGGCACCCCCCATGGCGCCGGCAAGCTCCTCAAGGTTCAGGCCCACCCGGGCGCACATCGCGTGAGCTGCCGGACCGAAGACGGGCGACAGACGCAGTCGGTGGAGGTGCGATCTCGTCGGATCGCCGGCACCTACTTTCGGCTCTGATCGCCGGAAGCACCTGTTTTTACAACGGCCCCCCTCCCTCCGGGGGGGTGCACACGCAACCCAGTGTTTTCAAGCTCGCCGAGCGTGTTAACCATTCCGGGAATGGGGGCCCCCTCGCGAAAACTCCGCGTCCTCGTCGTCGACGACGAGCGGTTCGTGATCCGAGCCCTCCAGCGCGGTCTGAAAGACACGGCCGAGGTCGTGGCCTGCGTCAGCGTAGAAGAAGCGCTCGCGCTCCTCGCCATCGACCATGGGTACGACGTCGTCCTGTCCGACCTCGGCCTCGAGGGCCGAACCGGGATGGAGCTGTTTCACGCCCTCGAGGGCGAGCACCCACACCTTCAGCGCCGCTTCATCCTCATGACCGGTGGTTACGCGGCAGGCGACGAGCACGGCGTCGAAATCCTGAGCAAACCCTTCGATCTACAAGGGGCGAGGGCCCTCATCGCGCGCGTCGCAGCAGAAGCGGACGCTTGGAGCGAAACTCGATAGGGTTGCGTAACGTAAGGATAGCTCTAGAAAGGAACACCATGATCCGAGAGCTCATCATCGCATCGACCTGCCTCGTCCTCGCCACTGGCTGCGACGACAAGAAGGACCCGGCCCCGGCCACCCCGACCAAGGCGGAGGCCCCTGCGAAGGCCGACGCCGAGGAAGCGGCGCCCAAGGACCAAAAGAAGGACGCCCACGACGCCTTCACCAACCACAGCCCCGACGAGGTCGAGAAGCTCCTCGCCGACGCGGGCTGCACCCCCGTCGACGCCAACGGCGATGCGACGCGAAGCAAGTACGGCACCCTGCCCGGCGCCGTGCTCCTCACCAGCGACACCAAGTACGACCTGAAGGAGCTCCCCGAGGACAAGGAAGCCAAGCTGGTCTTCTACTGTGGCAGCCAGGCTTGCATGTCGGCTCCGCGTGCGGCCGAGGTCGCTCAGAAGGCGGGCTACAAGAACGTGTCGGTCATGCGCGCGGGCATCAAAGGCTGGGTGAAGGCCGGCAAGAAGACGGACAAGAAGGACGAAGGAGCCGAAGAGAAGGCGGGCTGAGCCACCCCTCGTTCACGGACTGCCGCCCGCGCCGTTCCCTCATGGGACGCGCGGGCGTCGTCATTTTGTCGGACGTGCAAATGCCTGAACGCACGTACATCTCCCTACCAAATCACAGATCGAGGGCTGCGAAACCCATGAAAAACTTCCCCTGACCGACATCGTTGCCTATACATCTGTCCCTGCTCACACGCGCAGAGGCATGGTAGCAAGCACGAGCACGTCGTTTCAGCCTGACGTCCCGCGCGCCGCTCCGCTCGATCCGATCATCCATCTACGGGTGGCGACCGAGCGAATGGTCGTGGCCGGCGAAGACGGTTGGTCTGGGTCCATGGAGGAGGAGGACGTCCCCGTTCTCTGCCTCTCCTTCCGCTACGGAGACGAGCTGCTCCGCGCCGACGATCCGCGCGACATCGTGTTCGTGCCCGGGCGAGGTCGGGGCGAGCGCAACCGCCGGGCGGAAGACCACGCCAAACTCCTCCTCGAGAGCTTCGGCGCGGTGGAGGTCGAGTGCCTTCAGAGCTACGTGCCGGCCTACGACTCGAAGGCCGACTACGTCGTGCGGGTGCACGGCGACGTGCACGGCTTCTGCTCGTTCGGCGCCTACGCCCTCCCCCAGCTGCGCGCGCTCGGATGGGAGGTCGAGGTCGACGAGGCCTACCCCTACCGGGTGCTGAGCTCCGAGACGCCTTGGTACGCCTCGGTCGACCCCGACGAGGAGCAACCCGACTGGTTCAGCCTCGAGCTGGGGGTCACCCTCAACGGGCGCCGGATCAGCCTCCTCCCCGCTCTGATCGACCTCATCGAGGGCCAACCCGACGAGGGAACGCTCGCCGGCCTGACCGGCGCATCGTCGCGCTTCTTCGCCCTCCCGGTGAGCCCCGCCGACGGCAAGCTGGAAGACACCGTCTACCTCCCGGTCCCGGCCAAGCGCATCGGTCAGGTGCTCCAGGTGCTGCGCGATCTCTACGAGGGCAAGGTCCGCGAAAACGGGGTGCCGCTCAGCCGCCACGATGCGGGCCTGCTCACCCTGCTCGACGATGCCTTCGAGCTCGAAGAGGGACAGCAAGGGCGCCTCGATTGGCGGGGCCAAGCCGAGCTGCGGCACCTCGGCGACAAGCTCACCCGGCGTCCGACCGGCGACGAAGCCCCGCCGCTCGTGGGGTTGCAGGCGACCCTCCGCCCCTACCAGGCCGAAGGCGTGGCCTGGCTGCAACACCTACGTAGCCTCGGCATGGGCGGCGTGCTCGCCGACGACATGGGTCTCGGCAAGACGTTGCAAACCATCGCCCACATCCTGGCCGAAAAAGAGGCGGGTCGGCTCCGGGCCCCGTGTCTGGTGGTGGCTCCCACGAGCCTGATGGGGGGCTGGAAGCGCGAGATCGAGAAGTTCGCGCCTTCGCTCGACGTCTTGCTCCTGCACGGGACCAAGCGCCACAAGCACATGGACAAGATCGCGGAGAGCGACGTGGTGATCACCACCTACGCCCTCTTGTGGCGGGACCGCGAGATCTTCGATGAGCACCGCTTCACCTTCGTCATCCTCGACGAAGCGCAGGCGATCAAGAACCACCGCAGTCAGGCCCACAAGGCGGTCTGCCGGGTCCAGTGCGACAACCGGCTCTGCCTCACGGGCACCCCGCTCGAGAACCACATCGGCGAGCTGTTGAGCCTGTTCAACTTCCTCATGCCGGGCATGCTCGGCAACCCGAAGACGCTGCGCGAGCGCTACAAGCTCCCCATCGAGCAGGGCGACGACCTTCGGCTCGCCGAGCTGCAGCGTCGCGTCTCGCCCTTCATCCTGCGTCGCCTCAAGAGCGATGTGGCCAAGGACCTGCCGCCCAAGACCGAGATCGTGCGGCCGGTCGACCTCCCGGAACAGCAGCGCGAGCTCTACGAGAGCATCCGTGTCGCGGCGCACGCCGACGTACGCAAGCTCATCCGCAAGAAGGGCCTCGCCGCTTCCACGGTGGGGGTGCTCGACGCGCTGATGAAGCTGCGCCAGGTGTGCTGCGACCCTCGGCTCGTACGGGTGCCGGCCGCGCGACAGGTCGAGACGTCGGCCAAGCTCGAGGTGCTGCTCGAGATGGTGCAGAGCCAGCTCGAGGATGGTCACCGCATCCTCATCTTCTCCCAGTTCACGAGCATGCTCTCCATCATCAGCGAGGCGCTGCTCCAGTCCGGCATCGGCCACCTCACCCTCACCGGCTCCACCCAGAACCGGCAGGCCAAGGTCGACGCGTTCCAGGAAGGACGCGCCGACGTCTTCCTCATCAGCCTCAAAGCGGGCGGCACGGGCCTCACGCTGACCGGCGCCGACACGGTCATCCACTACGATCCGTGGTGGAACCCCGCCGCGCAGGCCCAGGCCACCGACCGCGCCTACCGCATCGGTCAGAAGCGCCCCGTCTTCGTCTACAACCTCATCGTGGCGGGCAGCGTCGAAGAGCGCATGCTCCAGCTCCAGGAGCGCAAGCGCAAGCTCGCCTCCGCCATCCTCGGAGGCGGCCGCGCCGGCCCGCTCGAAGCCGCCGACGTCGAAGACCTCTTCGCTCCCCTAGACAGCGACTAGAGCCGTCCGAGGTTCGAGCTTCGAGGTTCGAGCTTCGAGGGTCGAGGCCGTCCCAGTCGAAGCCGCACCCTGCCCCGACGACGGTCCCCAACAGCCCGATGAGGAGCTTCGGCCTCATCGGACCATGATAGCCCAAGCGCCTCAGAAGCGAACGTCGAGGCCGAGGCCGACCTCGCCGGGCCCAGGCGCGAATGAGACGTGGGTCTCCTTGGCAGCCTTGGCATCCGCCGTTTCGGCGTCGTCCCACTCGACGAGGTAACCGAGCGGCAGCATCACCAGGGCGGCCGCCCCGAGCCCCGCGGTCACGGGGATGAGGCGCTGGGCGTAGACGCCGTTCACGTAGCGGGCGTTGCTCGAGGCCGCGGTGCGCGACGACAGCCCGTAGTAGACGAGCGCGCCGCCGGCCCCGAACGTGCCCGCGAGGGCGAGAAATCCCCCTACGCGCAGCCCGATGGCCGTCGCCCCCGGGGCGGGCGCTTCAGCCGATGGAAGGGAGCCGGGCGCAGGTCCCAATGCTGGGAGCGAAGGCGGCGCGGCAGAAGGCTCAGCCTTCGGAGCCGGCTTGGACGCATCATCCGGCTCCTCTCGAGGTGGCGCCGCGGGCTTCTTCTTCTTCAGCGGCTTCTCAGGGGTGTCAGCTTTCTTGGGGGTGTCGGCCTTCTCGAGGGCGGTGATCCGGCGACGCGCCTCGGCCGCGCGCACGGCGGGCAACGACCCCTCGGCGACCAAGCTCCGATAGGCAGCCAGGGCTTCGGCGCGCCGGCCCAGCCCATCGGCACCGATGGCGATGAGCCAGCGCGACACGATGGACGAGTCGAGAGCGTCGGCCTCGAGGGCGAGGAGGTAAGCCGCTTCGGTGTCGCCCGCCCGCATGCTCTTCAGCGCCTCGGCCTCGATCGCGCGGGCGTCCTCGTCGGTGGAGGCCATCGCGCCCGACGACCACCCCGTCACTGCCACTGCGAGCACCAGCCCCGCACACCACCCGAACCGCATGTCGCCAGTCCCATGCAATGTATGAGCCACACCTACATTGACTCAACATGCTGAAATATTGGGGACCCGGCGCGAGTACGTGGTGTCCCGGGTGGATCGTCGATCCACCCGCGAGGCTCCTGGTTCGAGGTTCGAGGTTCGAGGTTCGAGGTTCCGGGTTCGAGGTTCCGGGTCGAGGGTTTTGGGCGAGGTTCCGGGTTGGAGGGGCGAGGTTCGCGTGCGGTCCAAAGCGGACATGACGCGCCGGCCGGTTTGGTGTTAGGCACCCGCCATGGCAAGCGGTTCCAAAGGGACGGTCGTCCTCGCCTACTCCGGTGGGCTCGACACCAGCGTGATCCTCAAATGGCTCGAGCTCGAGGGCTACCGCGTCGTGGCCTACGTGGCCGACGTCGGGCAAGAGGAGGACTTCGACGAGGTGAAGCGCCGCGCCGAGGCCACCGGCGCGTCTGCGGTCTACGTCGAGAACCTCCAACGCGAGTTCGTCACCGACTACATCTTCCCCGCCATCGCCGGCGGCGCGATCTACGAAGGGCGCTACCTTCTCGGGACCTCCCTCGCACGACCGATCATCGCCAAGCGCCACATCGAGATCGCGATGAAGGAGAACGCGGACTTCGTCTCCCATGGCGCCACCGGAAAGGGCAACGACCAGGTCCGCTTCGAGCTCGCCTACGCCGCACTCGCGCCGCGCATCAAGGTGCTCGCTCCCTGGAAGATGGCTTCGTTCCTCGAGAAGTTTCAGGGTCGTACCGACCTCATCAACTTCGCGAAAGAGAACGGCATCGAGATCCCCGTCACCCTCGAGAAGCCCTTCTCGACCGACGAGAACCTCATGCACAAGAGCTACGAGTCGGGGATCCTCGAGGATCCGATGAAGCGGCCCGACAAGGACACCTTCACCGTCTGCGTCGACCCGACCCAAGCGCCCGACGAGGTCACGACGATCGAGATCGAGTTCAAGGACGCCTACCCCGTCCGCGTGAAGAATCTCAACGACGGACGCGAAGAGACCGATCCCCTCGCGCTCTTCCAGTACCTCAACGAGGTCGGCCGCAAGAACGGCGTGGGCCGCATCGACATCGTCGAGAACCGCTACGTGGGCATCAAGTCGCGCGGGATCTACGAGACCCCCGGCGGCACCATCCTCTACTCGGCCCTTCGCGACCTCGAGGGCATCGCCATGGACAAACAGGTTCGCCGCTTGCGGGACATGCTCTCCCCCGAGTTCGCCGCCATCATCTACAACGGCTTCTGGTTCAGCCCCGAGATGGATTTCCTCCGCGGCGCCCTCGAGAAGGCGCAGGCCATCATCGACGGTACGGTGCGCATGGAGCTCTACAAGGGCAACGCCACCCCCATCGGCCGCACCTCTCCCTCGTCGCTCTACGACGAGAACCTCTCGAGCATGGACGTCTCGGGCGGCTTCGATCAGCAGGACAGCGCGGGCTTCATCCGCATCAACGCCCTGCGTCTCATCGCACACCGCCTCATCACCAAGCACGCCGAGGACTGAGCCTCGGTGAGGGGGGCGTTGCGCAAGGTCGCGCTAGTCTTCGTGGGCGTCTCGAGTTGTGGCGGATCGCCCACGGCCCAGGCGCCCTCGGTCGCAGCGCCGCCGGTCGAGACCAGCGATGCAACCGCGCC
Source organism: Polyangia bacterium (assembly GCA_030426145.1). GTDB lineage: Bacteria > Myxococcota_A > Polyangia > Polyangiales > Polyangiaceae > JAPYTK01. The sequence goes on from JAUHZF010000188.1 coordinate 19,147, forward strand.
CGTCGCCCTGCGCACCGGGTACTTCGGCACCGTGACGATCGGGAGAGGCGTGCTCCTCGGCCACGCCTACTCGGGCGCGGAGCCCCCCGAGACCTGGCAC